>JAHWJI010000054.1 GCA_019348495.1 Actinomycetota bacterium | reverse complement strand
CGTCGTCGGCGGGATTGCCGCCGGCGAAATCCCCCGCCGCGTCGCCCGGAACGTGAACCGCGCGGCGCGCGCCGAGTTCGAGCAGTTCAGGATCCCCCCTGCTGATGACGGCGACGGTGGCGCCGCGCGGAACGACCCGCAGCACGCCCCGCCGGACCTTCCCGACCATCTGCCGATACGGCTCCTCCGCCACCTCCTGCAGCCGCGCCTCCAGCGCGGCAATCTGCCGCCCCAGCGCCTGCTCGCGGGCCGACTCCGCGTGCGCCGCCGCGTCCCGCGCCGCCTCGGCCTCCTGCACGCGGCAGCGCAGTTCGCGCAGCTCGTTCTCGTGCCGCGCCTGCGCCTCGGCCCGGGCCCTTGCGGGTGGTCACCAGCCGCACCCGCCGTCCTCCCGAGAGCGTGGCCGTGGCCGAGGCCCTGGGCGCCGAGGTGGTCACGCTCGGTTCTGCCGGGGCCAAGGCCATGGCCGTGGTCCGCGGTGAGGTCGACGCCTACGTCCACGCCGGCGGCATGTACCAGTGGGACTCCGCCGCGCCGGTGGCGGTGGCCGCCGCCGCCGGCCTGCACGTGTCGCGCATCGACGGCTCGCCGCTCGTCTACAACGTCCCCGAGGTCTACCTCCCCGACCTGCTCATCTGCCGGCCGCAGCTGGCTGACGCCGCCCTCGCGGCCCTGGCCCACAGCTGAGCGCGCCCAGCCAGCCTGGGCACGACAGGGGGAACTTCCCACTAGGGTGTCCGCCGTGTACGCCGTGATCCGCACCGGGGGCAAGCAGTCGCGCGTGGCCGAGGGCCAGCGTCTCGACGTCGAGCTGTTGGATGGCGACGTGGGCACCGAGGTGAACTTCACCCCCCTGCTGCTGGTCGACGGCGACACCGTGGTGGCTTCGCCGGACGACCTGGCGGGCGCCTCGGTGGTGGCCCGGGTGCTGGGGGAGTCCAAGGGCCCCAAGATCCGGGGCTTCACCTACAAGAACAAGAGCAACCAGCGCAGGCGCTGGGGCCACCGCCAGCACTATTCGAGCATCGAGATCACCGGGATCTCCAAGGGGAGCTGACCATGTCCAAGACCAAGGGTGGGGGTTCCACCCGCAACGGCCGTGACTCCCCGGGCCAGCGCCTCGGGGTCAAGATCTACGACGGCCAGGAGGTGAAGGCGGGCGCCATCATCGTGCGCCAGCGGGGGACCCACTTCCACGCCGGCGACAACGTCGGCCGGGGCAACGACGACACCCTGTTCGCCACCGCCGCCGGCCAGGTCAAGTTTGGCGCACGTAAGGGTCGCAAGCTGGTGGATGTGCGGCCGGCGGACGTCACGTCCGGCTCCAGCGACTGAGCCTCTCAGGCCCCTCGGGGCAGGCTCTGGGGTGACCACCCCAGGTGCTCCACGGCCAGCGCCAGGGCAAAGCGGTCGGTCATCCCGCTGACATAGCGCACGGCGGCCACCACCGCCTCTTCGCTGTCCCGTGCCGGTGAGCCCGCCTCCTCGCCGATGCCCCGGGGGTTGGCCACGAACCACTCGGTGAGCGAGCGCAGCAGGCGGATCACCCGACGGGCCTGTTCGGTCGCCTCGGGGCGCAGGTAGATGCGCTCATAGTTGAACGCCCGGAGGGTGGCCAGGGCGCCGGCCTCGGGTTGACGCAACGCCACGGTGCCGGTGTCGGCGATGGTTTCGAGCATGGCCGCGATGAAGGCTCCGAGCTGGCGGGAGCGGCTGGTGCCCACCACCTCGCCCACCTCGGCGGGCAGGTCGTCGGCAGCGACGATGCCGGCGTCGACCGCATCCTCGAAGTCGTGGCACACGTAGGCGATGCGGTCGGCCCAGGCAACCACCTCCCCCTCGGGGGTCGTGGGCGCCGGCCGGTTCCAGGAGTGGTTGCGCACGGCATCGAGGGTCTCGGCGCACAGGTTCAGCGGGGCCAGCACCACATCGGCCCCGTAGACGGCGTGGTGGTAGCCGCCGGGCACGAACGGTGACAGGGCCTCCTCGCTGGCGTGGCCGGCGGGCCCGTGCCCGCAGTCGTGCGCCGTGGCCGCGGCGGTGGCCAGGGCCACGTTGAGCCCCGCTCCTCGGGCGATCGACGCCGATACCTGGGCCACCTCGATGGCATGGGTGAGCCTGGTGCGCAGATGGTCGTCGTCGGGGGCGATGAAGACCTGGCACTTGCCGGCCAGGCGCCGGAAGGGACGGCTGTGGTGGATGCGGTCGAGGTCGCGCTCGAAGCAGGTGCGGTAGGGGTCGGCCGCTTCGGGGCGGGCCCGATGGCCACTGCCATCGGCCCGGGTGGCCCCGGCGGCGAGGGCCAGATCCTCGGCCTCCTCCCGGGCGGTGCGCTCCACCAGGCGCGTGGGTACGGGCCCCACGATGGCGGGCTGGTGGGCCACAGCGACGAGGTGGGTGCCAAGCGGCGAGGTGGGGGAGGCCACGATCCGAGAGTACCGACGGGCAGGGACAGCGGGGGCGACCCGATCAGGTGGGCCCGTGGGGAGGAGCACGACCACCGCCGGGCGGGCCTCTGCCGCCGTGAGCCGGCCCGCCCGCTCAGGCCAAGGTTGAGAAGCCGTCGTCTCGGGTGGCTGTGCCCGCCGACCGCTACCGGCGGAACGGCTCGGCGAGATCGATGACGAGATGGGCAGGCGACGAGGCGACACCGTCTCGCCCACCTCGAACAGCTCGGGTTTGGGGTAGGCGGCAGCGCCAGCAGTGGCGAGACGGTAGATCTCGACGCGAGGCGTCGGGATCCACCACCCAGTACTCGTCGGTGTCGGCCACAAAAGACCAGATCGGGTTCCACCACGGTGTGATCGGTGAGAACGACGTCGTAAGGGGCCACGAACACCCGGTCGGCCCACGCGACCCCGGGCGTATCCTCACCCTGTGTCGGAGTTCGTGGACGAGAGCGGGTTGCACGTCAAGGGCGGTGACGGGGGCGCCGGCGCAGTCTCGTTCCGGCGGGAGGCCCACGTGGCCAGGGGCGGGCCCGACGGTGGCGACGGTGGCGACGGTGGCGACGTCTGGCTGGTGGCCGACCGCAACGTCGCCTCCCTGCTGGGATTTCGGGACCACCCCCACCGCCGGGCCGGCGACGGCACCCACGGCAGCTCCAAGCGCGCCCACGGTCGCAACGGCGCCGAGCTGTCGGTGGCCGTGCCCGAGGGCACGGTGATCCGCGACCAGCAGGGGACGGTGCTCGCCGACCTGGTGAGCGAGGGCGACCGCTGGCTGGCCGGGGCGGGGGGCCGGGGCGGTCGGGGCAACGCCTCGTTCAAGTCGCAGCGCCGCCGGGCGCCGAGCTTCGCCGAGCAGGGCGAGGTGGGCGAGGAGCGGTGGCTGCGCATGGAGCTCAAGCTCATGGCCGACGTCGCCCTGGTCGGGCTGCCCAACGCCGGCAAGAGCACGCTCATCTCGGTCATCTCCGCAGCCAAGCCCAAGATCGCCGCCTACCCCTTCACCACGCTGGAGCCGAACCTGGGCGTGGTGCGCATCGACGACGTGGAGCTGGTGGTGGCCGACATCCCCGGGCTCATCGAGGGTGCGAGCGAGGGCAAGGGTCTCGGCCACCGCTTCTTGCGCCACGTCGAGCGGGCCCGGGCGCTGGTGGTGCTGGTGGACCTGGCCTCGGTCGACGGAGTGGCTCCTGCGCGCCAGGAGCAGATCCTCGTGGCCGAGTTGGGTCGCTACCGGCCCGAGCTGTTGGCCCGGCCCCGCGTGGTCGTGGGCTCCAAGGCCGACGTGGCCGACCCCGAGGCGCTGGCCGCCTGGCCCGGCCCCCGCCTCTCGGCCGTCACCGGTGAAGGGGTGCAGCCGTTGGTGGGTCGCATGGCCGAGCTGGTGTCCGAGGCGCGTGCGGCCGTGCCCGAACCCGAGGCATTCGTCGTGCATCGTCCCGTAGGCGAGGGCTTCCGCGTGGAGCGGCGCGACGACGGCTTCGTCGTCGTCGGTCGCCAGGCCGAGCGGGCGGTGGCCGTGAGCGACCTAACCAACCGCGATGCCATGGCCTATGTGCACGGGCGGCTCAAGCGCCTCGGCGTCGACCGGGCGCTGGCCCGGGCCGGAGCCCGAGACGGCGACACCGTGCGGATCGGGACCATGACCTTCGAGTTCGAGGAGTGAGAGCCAGCCACTCGTTCGAGCAAGTCCAACGAACTTCCACACGCCGCTCACCTCGGGCACGGGCACCGAGTCGGGTTCCAGCCGAGCGCACCGGCCCGCCAGCTGCCGGCGCAGGCCCTCCACCTCCGCTCCGAACGTCCTCCCACCTGTCGTACAGGTTCGTCACGCTGCTCCGGGGGTGCGACAGGAACTCCGGCGCCCGGTGCGGTCCTCCATACTGGCCGGGCGAAGACCTCGATGGGCGAGACCAGGAGCAGGGAGCAGCCAGTGGCGACGGTGGTGGCCAAGATCGGGTCGTCGTCGGTCACAGGAGCGCATGGTGTCGACGTCGACGCCATAGCCCGGTTCTGCGCCCAGGTGGCCGGGCTGCGGGATCAGGGCCACCGGGTCGTCACGGTCACCAGCGGGGCCATCGCCGCCGGCCTGCCGGCGCTGGGCATGACCGCCGCGGACGGGGCCGACGTCGTCACCCTCCAGGCCGCCTCGGCGGTGGGCCAGAGCCGCCTCATGCGGGTCTACGACGACGTCCTGGGCGGCCACGGCCTGGTCGGGGGCCAGGTGCTGCTCACCCCGCTCGACTTCATGGTCCGCCACCAGTACCTTCACGCCCGGCGCACCCTGGCCCGCTTGCTCGATCTCGGCGTGGTGCCGGTGGTCAACGAGAACGACGCCGTCGCCGACGACGAGATCCGCTTCGGCGACAACGATCGCATCGCCGCCCTGGTGGCCCATCTAGTGGCGGCCGACGTCCTCGTACTGCTGACCGACACGCCCGGGCTGCTCACCGCCGATCCCCGCCTCGACGCCGGGGCCAGCCTGATCGAGGAGATCCTCGAGGTCGACGCCGAGCTGGAGGCGGTGGCCGGGGGGACGGGCAGCGCCACCGGCAGCGGAGGCATGGCGTCCAAGCTGGCCGCGGCCAGGATCGCGGCGTGGTCGGGGGTGCGGGCGGTGATCGCCTCGGCGACCCGCCCCAACGTGTTGGCCGACGCCGTCGCCGGCGTGACCGGCGTCGGGACGGTGGTGCGGCCCCGGGCCAAGCGCCTCGGTGCCCGCAAGCTGTGGATCGCCTTCGCCGTGGGGGCGGCAGGCACGGTGGTGGTAGACGAGGGGGCCCGGCGGGCCCTGCTGGAGCGCAACGTGTCGCTGCTGGCAGCCGGCGTCGGCGAGGTTCGGGGGACCTTCCGCGCCGACGACGCCGTGGAGCTGGCCGGCCCCGACGGGCGAGTCTTCGCCAAGGGCCTGGTCAGGGTGGGCTCCGCGGCGCTGGCGGCCATGGCCGGCAAGCGCACGTCGGAGCTGGCCGAGGGGGTACCCCACGAGGTGGTCCACCGCGACGACCTCGTCGTCCTGCCCTCGACCAACGGGCCACAAGGGCGGGGGTATCTCGCAGCCACATCATCCGAGAAGCGATCGAGGCGTACTTGACCGACGACCACGAGGCCGAGATCTCGGTCGTGCCCGTGTAGCGGCAGCGTCCGGAGGGGCAGGATCAGCCGGGTCTGGGCTCCTCGATCCCGGGCTCTCCGACCGTCACCGAGTCGGGCGCCTCACCGGCGCCGACCTCCCCCTTGCCCGCCGGCGCCTCGATGCCGAGCTGGGCCCTGATCTCCGACAGGCGGTTGCGGGCCTCACCCTGCATGGCGGCCTGCTCCACTTCGAGCATACGGCTCTCGACCGACTCGCTGCTCAGCTCGGCCATGCCCTTGGCCTTGGCGTAGCGGGCCTCGATCTTGTTCTGGACCTCGGCCAGGGACGGGGTGTCGCCGCCCACGGTCTCGCTGAGCGAGGCCATGGCCGTGTTCATCTGCTCCTGCATCTTGGCCTGGTCGAGCTGGGACATGAGCTTCTGGCGTTCGGCCAGCTTCTTCTGCAGGGCCGTGCCGTTCTGGGCCACGGCCGCCTTGGCCTGATCGGCGGCCTGGGCCGACTGGAGATGCAGCTGCTTGAGGCTCTCGACCTCGCCCTCCAACACGATGAGGCGGTTGGCGAAGGACTCCGCAGCTGAGGTGTAGTCGTTGAGCTTCTTCTCGTCACCCGCCTGCTCGGCCTCGGCGGCCATGAGCACGGCCTGGCGCGCCGAGCGGTTGACCTTCTCGAGCTCCTCGAGGGTGCGGTTGAGCCGCATCTCGGTCTGCTTCTGGTTGGCGATGACGTTGGCCGCCTGCTCCTTGAGCCGGCGGTGCTGCTCCTGGCTCTCGGCGATGGCCTGCTCGAGTTGCACCTTGGGATCGGCGTTCTCGTTGAACTTGCCGGTGAGGGCGGCGGTCAGGTAGCGCCACGACCGCTTCATGAGTGTGAGCATCTGCCGAGCCTACGCCCCGAGCGCTCGGGTCTCGTCCAGGGCCGAGGACAGAGCGGCCAGTTCCTCGACCACCCGGTCCACCTCGTTCCCGAGCCGGCCCGTGTCGGCGGCGCCGTCGGCCAGGGCCGACAGGGCCACGGCGGCGGCCACGGCCTCACCGAGGCGGGCCTCCACCACGGCTAGGCGCTCCCGGGCGTCGGCCACCACGGCGGTCATGCGTTCAGCCGCAGCCAGCTGGGCCCGCAGGGAGGCGACGACGGGGTCGGCGGCACCGGCGGCAGCGACGGTCTCACCGGTCCTGGTCGCCAGCCGGGCCCTGACCGCGGGGACGTCGAGCGTCGACACGGCGTCATCGAGGGCGTCCCCCCGCTGGGCTGTTCGCCAGCACTCCTGGCTGGCCTCCTCGATGCGCCGGCCGATCTCCTCGAGGCGCTCCCGCAGCGGGCCGGCGGGCATACCACCTACCGCCCGGTCGTAGCGGGCCTGGGCCTGCAGCGCCCTGCGCACGTAGTGGCGCCAGGGCTCGCCCACCCCGAACGGGTCGATGCGTTGACGACGGCCACGTCGGCGCCAGGGGAAGTGCTTCACGGCCCACCCGGCATGGGACTCCGTCGCCGACAGCGCCGCTCAGCGGGCTGAGAACCAGTCGACCGTGCGGCGCAGGCCCTCGGAGAACCCCACGAGCGGCCTGTGGCCGAGGTCACGCTGGGCGGCGGAGATGTCGGCCCGGGTGTGGCGGACGTCTCCGGCCCGGGTGGGAGCGTGCTCGGGGACCACGTCGACGTCGAGCAGCTCGCCCAGGATGGCCAGCAGGTCGAGCAGGGAGTAGGCCTGCCCCCCGGCGATGTTGTAGGCCTTGCCGCTGCACTGCTCGGCGGGTGCGTGGGCGGCGGCCACGTTGGCGGCCACCACGTCGGTGATGTAGGTGAAGTCCCGGCTCTGGAGGCCGTCACCGTGGACCTCGGGCGGCTGGCGCCGGCGCAGGGCGTCGATGAACAGCGGGATGACGGCGGCGTAGGCCGAGTCGGGTCGCTGGCGGGGCCCGTAGACGTTGAAGTAGCGCATGGCCACCGTCTCCAGGCCGTAGAGCTCGGCGAACACCCGGCAGTAGTGCTCGCCCGCCAGCTTGGACACGGCGTAGGGAGAGCGGGGCACCAGCGGGGACGTCTCGGGGGTGGGGAGCTGGTCGGCGCCGCCGTAGACGCTCGAGGACGAGGCGCTGACCACCCGGCGTACCCCGGCGTCGGACGCGGCCTTGAGCACGGTCAGGGTGCCGTGGGTGTTGGCCGTGTCGGTGGTCAGCGGGCGCTCCACCGAGCGCAGCACGGCCCGGTGGGCGGCCTGGTGGAACACGACGTCACATCCCGCCACCGCGCCGGCCACCGCCTTCTCGTCGGCCACGTCGCCCACCACCAACTCGGCCTCGGGAGCGACGTTGTCGGCGAAGCCGGCCGACAGGTCGTCGAGCACCCGCACCTGGTGGCCGTCGCCCACGAGCGCCTCGACGATGTTGGAACCGATGAAGCCGGCGCCGCCGGTGACCAGAGCCTGCATCACCGGAGGCTACAGGTGCTCCACCTGCGCACCGGACAGGCGGTGGCGGGCGTCGAGCACGTAGCGGGCGTGGTCGACCACCATGTCGAGGTCGAAGTCGTCGTGGTCGACCAGCAGGACGACGGCGTCGGCCGCAGCCAGCTCCTCGGCGCTCAGCTCCACGAAGGTCATGCGGGTGTCGACCCGACCCTCGGCCACGTGCGGGTCGACCACGTGCACCTCGGCACCCAGCACCAGCAGACGGTCGGCCACGACCAGCGAAGGGGACTCGCGGGCGTCGCTGGTGTTGCGCTTGTAGGCCAGGCCCAGCAACAGGATGCGACTGCCGTTGACCGCCTTGCGCCGGCGGTTGAGGGCGACGCTCAGCCGGCGCACCACGTAGTCGGGCATGTGGTCGTTGACGTCGTTGGCCAACTCAACGAAGCGGAACGACACGCCCAGGCTGCGACGCACGCGCCAGGAGAGGTAGCTCGGGTCGATGGGCAGGCAGTGCCCGCCCACACCCGGCCCGGGGGTGAAGCGCAGGTAGCCGAAGGGCTTGGTCGATGCCGCGTCGATCGCCTCCCACACGTCGATGCCGAGGTCATGGGCGAACATGGCCAGCTCGTTGACCAGGGCGATGTTGACGTGGCGGAAGGTGTTCTCCAGCAGCTTGGTCAGCTCCGCCTCCTTGCAGCCCGACACCGCCACCGTGCGCTCCACGACGCGGTCGTAGAAGCTCTGAACCGCGCTCAGGGAGGCGGCGTCGATGCCGGAGACGACCTTGGGGGTGTTGCCCAGGCCCCAGGTGGGGTTACCAGGGTCGATGCGCTCGGGGCTGTAGCCGAGGTGGAAGTCGCCACCGGCGACGAGGCCCGACCCCTCCTCCAGCAGGGGGGCCACCAGCTCCTCGGTGGTGCCCGGGTAGGTGGTGGACTCGAGCACCACGGTGGCACCCGGCCGCAGGTGGGTGGCCAACATGGCGGCGGCGGCCTCGATGTAGGACAGGTCGGGGTTGCCCTCCCGCAGCGGCGTGGGCACCGTGACCACGGCCACGTCGAAGCCGGCGCAGTCGCTCGGATCGGTAGATGCCCGGTAGCGCCCGGTGGCCAGGGCGGCGCCCAGCTCAGCGGAGGGGATGTCCTCCACGTACGACTCGCCTGCGGCCAGGCGCTTGACCCGCTCGACGTCGGTGTCGAAGCCCACTACGTCGAAGCCGGCTTCGACGGCTCGCATGGCCAGGGGCAAACCCACGTAGCCCTGACCGACGACCACCAGCTTGTCCGTCACGCCGGAAGTGTAATCCGACCCTGAATCGACAGCGTCCTGTGGGCACAGGACAGGGCTCGGCCGGATCGCAGGGGTCATCTCGCTCGAGGTCGATGTCGCCACCACCTGAGCGTCGGACGGCAGCGTCTCGCTGCCCAACCTAGGCTTTCGGCCATGGCGACGCCGTCTGTCCTTCAGGAGCAAGGAGCCCAGGCCAAGGCTGCTTCCCGCCTGCTGGCCCTGGCGTCCACCGCCGACAAGGACGCCGCCCTGTCCGGTGCCGCTGATCTGTTGGTCGACCGCAGCGAAGAGATCCTGGCCGCCAACGCCGAGGACGTGTCCCGGGCGGAGGCGTCGGGCACGACCGCCACGGTGGTCGACCGCCTGCGCCTCGACGCCGGGCGGGTGGCAGCCATGGCCGCCGGCTTGCGCCAGGTGGCGGCCCTGCGCGACCCCGTGGGGGAGGTGGAGCAGGGCTGGGTCCGCCCCAACGGCTTGCGCATCGCCAAGGTGCGGGTGCCCCTCGGGGTGGTGGCCATCGTCTACGAGAACCGCCCCAACGTCACCAGCGACGCCTTCGGCCTGTGCCTCAAGTCGGGCAACGCCGCCTTCCTGCGGGGCTCCTCGGCCGCCATCTCGTCCAACCGGGCCATCGCCTCGGTGTTGCGCGAGGCCCTGACCAAGGCGGGCCTGCCCGCCGACGCCCTGGTGTTGGTCGACGACCCCAGCCGGGAGGTGGCCGTCGAGTTCATGCGCCTGCGGGAGTACATCGACGTGCTCGTCCCCCGGGGCGGTCCCTCGCTCATCCACGCCATCCTCGAGCACGCCACCGTGCCCTACGTCCTCGACGGCGACGGCAACTGCCACGTCTACGTCGATGCCGCCGCCGACCTCTCCATGGCCCAGGCCATCGTGGTCAACGCCAAGACCCAGCGCCCCTCGGTGTGCAACGCGGCGGAGTCCTTGGTGGTCCACGAGGCCGTGGCCGGGGTTTTCCTCCCGTCCCTGGCCCGGGCGCTGGAGGGGGTCGAGCTGGTGGGCGACGAGGCAGCCCGGGCCATCGAGCCCTCGGTCGCCGTCGCCACCGGAGAGGACTACGGCAGGGAGTTCCTGGACCTGAAGCTGAGCGTGGCCGTGGTGGCCGACCTCGACGCCGCCATCGCCCACGTCAACCGCTACAGCTCGGGCCACAGCGAGGCCATCGTCACCACCGACCTGGCCGCCGCCACCCGTTTCACCACCGAGGTCGACGCCGCCGCTGTGCTGGTCAACGCCTCCACCCGCTTCGTCGACGGCGAGCGCTTCGGCTTCGGCGCCGAGATCGGCATCAGCACCCAGAAGCTCCACGCCCGGGGCCCCATGGGACTGCGCGAGCTGACCACCACCAAGTACGTGGTCCACGGCGACGGTCACATCGTGACCTGAGCTGGGGCGATGAGCGAGGGCGATCGCCGTCGACCTCGGGCATCGCCAGGTCCCCGATGCCTACCTCGCCGCGCTGGCGCGCCACCGCGTCGGCCGACGGGCCCCCTTCGACCAGGGCTTGGCCGGGTTGCCCCCCGACGTCGCCGCGGTAGTACCCACGCAAGCTCCGGTGAGCGAGGTCCGGTAGGGTCGACGGCGATGGCGGGCGGGCTCATCGACGACTGCCGTGGGGGCTGGCGGCCGCATCCGACGCTCGCCGCTCGATGACCGCCCGTGCTCACCAGCGCAAGCTGATCGACCACCTCCGGCAGTGGCCCGCCGAGCAGGTGGCCACCCTGCTCCAGCGCCGGCCCGACCTGGCCCACCCCAGGCCCCCGATCGACGTCGCCGAACTGGCCCAGCGGGCCCAGTACCAGCCCTCCATCGACGCCGCCATCGCCGGCGTCACCCTCCCGGAGAACCGGCTGTTGCAGATCGTGGTGTCGGTGCGTTCGGACGTTCCGCTCGACGAGTTGGCCGCTGCCCTGCCCGAGGGCGTCTCCCTCGACGACATCGAGGCACCGCTGTCGTCGCTGGAGGCGGCGGCGCTGGTGTGGCGCCACGGCGGGCGCCTCCACGCCTCGGGGGCGTTGCGCCTGTCGATGCCCACCACCTTGGGCCCGCCGCTCGAGCAGCTGGTCGCCAACCAGACCGTCGAGTACCTCAAGGCCGTGCTCGCTCGCCTGCGGACCGAGCTGGTCGACGCCGCTTTCACCGGAGTCCTGCCGGCGCCGGCCAGCGGGCCCGACGGCCGCCCGCCCCGCAAGGCCGAGCTGGTGGAGGAGCTGGCGTCCCTCCTGGCTGTGCCCGGGGCGGTCGCTGCCGTCCTGGCCGCGGGCATGCCCGAGGGAGCGGCGATGGCCCTGGCCATGGCCGAGGGCCGGCCCCTCGTGCCCGTCGACCACTCCCTCTACTACGCCAGCTACCGCACGAGCAGCTACTACCAGGAGTACCCCACCTACTGGTTGTTCCAGCGGGCCCTGTTGCTGCCCGTGGGTGACGGGCGTGCCGCCGCCCAACCCCGGGAGGTCGGTGTGGCCCTGCGGGGAGGCCGCCCGGTGGCCGATCTGGCCCTGGTGCCCCCCGTGCTGGCGGTGGCCGAGGCGGAGGTGGCGGGGGTGGACACTCGTGCCGCCGCCCGGGCCGTGCAGACCCTCGACCGCCTGGCCGACCTGCTCGAACGCTGGGCGCAGGCCCCGGTCAAGACCCTCAAGAGCGGTGGCCTGGGCACCACGGTGATGAAACAGACGGCGGCCGCCCTGGAGACCGAGGCCGAGGAGACCACCCGCCTGGTGGAGCTGGCCCATCTGGGCGGGCTGATCGAGACCACCACGGAGACCAGGAAGGAGCGCCGGAGCTGGGTCCACGAGGCCTTCGTCGGCCCCAGCGCCATGGCCCTGGCCTGGACGCAGCGCCCGGTGAGCGAGCGGTGGTTCCAGCTCACCACCGCCTGGCTACGGGCCGAGCACTGGCCCAGTGCGTCGGGGAGCAAGAGGTCGGACGCCAAGACCCTGGCGGTGTTGAGCGTCCAGTACGCCACCACCGCCCCCGATCTGCGACGCCGGGTGCTCGAGGTGCTCGCCTCGTTGGACCCGGGCACCACCACCACCCCCGACGCCTTGGCCGCCAGCGTCTACTGGCGGTGCCCGCAGCCCTGGCTGGGCCTGGGAGCTGACGCCCCGTCCAGGGTGATGGGGTGGGTGTACGCCGAGGCCGAGCTCCTCGGGATGGTGGCCGATGGTGGCCTGTCCAGCTTCGGCCGGGCCGTGCTGGCCGGCCAGCCGCGCCGGGCCGAGGCGGCGCTGGCGGCGGCCCTGCCCGAGCCGTCCACCTCCTTCACGCTTCAGGCCGACCTGACCGCCACCGTGGTGGGGACCCTCGACCGGGCTGTACTGGGGGAGCTGCGCCTGTTGGCCGACGTCGAGTCGACGGGGGCGGCCACCACGCTGCGCTTCTCCGACGCCTCGTTGCGCCGCGCCCTCGACGCCGGCCGGGACGGTGACGACATCCTGGCCTTCCTGGAGGCCCACGCCACCAAGGGTGTGCCCAAGCCGCTGAGCTACCTGGTCGGCGACGTGGCCCGCCGCTACGGGAGTCTGCAGGTCTGCCCGGCGGGGTCGTTCGTGACCAGCGACGATCCGGCGGTGCTGGCCGACGCCTGCTCGCACCGGCGCACCCGCAAGCTGGCCCTGCGCCTGCTGGCCCCCACGGTGGCCGTGAGCCCGCACCCGAGCGCCAAGGTGCTCGACGGCCTGCGCGCGGGCGACATCGACCTCGTCGTGGGCACGCAGGCGCTCGTGCAAGAAGGCGTCGAGTTCGCCAAGCTCGGCCTGGTCGTCATCGACGAGCAGCACAAGTTCGGCGTCAACCAGCGCGCCCGCGTCCGCAAGCTCGGCGTGGACCCGCACTACCTCGTCATGACCGCGACGCCGATCCCGCGCACGCTGGCGCTGAGCTACTTCGCGGATTTCGACGTGACGGTCATCGACGAGCTTCCGCCCGGACGACAGCCGATCGAAACCAAGTGGCTCCGCGCCAGCCAGGCGCCCAAGGCGTACGAGTTCATCCGCACCCAGATCGACAAGGGCCGCCAGGCGTACATCGTCCTGCCGCAGATCGACGACACCGGCGGCGAGGACACCAAGTCCGTCCTCAAGGAACACGACCGCCTGAGCAAGGGCCCGCTGCACGGCCTGCGGCTCGGCGTCCTGCACGGGCAGATGGAAACGGACGAGAAGCACTCGGTCATGACGCGCTTCCGCGACCGCCAGATCGACGTGCTGATCGCGACATCGGTGATCGAGGTCGGCATC
>JAHWJI010000053.1 GCA_019348495.1 Actinomycetota bacterium | reverse complement strand
CACCGACAAGCCGGCCGAGGACCCCAAGCTCCCGGGCGTGCACGGCATGGGCGCTCCCGGCGACACGAGCGGCGGCATGGGCGGCATGGGCGGCATGGGCGGCATGGGGGGCATGGGCTTCTAGGTCTCCTCCGGTCTTTGCCGGTCCCATCAACTTGCCTGGCGAGACGACCGGTCCTTCGGGGCCGGTCGTCTCGCGTGTCGGGTGGGCCTTGGTGGGTAGGGCGGGGCCCATGAGTGAACAGGGAGATCCTCGCCAAGAGGCGAACACCAACACGCAGAAGGACCCTGACGACTGGGTCACAGGCGACGAGGCCATGACCGGGGCCCAGGCGTCGTACCTGGAGACGCTGAGCCAGGAGGCGGGGGAGGAGTTCGACCCGTCCCTCACCAAGGCGCAGGCGTCTCGGCGCATCGACGAGCTCCAGGAGCGTACGGGACGGGGTCGCTAGGCAGTGGAACGCCGGGCCATCGAGCTGCCGTCGACGGAGGCCGGCGATGTCGAGGGGGCCGAGCTGACGTTCATCGGCACGGCCACCGTCCTGCTCCGCTACGGCGGCTTCACCTTGCTCACCGATCCCAACTTCCTGCACCGGGGCGACCACGCCAAGCTCGGCTACGGCCTTCGTTCCCGGCGCCTGACCGCGCCGGCGATGACCATCGCCGAGTTGCCCCCGCTCGACTTCATCGTGCTGTCACACCACCACGGCGACCACTTCGACGAGGTGGCCGCGGCCCAACTCGACAAGCGCCTCCCGATCGTGACCACCGACCACGCCAGCCGCAAGCTGCGGGGTCAGGGGTTCGCCGCGGCTGTCGCCCTCGACACCTGGGAGTCCCAGCTCTTCGTCCGGGGCGACGCCAGCGTGCGGGTGACGGCGATGCCGGGCAAGCACGGGCCGGGGGCGCTGGCGGCCCTGCTCCCCCCGGTGATGGGCAGCATGGTGGAGTTCGCCGAGGCCGGGCGCACCACCTTGCGGCTCTACATCACCGGGGACACCCTGGTGCACGACCGCCTCGGCGAGATCCCCCGGCGCTATCCCGAGATCGACCTGGGCCTGATCCACCTGGGCGGGACCAGGGTCCTCGGTGTGCTCGTGACCATGGATGCCGAACAGGGAATGGCGGCGCTACGCCTCATTCGCCCCCGCACCGCCGTTCCCATCCACTACGGGGACTACACGGTGTTCAAAGAGCCCTTGGCGGTGTTCGAGGAGGCGGTCTCCCGGTCCTCCTTGCCGACGGTGATCCGCACCCTCGGCCGGGGCGAGACCTACCGCTTCGATCCCGCCCGGCTCGCCGAGCGCGATACCGGGCCAGCCCAGGACAGCTGAGCGCGAGGGAGGGCAGGGCCGCCCGGTAGAGTGCCGCCGATGGAGGAACGACCCCCCCCCGACCCCACCAAGCTGCTGGCCCGTTGGATGGAGTGGGAAAGAGGTGAGGAACCGCCGGGCCGGGTCCTGGCCAACCTCAAGACCGGCGGGCTGCGGGAGCTGTTGGAGCAGCTCGTCGTCGTGCAACAAGAACAGGTCGGCGGCTGATCGTTGGGTCGCCTACCGGTGGGCGCAGAACGTGGCCATGGTCCCCGTCGCCTCCAGCTCCAGATCGTCCAGTCCGGCGCCCACCAACCAGCGCCAGTCCGGCGCCACGCCTTCGATCGATGACCACCTCCACCTGTCGGTTCCGGGCCCGCCCGTCGGGGTCGTCGTCGTCGTAGGCCTCGTCCCCGAGGTCGTGGGTGTGACCCCGGATCGACACGGGCGCCCCCACGCAGAAGGCCACCACCTCGGCGAGGTCGGCCAGAGCCGCCGGCCTCGATCGGTCACGGTTCTCGATCGGCGGCACCGGTAGACTGACGGCTTCCCAGCGGCGCCGAGAGCGAGGGGCGACAGCGTGGCCGAGATCGAGATCGGGATCGGGAAGTCCGGCCGGCAGGCCTACGGCTTCGACGACATCGCCATCGTGCCCAGCCGGCGCACGCGCGACCCCGAGGACATCGACATCTCCTGGGAGGTGGACGCCTTCCGCTTCGAGCTCCCGGTCATGGGCGCGGCCATGGACGGGGTGGTGAGCCCGGCCACCGCCGTCGAGCTGGGCCGCCTGGGCGGGGTGGGGGTGTTGAACCTCGAGGGCCTGTGGACCCGCTACGAGGAACCCGAGGCGCTGCTCGAGGAGATCGCCGACCTGCCCGACGACAAGGCCACCTTGCGGATGCAGGAGATCTACGCCGAGCCCATCAAGCCCGAGCTCATCGCCCCCCGCATCCGCCAGATCCGAGACGCCGGCGTGGTGTCGTGCGCCTCGGTGACCCCACAGCGCACCCAGGCCTTCGCCCGCCACCTCCTCGACGCCGAGCTCGACCTCCTGGTCATCCAGGGCACGGTGGTCTCGGCCGAGCACCTGTCCAAGACGGTGGAGCCACTCAACCTCAAGCGCTTCGTGCGGGAGCTGCCCATCCCCGTGATGGTGGGAGGCTGCGCCTCCTACCAGGCCGCGTTGCACCTCATGCGCACCGGGGCCGCCGGCGTGTTGGTCGGCGTCGGGCCCGGCAACGCCTGCACCAGCCGGGGCGTGCTCGGCATCGGGGTGCCCCAGGCCACGGCGGTGGCCGACGCCCGGGGGGCACGGATGCGCCACCTCGACGAGACGGGCGTCTACTGCCACGTGATCGCCGACGGGGGCATGAGCACCGGCGGCGACGTGGCCAAGGCCATCGCCTGTGGTGCCGACGCGGTGATGATCGGTTCGCCCCTTGCCGCCGCCGCCGAGGCCCCCGGGCGGGGCCACCACTGGGGCATGGCCACCTTCCACCCCACGCTGCCCCGGGGCGCCCGGGTGCGGGTGGGGGTGCGGGGCACGCTCCAGGAGATCCTGGTGGGGCCGGCCCGGGAGAACGACGGGCGTCTCAACCTCTGCGGCGCCCTGCGCACCTCCATGGCCACCTGCGGCTACGAGACGGTCAAGGACTTCCAGAAGGCCGAGGTCATGATCGCCCCCGCCCTGCAGACCGAGGGCAAGGAGCTGCAGCGCTCCCAGGGCATCGGCATGGGCCGCACCGGATGAATCACGGCGGGTGGCGATGAGCGACTTCGACACCGTCCTGGTCGTCGACTTCGGCGCCCAGTACGCCCAGCTCATCGCCCGGCGGGTGCGAGAGGCCCACGTCTACAGCGAGATCGTCCCCCACACCATCACCGCCGCCGAGGTGGCGGCCCGGGCGCCGGTGGGCGTCATCCTGAGCGGCGGGCCCAAGTCGGTGCACGCGCCCGGCGCCCCCGAGCTCGACGTCGCCGTCTTCGAGCTCGGCCTTCCCGTGCTGGGCATCTGCTACGGCGCCCAACTGGTGGCCGCCAGCCTCGGGGGGACGGTGGCCCGCACGGAGCGGGGCGAGTACGGCCGCACCGCGCTCCAGGTCCACGCACCCTCCGAGCTGTTCGACCGGGCCGGGGACCAGCCGGTGTGGATGAGCCACGGCGACTCCATCGTGGCCGTCCCCGACGGCTTCGTGGCCACCGCCCACAGCGCCGACGCCCCCGTCGCCGCCCTCGAGTCGGCGGTCCGGCGCATCTACGGCGTGCAGTTCCACCCCGAGGTGGTCCACACGCCCCGGGGCCAGGAGTTGTTGCACCGCTTCCTCCACGACGTTTGCCGGGCTCGGCCCACGTGGACGATGACGTCGATCATCGAGTCCCAGGTGCAGGCCGTGCGCAACCAGGTGGGCGCCGAGCGGGTGATCTGCGGGCTGTCGGGCGGGGTCGACTCGGCCGTGGCCGCCGCCCTGGTCCACAAGGCGGTGGGTGACCAGCTCACCTGCGTCTACGTCGACACCGGGCTCATGCGCGAGGGTGAGAGCGACCAGGTGGTCGAGACCTTCCGTCGCCACCACGGCATCGAGCTCGTCCACGTGCGGGCCGCCGAGCGCTTCTTCGAGCGCCTGGCCGGCGTGGTCGACCCCGAGGAGAAGCGCAAGGCCATCGGCGAGCGCTTCATCCGGGAGTTCGAGGTGGCAGCCCAGGGCCTGACCGACGCCCGCTTCCTGGTCCAGGGCACGCTCTACCCCGACGTGATCGAGTCGGGGACGCCCGACGCGGCGCGCATCAAGTCCCACCACAACGTGGGTGGGCTTCCCGCCGACCTCGACTTCGAGCTGGTGGAGCCCCTGCGGGCGCTGTTCAAAGACGAGGTTCGCCGGGTGGGCGAGGAGCTCGGCCTGCCGAGCGAGATCGTGTGGCGCCAGCCCTTCCCCGGCCCCGGGCTCGGGGTGCGCATCCTGGGGGAGGTCACGCCTGGCCGCCTGGCCGTGCTGCGCCACGCCGACGCCATCGTGCGTGAGGAGATCAAGGCGGCCGGGCTCGAGCGCGAGATCTGGCAGGCCTTCGCCGTGCTCGCCGCCGACATCCGCTCGGTGGGCGTCATGGGCGACGAGCGCACCTACGCAGCGCCGGTGATCATCCGGGCCGTCACCAGCGACGACGCCATGACCGCCGACTGGGCCCGCCTGCCCCATGACCTGTTGGAGCGGCTGTCGAGCCGCATCGTCAACGAGGTGGCCGGCGTCAACCGGGTGGCCTACGACATCACGTCCAAGCCCCCCGGCACCATCGAGTGGGAATGACGCCCCCCTAGGGCCACCTCGCCCGGAGCTCGCTAGCGCGAGCGGAGCGCCCTCGGCGGTAGGGGGGGAGAGCCGAAGCGGATCAGGTTCCCGTCGGGATCGACGTGGGCGCCTTCGTCGAGGCCGTACCCAGTGGGGATCGGCGCCTGCAGTCGCCCCTCGATGCCGGCAGCGGACCACTCGGCGAAGAGGGCAGCGGCGTCGTCGACCCAGAGGTAGGCGCACGACGTGGTCGTCCGGCAGTCGATGTGATCCACCTTGGCCAGGTGGATCTCGATGCCGTCCCGGCACGCGTAGCCGTAGTGGTCAGCGTCGTCGTAGGCCTCGACCTCGAAGCCCAGGCGCTCGTAGTGGGCCAGGGCCCGGGCCAGGTCGGTGGTGACGAACACCGGGGCCATCCGGCGCAGTGTGGTGCCGGCCACGGTGCCTCACGCTCCTCGTGGTCAGGCGGCGTGGAGGCGCACCGGCAGCTCGGCCAGGCCCCGAAGGGTGATGCTGTCGCGGTAGCGGGGGCTGTCGTCGAGCAGCTCGATGCGGGAGTAGCGCTCGAGCAGGCGGCCGAAGACCACCTGGCCCTCGAGGCGGGCCAGGGCGGCACCCAGGCAGAAGTGGATGCCGCTGCCGAAGCTCATCGAGGCCCCGTCCCTGCGCCCCACGTCGAGGCGGTGTGGGTCGGGGAAGCGACGGGGGTCGCGGTTGGCCGCGCCCAGCAGGGTCAACACCGTCGAGCCGGCCGGGAAGGGATGGCCGTCGACCTCGACGTCGTCCAGGGCGATGCGGCCGTTCACCTGCACCGGGCTGTCGTAGCGCAGGAGCTCCTCGACCGCCGAGGGCATCAGGGACGGGTCCCGGCGCAGGCGCTCGAGCTGGTCGGGGTGGCGCAGCAGCGCCAGCAACCCGTTGCCGATGAGGTTGGTGGTCGTCTCGAAGCCGGCGGCGAAGAGCAGGATGGCGCTGGAGAGCAACTCCAGCTCGCTGAGCTGGTCGCCGTCGTCCTCGGCGGCGATGAGCTGACTGAACAGGTCCGGGCCGGGCTCCCGACGGCGTTCGACCGCCAGGTGACGGAAGTACTCCTCCATCTCCAGGGTGGCGGCGTTGGAGGTGGCCAGGACCTCGGGGGAGACGAAGGGCTCCAGGCTGGCGGCCGAGGCCCGCACCAGGCCCTGGAACTGGGGACGGTCGGCAGGGGGCACGCCCAGCATCTCGCCGATGACCTTGACCGGGAGGGGGAAGGCGAGCGTGGCCATCACGTCGGTCTCGCCGTCGCCGATGGTGTCCAACACCTCGTCGGTGAGGCGCAGGACCTGGGGCCGCAGGGCCTCGACCGTGCGCGGGGTGAAGGCCTTGGCCACCAGGCCCCGCAGGCGGGTGTGGTCGGGTGGGTCGCTGAAGAGCATCGAGGGGCGTGCCGCGCTGAAGGCCTGCTGGGCGGCCAGCTCGCCCTCGGCCAGGCCCCAGCGCCGCTGCATGGCGACGAAGTCCTTGCCCAGACGGGGGTGGCGTAGGACCGCCTGGCAGTGATCGAAGCGGGACAGCACCCAGGTGCCCCCCGGGGACGAGCCCGGAGCCTCGAACACGAGGCGGTGGACGGGCCAGTGCTCCTGGAGCCGGGCGTAGCGGGGATAGGGGTCGGCCCGGCCCTCGGGCGTGGCCAGCAGCTCGAACACCAGCGCATCGGCGGGGCCGATGGTGGGAGTGGCGGCGTCGGTCGAGGTCATGGGTCCAGTCTCGCCCCTGCGAGGTCCTTTCGTGCACCGGGCGGCCCTTGGTCTCCGGAGTCCGTCCCAGGGCCTCGGTAGGCTGAGGACGGTCATGCCCAGTCCTTCCGCCGGCCCCGGTCGAGACCTGCTGGCCGGGCTCAACCCTGACCAGGCCGAGGCCGTCACCGCCGACGGAGGCGCCCTGTTGGTGGTGGCCGGAGCCGGCTCGGGCAAGACGCGGGTCCTGACCCATCGCATCGCCCACCTCATCGCCCGGGGGGTGTCGCCCTTCGAGATCCTGGCCATCACCTTCACCAACAAGGCCGCCGACGAGATGAAGGCCCGGGTGGCGTCCCTGGTGGGGGCGGTGGCGGCCCGCATGTGGGTCTCGACCTTCCACGCCGCCTGCGTGCGCATCCTGCGGCGCGACGGCAAGCTGCTCGGCTACCCGTCGTCGTTCACCATCTACGACCAGGCCGACGCCGTCCGTCTCACCGGCTACGTGCTGCGCGACCTCAACATCGACACCAAGCGGATGCCGCCCCGCTCGGTCCACGCCACCATCAGCGCGGCCAAGAACGAGCTGGTGGGTGTGGAGGCCTACGCCGAGGCGGCCCGCACGCTCTTCGAGCGCCGCATCGCCGAGATCTACCGTGAGTACCAGCGCCGGCTCGAGACCGCCGGCGCCATGGACTTCGACGACCTGTTGGGCCAGGCGGTGCGCCTGTTCCGCGAGCACCCCGACGTCCTCGAGCGGTACCAGCGCCGCTTCCGCCACGTCCTGGTCGACGAGTACCAGGACACCAACCGGGCCCAGAACGAGCTCGTCGTCCTGCTGGCCCAGGGCCACGGCAACGTCTTCGTCGTGGGCGACAGCGACCAGTCGATCTATCGCTTCAGAGGCGCCGACATCTCCAACATCTTGGAGTTCGAGCGGGCCTTCCCTGACGCCTCCGTCGTGGTGCTGGCCCAGAACTACCGCTCGACGCAGACCATCCTCGACGCCGCCAACGCCGTCATCGCCCACAACCAGGGGCGCACGCCCAAGGACCTGTGGACCGAGCAGGCGGGGGGCGAGCCCATCGTGCGCTACACCGCCGAGGACGAGCACGACGAAGCTGGCTTCGTGGTGGGTGAGGCGGCCCGCCTGCACGACGGCGGCACCTACCGCTGGGGCGACCTGGCGGTGTTCTACCGCACCAACGCCCAGAGCCGGGTGATCGAGGAGCAGCTCGTGCGCCGGGGCATCCCCTACAAGGTCATCGGAGGCGCCCGCTTCTACGACCGTCGAGAGGTCAAGGACGCGCTGGCCTACCTGCGGGCCACGGTGAACCCGTCCGACGAGGTCTCGCTCAAGCGGGTGCTCAACGTGCCCCGGCGAGGGGTGGGTGACACGACGCTGCGCCGCCTCGACACCTGGGCCCAGGCCCAGGGCGTGCCCTTCGGGGTCGCCCTGGAGCGGGCGGCGGAGGCCGGCGTCACGGCGGCGGCGCTGAGGGGGATCCGCCGCTTCCTCGACCTGCTGGGCGAGCTGCGGCTCCTGGTCGAGGCGGGGGAGGGGCCGGACAAGGTGCTCGACGCCGCCCTCGGGGCCAGCGGCTACCGGGCCGAGCTGGAGGCCGAGCGCAGCGTGGAGGCCCAGGGTCGCATCGAGAACCTGGCCGAGCTGGTGGGCGTGGCCGGCGACGCCGACACCGTGGACGCCTTTCTGGAGACGGTGAGCCTGGTGGCCGACACCGACGCCCTCGACGGCGACGACGTCGTGCGCGTGCTGACCATCCACGCGGCCAAGGGCCTCGAGTTCCCGGTGGTGTTCCTCATCGGCCTGGAGGAGGGCGTCTTTCCCCACCTCCGGGCCCTGACCGAGCCGGCCGAGCTGGAGGAGGAGCGGCGGCTGGCCTACGTGGGCATCACCCGGGCCCGGGAGCGGTTGTACCTGAGCTGCGCCCAGCGGCGCAGCCTCTTCGGCGCGACCAGCTACAACCCGCCCAGCCGCTATCTCCGGGAGCTACCCGAGGAGCTGGTGCGCACGGTGGGCGAGGCGCCCGGGCGGCGTCGTGCTGGCCCGTCGACGGGCTTGGACAGCCCCCGGGGCCAGGGCCGCTTCGACGCCGGCAACGAGCCCGAGGGGCGGGTGTTCGGTGGCCGGCCCCGCATCGTGGAGTCGGCGCTGCACCAGGCGCAGCCGCCGCCCAGCACCGGAGCCGAGGCGTTGGGCCTGCGGGTGGGCGACGACGTCCGTCACAAGAGGTGGGGTGACGGCGTGGTCCTGGAGGTGAGCGGCAGCGGTGACAAGGCCGAGGCCCTCATCCGCTTTCCCGGCACGGGCGAGAAGCGGGTGCTGTTGTGCTGGACGCCGCTCGATCGGATCGGCTAGGGCCGGGTGGCCACGGCCGGCTCGGGCCGGCGCAGGTCGACCGAGACGACCCCCCCGGTGACGGTGGTGGGATAGTGGATCAGCCCCTCCCCGTCGGCCGGGTAGCGCCGCCCGCTGCAGGGGTCGACGAGCTCCCCTTCGGCCGCCACCCACTGGAGCAGGCAGGTTCGCTTGGCTCCGGGCGCTTGGGCCGAGAAGGCCAGCCATCCCTCCTCGGGGCTCTCCCCGAGGTGTTGGAGGTAGATGTCGCGGGCCCGCTCGGGGGAGGCGTCGGGGATGGCGATGGGGCCGTCCCGGGCGATGTTGGCGGCCAGGCGCTCGACCTGGCCGGCCGTGAACACGTCGTCGCCCAGGCGCACGTCGACCTGCCCGGAGTCCGACAGCAGGGGCAGGCCGGCGAACAGGCCGACGCCGAGGAGCACGGCCATCAATCCGAAGACCACCGGCGGCCGAACACTCACTCTCGTAGTATCGACCGGCGTGGACCTCTACGAGTACCAGGGCAAGCAGTTCCTGGCCTCGTTGGGGGTGCCCACGCCGGCGGGAGAGGCAGTCGACGACCCCGAGGCCGTGGTCGCCGCCGCCGAGCGGCTGGGCTTTCCCGTGGTGGTCAAGGCCCAGGTCCGGGTGGGCGGTCGGGGCAAGGCCGGGGGCATCCGGGTGGCCACCGACGCCGGCGAGGCCCGCGCTGCGGCCGGTGCCATCCTGGGCATGGACATCAGCGGCCACCGCGTCGAGCGGGTGTGGGTCGAGCGGGCGTGGGACATCGCCGCCGAGCACTACGTCAGCTTCACCCTCGACCGGGCCGCCCGCTGCCACCTGGGACTGCTCTCGGCCCGGGGCGGGGTCGACATCGAGGCCGTCGCCGCCGAGGTGCCCGGCGCCGTGGCCCGTCTCCACATCGACCCCATCGACGGCTTGTCGTTGGCCCAGTGCCGGGAGTGGGTGAGCACCGCCGCTCTCGACGACGTTCCCTCGGTCGACGCCCTGGTCGAGCTGTTGGGCCGGCTGTGGATCGCCTACAGCGAGGGCGACGCCGAGCTGGTCGAGGTCAACCCCCTGGTGGTCACCGCCGGAGGTGAGCTGGTGGCCCTCGACGCCAAGGTCACCCTCGACGACAGCGCCGCCTTCCGCCACGACTGGGAGGACTACGCCGCCACCCAGGCCGGTGACGAGCGGGAGCGGGCCGCCCGGGCCCGGGGCCTGCAGTACGTGGGCCTCGACGGCACGGTGGGGATCATCGCCAACGGGGCCGGTCTGGCCATGAGCACCATCGACGTCGTGAGCCAGGTGGGCGGCACCGCGGCCAACTTCCTCGACATCGGTGGCGGGGCCAAGGCCGAGGTCATGGCCGCTGCCCTCGAGGTGGTCAACGCCGACCCCAAGGTGACCGTCATCTTCGTCAACATCTTCGGCGGCATCACCCGGGGCGAGGAGGTGGCCAAGGGGATCGTGGCGGCGCTGGGGCGCGTGGCCATCACCTCGCCGATCGTGGTCCGCCTCGACGGCACCAACGCGGCCGAGGGGCGGACCATCCTGGCCGCCCACGAGTCCGAACGTCTGCTGTCCCGGCCCACCATGGTCGACGCCGCCCGGGCTGCGGTGGAGCTTGCAGCGCGGAGCGGGTGGCCATCGGGAGCTCCAGGGGTGGCGCCGGCGGAAGGACCCGCGGGGCGGCCAGACGTTGGGCGGGTCCCGTGACCATTCTCGTCGACGAGCACACCAAGGTCGTCTACCAGGGCCTCACCGGGAGCCAGGGCCGCTTCTACGGGCTGCGCAACCGGGCCTACGGCACCCAGGTGGTGGCCGGCACCAACCCCCGCAAGGCGGGAACCGACGTGGAGGGCGTGCCCGTGTTCGCCACCGTGGGCGAGGCGGTGCAGGCCACCGGGGCCACGGTGTCGTGCATCTTCGTCCCCGCCCCCGGCGTGCTCCCGGCGGTGCTCGAAGCGGCCGGAGCCGGCGTCGAGCTGGTGGTGGTCATCACCGAAGGCGTGCCCACCCACGACCAGGCCCGCATGTTCGCGACCGTGTCGCGCGACTTCCCGGCCACCCGCCTGCTGGGGCCCAACTGCCCGGGCGTCATCAGCCCCGGCCGCTGCAACATCGGCATCACCGCCGGGGAGATCGCCCGGGGCGACGGTCCGGTAGGCATCGTCAGCCGCTCCGGCACCCTCACCTACCAGGCCCTCCACGAGTTGACCCAGGCCGGGGTGGGTCAGACCACCTGTGTGGGCATCGGCGGCGATCCGGTGCCGGGCACCACCTTCGTCGACTGCCTGGCCCTGTTCGAGGCCGACCCCGACACCCGGGTGGTGATGCTCATCGGTGAGATCGGTGGCTCGGCCGAGGAGGAGGCAGCCGAGTACGTGGGCCAGATGGCCACGCCGGTGGTGGGCTACGTCGCCGGGCTGTCCGCGCCCGTGGGGCGACGGATGGGCCACGCCGGGGCCATCGTGTCGGGGAGCCGGGGCACGGCCCGGGCCAAGATCGAGGCCTTGGGGCGCGCCGGCGTGGCCGTGGGCCGGGACCCCAGCGAGGCCGCTCGGCTGGTGGCCGAGGTCGTGGCCGGTCTCTGAGCGCGGGCCGAGCGTGCCCGTCCCTCCGCTGTAGCCGGGGGGCCGCTGGTACCGTCCCCCCGGTGCGCATCGGGGTGCTGGCGTCGGGCAGCGGGACGATCCTCCAGGCCATCCTCGACGACGGGATCGACGTCGCCGTGGTGGTGGTCGACCGCCCCTGCGGCGCCATCGAGGTGGCGACCAGCGCCGGGGTGGAGGCGGTGCTGGTGGCCCGCAGCAGCTTCGGAGCCGACTTCGACCGCCTCGACCACACCCATCGGGTGGTCGACGCCTTGGCCGCTCACCACGTGGACCTGGTGGTCATGGCCGGCTTCGGGACCGTCCTCGACAAGCCCGTCCACGACGCCTACGGCGGGCGCATCCTCAACACCCACCCCGCCCTGCTGCCCGCCTTCCCCGGCTGGCACGCGGTCGAACAGGCCCTTGCTGCAGGGGTCAAGGTGACGGGCTGCACCGTGCACGTGGCCACCCTGGAGGTCGACGCCGGCCCCATCCTGGCCCAGGTGGCGGTGCCCGTGGTGGCCGGCGACACAGCCGCGTCCCTGCACGAGCGCATCAAGCAGACCGAACGTGTGCTCTACCCCGCCACCATCCGGGCCTTCGTCGAGGAGCACCGGGCGTGAGAGCCCTGCTGTCGGTCTACGACAAGACCGGCCTGGTGGCGTTGGCCACGGGTCTGGTCGAGCTGGGCTGGGAGCTGGTGTCGAGCGGCGGGACAGCCCGGGCCCTGGCCGAGGCCGGCCTGGCCGTGCGCCCGGTGGAGGAGGTCACCGGCGCCCCCGAGATGCTCGACGGCAGGGTCAAGACCCTGCACCCGGCCATCCACGGCGCCATCCTGGCCGACCGGTCCAAGCCGGAGCACCTGGCCCAGCTCGACGCCCGGGGCATCACGCCCATCCAGCTGGTGGTGGCCAACCTCTACCCCTTCCGCGCCGAGCCCTCGGTGGAGATGATCGACATCGGCGGCCCCACCATGGTGCGGGCCGCAGCCAAGAACCACGCGTCGGTGGGGGTGGTCGTCGATCCCATCGACTACGGCCCGGTGCTCGACGAGCTACGGGCCGGGGGCGCCTTGTCCGCCGGCACCCGTCGTCGGTTGGCCCGGACCGCCTTCGCCCACACCGCCGCCTACGACGCCGCCATCGTGGGCTGGTTCGACGCCGAGCGGGCTGCCTCGGGTGACGACGGCCTGCTGCCCCCCACGCTCCACCTGGCCCTGGAGCGGGCCCAGGAGCTTCGCTACGGCGAGAACCCCCACCAGGCCGGGGCCCGCTACCGCCCCATCGGGGCCACCACCTGGTGGGACGGGGTGGTCCAGCACCAGGGTCTGGCCCTGTCGTACCTCAACCTCTACGACGCGGACGCCGCCTGGGCCTTGGTCCACGACCTGGCCGATCTGACCGGTCCCGACCGGGCGGGGGCGGCGGTGGCCATCATCAAGCACGCCAACCCGTGCGGGGCGGCGGTGGCCCAGGACCTGGCCAATGCCTACCAGGCGGCCTTCGAGGGCGACGAGCAGTCGGCCTTCGGGGGGATCGTGGCCCTGAGCCGGGTCGTCGACCCGGCCACGGCCGAGCGCATGGCGGCCGCGGCCCAGGCCGACGTGGTCATCGCCCCGGGCTATGACGACGGGGTCGTCGAGCTGCTGGCAGCCAAGCGCAGGAACACCCGGGTCCTGTCGGCCCCGCCGCCGGTGCCCGACCGCCTCCAGCTCCGCCAGCTCGCCGGTGCCTTCCTGGCCCAGGAGGCACCGCATCGGTCGGCGGGGCGCGACACCTGGCGGGTGGTGACCAAGGCCGTCCCCACCGAGGAGCAGTGGGCCGACGCCGAGCTGGCGTGGCGGCTCTGCGGCCACGTGAAGTCGAACTGCGTGGCCCTGGTGCGGGCCGGCCAGGCGGTGGGCATCGGCGCCGGCCAGCAGAGCCGGGTGGGGGCGGCCGAGATCGCCGCGGCCAAGGCCGGGGGCCGAGCCGCCGGCGGGGCGTCGGCCACCGACGGCTTCTACCCCTTCCCCGACGGCGTCGAGGCCGCTGCCGCTGCCGGGGTGGCGGTGGTGGTCCAGCCCGGGGGCTCGGTGCGCGACGCCGAGGTCACCGCCGCCGCCGACCGCCTGGGCCTGGCCATGGTCCTCACCGGCGAGCGCCAGTTCCTCCATTAGCCGCGGGCGGCCACCCGGCCGGGGAACCACTGCGCCCTCGGCCGGCTCGGCCGGCCCCGTAGTCTCCTTCGGATGACGGCCACGCTCATGCCCGGGGGGCCCGTCGCCGATGCGGTGCTGGTCGGGTTGGTACCCCGGGTCGAGGTGCTGGTGGCCCGGGGGCACCGGCCGGGCCTGGGGACCATCCTGGTCGGCGACGATCCCGCCAGCGCCGGGTACATCCGCATGAAGCACGAGCGCTGCGCCGACCTCGGCATCGCCGCCGGCCGGCGGCGTGGGCACCTGTTCATCCGGGGCCAGGTCGTGCGGGTGGTTCCCGAGGACGAGATGGTCGAGGCCCTGGTGGAGGAGGCCGAGAAGCTGGTGGCCGACGGCGTCGAGGCCCGCCTGGCCGCTGCCGACGCCGGCGCCGCCGCTGAGGCCGAGGCCGACAGGGCGGCCCTGCTGGCCGACCAGGGCGACGACGCCAACGCCAGCGAGGCCCGTGTCGAGCTGATCCGGAGCCGCACCGCGGGCTGACCGCCGGCCCTCCAGCCCTCCAGC
>JAHWJI010000052.1 GCA_019348495.1 Actinomycetota bacterium | reverse complement strand
AGGCTCGCCAGTAGACGTACTCCATTTCGTCAGGCTGCCAGTGCACGGCACGATCTGCGTCAGCGGCAGCACCGACGACGTCGCCCTGGTTGAATTTGTTCTCGGCGCGACGAATCGCTCCGACTGCCAACGCCTGCCGTGCGGTGCTGACGATCTGCGGACCAAAGACGATGGCAATTGGTCTAGCTGCCGGCCCGGTCCTCTTGTTCCACGATGCGTTGCTCCTCGGCGGCGGTGGGCGGTGGTGACGGGCGGGCCGGGGCGCTGGGGAGGCGATTGAGGGCGTCGATCAGCGAGCGCAGCCGACCGAAGCCCTGGCGGTCGAAGCGCAGGACCACGCGGGGGAGATCGAGGTGGTCCTTGCCCGCCACCTCGGGGGGGAAGGGCCCGCAGCGATCGATGCGCCCGTCCAGGATGTCGGCGAACTCCTCGCTCAGGCGGTCCAGCTCGGCCCGGGTGGGAGCGGCGTGGAGGCGCAGGACCAAGCGGTCGCCGACGTAGCGCAGCGAGTGGAAGTTGCGGTAGAAGCCCTCGATCTCGCCCACGGCGCCCTCGACCGTGTCGGTGATGCGGTAGAGCGAGAAGTCGTGCTTGGAGATCATCCCGTGGCCTGCCACCTCGCCGTCGACGAAGCGCTGCCAGCCCTCCCAGTAGCTGCCCCTCGGCGTGTCCAACAACACGATGGGGACGGGCTCGGCCTTGCCCGTCTGCACCAGGGTCAGCAGCTCGAAGGTCTCGTCGAGCGTGCCGAAGCCCCCGGGAAGGGCCACGAAGGCGGCCGACTCCTTGATGAGCATGAGCTTGCGGGTGAAGAAGTACTTCATCTCGATGAGCTTGTCGTCGCCCACGATGAAGGCGTTGGCCCCGCCCTCGAAGGGCAGTCGGATGAGCACGCCGATGGCCTGCTCGCGTCCTGCCCCCTCCGTGCCCGCGGCCATGATCCCCGGGCCGGCTCCGGTGACCACCATCCACCCCTGCTCGGCCAGGGCCGCGGCCAGGTCGTGGGTCTGGGTGTAGAGGGGGTCCTCGGGACGGGTGCGGGCCGATCCGAAGATGGTGACCTTGGGCACGTCGCGGTAGGGGGCGAACATGTGGAACGCGGCCCGCATCTCCTTGAGGGCGGCGTTGGTGATCTTGAGGTCCAGGCGATGGGCCTGGTCGCCGGCCAGCAACACGGCCGAGGTCAAGATCTCGAGGAGCTGGTCCCGGTCGGCGGTGGCGCCGACCTCGTCGAGGAGCTCGACCAGGCGCTCGTCGAGGGCGACGTCGCCCGTGCCGTACCTGGGCGGCTTGGCCCTCACCGGGCGGCAGGCTGGAGGGTGGCCTGGTGCCCCCCTGGGGCGTGGTTGCCCATCACCGGCTGGTACAAGGTGGTGCGCTGCACCAGGCGGCGGCCCAGGGGCGCGATCCACTCCCCGAAGCGCTCTTCGGTCATGCGCTGGCCGTGGCTGGCCCCCGCGGCCCGGGAGATGTTCTCGTCCATGAGCGTCCCGCCCAGGTCGTCGGCTCCCGCAGCCAGTGCCTGGCGGGAGCCCTCCCGTCCCATCTTGACCCATGACACCTGGATGTGGTCGATGTGGCCCCGGTAGGCGATGCGGCCCACCGAGTGCATGAGCAAGGCCTCGCGGAAGGTGGGCCCCCGCCGGCTGCGGCGCTGCAGGTAGATGGGCGAAGCCATGTGCACGAAGGGCAGCGGGACGAACTCGGTGAAGCCACCGGTCTCACGCTGCAGGGCCCGGGTGCGCACCAGGTGGCGGGCCCAGTGCCGGGGGCGCTCGACGGAGCCGAACATGATGGTCACGTTGGAGCGCAGACCCACCCGGTGGGCGGTGCGATGGGCTTCCAGCCACTGCTCGGTGTCGACCTTGTCGGGGCACAAGACGGCACGCACCTCGTCGTCGAGGATCTCCGCCGCGGTGCCGGGCAGGGTCTTCAGCCCGGCCTCGGCCAGGCGGCGCAGGTAGGCCTCGAGGGGCTCGTCGAGGCGACGGGCGCCTTCGGTGACCTCCAGGGCGGTGAAGCCGTGGACGTGGACGGTGGGTGCCACCTCGGTGACCGCCCGGGTGACCCGAACGTAGTAGTCACCGTCGAAGTCGGGGTGGATGCCGCCTTGGAGGCACACCTCGGTGGCGCCCTGGGCCAGCGCCTCGACCACCCGGGCCTGGATCTCCTCGATCGACAGCAGGTAGGGCGCCCCCCGCAGGTTCAACGACAGCGGGCCCTTGGAGAAGGCGCAGAAGCGACACTTGAAGGTGCACACGTTGGTGTAGTTGATGTTGCGGTTGGCCACCCAGGTGACATCCTCACCTACCGTCTCGGCCCGCAGCCGGTTCGCCACCTCGGCCACGGCTCGCACCTCGGGCCCCCGGGCCGAGAACAGGGTGACGATCTCGTCCTCGCCCACCTCGTGGCCGGCCACCACAGCGTCGAGCACCTCGCCGACGGCTGCCCGTCCGCTCCACCTCCGAGAGGAGGTCTCGGCGACCGTGTCGGGAACGACGCTGGGGGGGGCGACCTCGCCGCCGGCGTGCCAGGGGTGGTCTCGGGCCAGACCCTCGGCGTCGCTGCGGTCGAGGACGGGGAAGCGCAGCGCGGGGTCGAGCCAGCGCGCCGGTTCGCCGGCGTGGTCGGGGTAGACGGTGAGACGGGCGGCCAGCGTGAACCCCCGGTCCTCGGTGGCGGCCCGCAGGCGCTCGACCTCCGGCCAGGGCCGTTCTGGGTTGACGTGGTCGGGGGTGATCGGCGAGACGCCGCCCCAGTCGTCGATGCCGGCGTCCAGCAGGGCCCCGAAGTCGTCGCTCAGGTTGGGCGGGGCCTGGAGGTGGATGTCGACGGGCAGCACCAGGCGGGCGGCGGCGACGGTCCATGCCAGCTCGTCTGGTGGACACGGCGTCGCCCGGTGCATGGCCGTGCCCGCCTTGGGCCGGAAGTTCTGGACGATCACCTCCTGCACGTGGCCGTGGCGGTGGTGGGACTCGGCGATGGCCTCGAGGGCGGCGATGCGGTCGCCTCGGGACTCGCCGATGCCCACCAGGATCCCGGTGGTGAAGGGGACGGCGAGCTCGCCGGCTGCCTCCAAGGTGGCCAGGCGACGCTCAGGGGCCTTGTCGGGAGCGCCGGCGTGGGCGACCAGGTCACCTCGAAGCGACTCGAGCATCATCCCCTGGGAGGCCGACACGCTGCGCAACCGGGCCAGCTCGTCGGGGTACAGGGCGCCGGCGTTGGCGTGGGGGAGCAGGCCGGTCTCGGTCAGCACCAGGGCGCACATGGCCACCAGGTAGTCGACGGTGGTCTCGTGCCCGTGGGCGTGGAGCCACTCCTGGGCGACCGGGTAGCGCAGCTCGGGGCGCTCGCCCAGGGTGAACAGGGCCTCGTGGCAACCGGCGGCGGCACCGGCCTGGGCGATGTCGAGCACCTGCTCGGACGAGAGGTAGGGCGCGCTGGCCCGGGTCGGCGGTTGGGCGAAGGTGCAGTAGCCGCAGCGGTCCCGGCACAGCGTGGTCAGGGGGACGAAGACCTTGGGCGACCACGTCACCCTCCGCCCGTGGGCTCGGTCCCGCCGTTCGGCAGCCAGAGCCACCAGCTCGTCGAGGGGGAGGTCGAGGAGGCCGAGGTCCTGCATCCCCACGACGCTAGGGGACACGCGCTTCGTCCACGCTCCGACCGGTGCCGGTTCTGCCCGCGGAGGACCGTCGACGCATCCGTCAGGTGACGTCGCGGCGGCGGAGGAAGTACGCCGACACCGCCATGGCGCCCATCGCCCACAGGGCCAGCACCGCCGCGGCGTGGACGGGGCCGGTCACCGCCGAGACCCCGGGTGTCTCGGCCACGCCGGTGGGGGGGTAGGTCGCGGCCAGGGATCCGCCGTTGGCTCCGGGCAGGCCCTGGCGGATGGTCTCGAGCACCTCGAGCGACCCGGCGAAGCCGGCGATGAGGCCTTCGATGACGAGGAGCCACACCAGTCCCAGCCCGATGGGAAGGGACGTGCCCCGGAAGAGCACGGCAAGGAGTGCGCCCAGGGCCGCCCAGGTGAAGAAGATGAGGAATCCGGCGGCGAAGACCTCGAGCATCTCGGGGACCGCAGGCCAGTCGACGGGCCCGTCCACGGCTCCGCCGATGATGGCGCTGGCCAGGGCGCCGGGAGCGAACACGATCACCTCGAAGGCCACCGCCACCACGGCCAGTGCCGCCAACTTGCCTGCGAGCACCTGCAGCCGGCCCGGTCGCTGGGTCATGACGGTGCCCATGGTGCTCCAGCCGTACTCGCTGCCCACGACCAGGGCGCCGGCGATGACCAGCATGGCCGCGCCGAACAGGGGGAAGCCGCTGACCACGTTGCCCAGCCAGCCTCCGGGGACGATGGAGGCGAGGATCTGGTCTTGCTCGGGGACGCCCATGCCTGCGGGTGGGTTCTGGTACAGGGCGTAGGGGATGAGGTACCCGAAGGCCAGGGCCAGCAGGAACCACACGCCGAGCAGCACCCACAGCGCCGGCCGGCGCCGCAGCTTCATCATCTCGGCGGCGAAGCTCGCCCTCATCGGGCGACTCCCCCCTCTGGCTGGGTCAGCTGGAGGAAGGCCTCCTCCAGCGAGCGCTCGGCCGGCCGTAGCTCGCTCACCGCCACCCCGCCCTCCACCAGGCGACGGTTGATCTCCGCGGCCCGGCTGGGGTCGGCGGTCAGGCGCAGGGCGCCGTCCACCTCGGCCACGGGGCCGACGCCCGCCATGGTGGCCAGGATCTCCCGCGCCCGGGCGGGGGAGTCGGTACGGACCAGGAGCCCGGCCTGGCCCCGGAGATCGGCGACGGTGCCCTCCACCACCAGTCGGCCCTTCTGGATGACCCCGACCCGGTCGCAGATCTGTTCCACCTCACCGAGCAGGTGGCTGGAGAGCACCACGCTGCGCTCGCCCCGGCCCAGCTGGCGGATGAGGGCGCGCATGTCGGCCATGCCCTCGGGGTCGAGGCCGTTGGTGGGCTCGTCCAGGATGAGCAGCGCCGGGTCCTTGAGCAGGGCGGCGGCCAAGCCCAGGCGCTGCTTCATGCCCAGTGAGTAGCCCTTGAAGGCGTCGCCGCCCCTGGCCGCCAGCCCCACCTGGTCCAGGGCACCGTCGACCCGGGCGGCGGGCACGCCGGCGTAGCGGGCCACCACCTGGAGGTTGCGCCGGCCCGAGAGGTAGGGGTAGAAGCCGAAGCCCTCCACCAGGGCACCGATGTGGGCCAGGGCCTCGGGGGAACCCGGGGCCGAACCGAGGATGCTGGCGGTCCCTGAGGTGGGCGCGATCAGGCCCAGGAGCATCCGCAAGGTGGTGGTCTTGCCCGCGCCGTTGGGGCCGAGGAAGCCGTAGACCTCGCCCCGGCGCACCCGCAGGTCGAGGTCGTGCACGGCGATCAGCTGCGGCCCGTAGCGCTTGGTCAGGTGCTCGGTCTCGAGCACCAGGGTGTCGGTCATGGGTGGCTCCAGGGTGGGTCGTGGTAGGTCGTCGTGAAGCGCGGGATCACAAGAAGCCGAGGGCTGTCAAGAGGCCCAGTCAGCGGGCGGTGCCCGCCCCCGTCGAGTCGGCCGCGGCGCGCAGGGCGTCGGCGAAGACGGGGTCGGGGCGCAGGTGCAACAGGGCCCGGGCCAGGAGCGACTCGGTGGCGGCCGACGCGCCCGTCTCCACCTGGAGCTGCTGGGTGCTCCCGCCCACGGATACGGACAGCTCGGCGCGGTCTCCGTCGGCCTCGCCCACCGACCACCCCGGGAGCCGCACCTGCAGCCAGCCGGCCAGCAGCGCCCGCTCCACCTCTGGGCCGGCGACGACCACGTCGGCCGGCTCGTCGACCAGGGCTCGGTGCTCGGTACGGGTGAGGGCGGTGGCCAGCCGGCGCCGCAGGGGAAGCAGGCGTAGCCAGGCGAAGTCGATAACCGGGGTGCGCTGGTGGAGCCGGGCCACGGCCGGCAGCCGGGACCGGCCTCCGGCGGCCACGGTGTCGACCACCAGGTGGTCGGCCACGTCGATCAGGCGGCTCCGGGCGGGAGGTAGGCGCTCCCGGCACCACACCACCACCGGGAGGTCGGGCAGGGTCAGGGGCTCGACCAAGGAGTCGAGGTGGGAGGTGACGGGCCCGGCGACCTCGAGGGCGATGTCGTCGATGCCCAGGCACTGGTTCCCCCGGCTCTGGAGGTGGACGCCGACCCTGGCGTCGAGGCGGTGCTCGTCGCCCGCCAGCACCCGGACCACGATGACCCGGGTGGGCTGGAGGGGGCCGAGGCGGTGCACGGTGTCGAAGACCTCGTCGACCTCCACCGACTGGCCGCCGACGGCCAAGAGGGTCACGAAGGACGTGCGCACCGCTCCCCGGCGGTCGCACTGGCGCAGCCGGTCCAGCGCGGCCAGCACCGGGCCCATGGTCGTGTCGCGCTGGCGCCACGTGCCCACGGTGATGACCTGGGCCACGGCTAGGGCCGGCGCCAGCGGTGGCCGCCGGCCTCGAGCAGCCGGTCGGCCTCCTCGGGCCCCCAGGTGCCGGCCTCATAGCCGGCCGGGGGCTGGGATTCGCTCGACCAGGCGTCGAGGAGGGGTTGGACGATGCGCCAGGCCTGCTGCACCTCGTCGGTGCGGATGAACAGCGTGGGGTCGCCGAGCAGGGCGTCGTGCAGGAGGCGCTCGTAGGCCTCGGGCGCCTCCTCGGCGAAGGCGGCCCCGTAGGAGAAGTCCATGGAGACGCTGCGCACGTCGAAGGACTGGCCCGGGATCTTGGCCCCGAAGCGCAGCGTGATGCCCTCGTCGGGTTGGATGCGCAGCACCAGGGCGTTGGGACCCAGCTGCGTAGCCTGGGTGGGGGCGAAGGGCAGGTGGGGGACCCCGGAGAACTGCAACGCCACCTCTGTCACACGTCGGGGCAGGCACTTGCCCGTGCGCAGGTAGAACGGCACCCCCGCCCAGCGCCAGTTGTCGATGCGCAGGCGCATGGCCACGTAGGTCTCGGTGCGCGAGTCGGGCGCCACGCCCTCTTCCTCGTCGTAGCCGGGCACCTCGGCGCCGCTGACCCATCCCCGCCGGTACTGGCCACGGACCACCTCGGTGGCCACCTCGGCCGGGCTGAGGAGATCGACCGCACCGAGGGCCTTGACCTTCTCGTCGCGGATGCCCTTGGGTGACATCGACACCGGCGGCTCCATGGCCGTGAGGGCCAGCACCTGGAGCAGGTGGTTCTGCACGATGTCGCGCAGCGCCCCGGCATCCTCGTAGAAGCCGGCCCGGTGGCCCACCCCCTCCGACTCGGCCACGGTGATCTGGACGGAGTCGACGTAGCTTCGGTTCCACACCGGCTCGAAGATGCTGTTGGCGAAGCGCAGGGCGAGGACGTTCTGCACCGTCTCCTTGCCCAGGTAGTGGTCGATGCGGTAGAGCTGGTCCTCGTCGAGCACCTCGTGGAGGCAACGGTCGAGGGCCTCGGCGCTGTCGAGGTCGTGCCCGAAGGGCTTTTCGATGACCACTCGGGCGAAGTCGCCCCCCGCCGCCGGCCGGTGCAGACCCACGCGGCCGAGGTGGTCGACCACGGTGGCGAAGACCCCGGGCGGGGTGGACAGGTAGTGCAAGCGGTTGCCGGCCGTACCCCGGTCCCGGTCGAGGTCGCCGACGACCTCGTCGAGGGCCTTGTAGGTGCCGGCGTCGTCGTAGCCACCGCTGACGTAGCGCAGCCCTCCCTCCAACTGGCCCCAGGCCCGTTCGTCGACGTCGCCACCGCCGGCCTGCTCCACGGCCTGGCGCATCCGGGAGCGGAAGCCTTCGTCGCCCAGGTCGCTGCGCCCCACGCCCACGATCGACGTCCCCGGGGCAAGCCGGTCGCGGGCCATGAGCGCTTGGAGCGCGGGCATGAGCTTGCGCCTGGTCAGGTCGCCGCTGGCCCCGAAGATGACGATGGCCGCAGGGGCGGCGGTCCGCTCCACGCCGAGGCCCTCGAGCAGGGGGTGGACCTGGTGGAGCGGTTCGGGGGGCACGATGATCAGCGCTGGGCCAGCGCGGCGGCCTTGTCCGCCAGCGCGTCGATGCCCTGGTCGAAGGACTTGGCAAAGGCCGCCACCCCCTCGTCCTCCAGCACCCGGCTCACGTCGTCGACGTCGATGCCGAGGTCCTCCAGGCGCCCGAGGAGCGCTTGGGCCTCCTCCACCCCGTCCTCGGCGGTGGCGGCCACCGTCCCTCGGTCCTCGAAGGCCTCCAGCGTGGCCACCGGCATGGTGTTGACCGTGTCGGGACCGATGAGGCTGTCCACGTAAAGGGTGTCGGGGTAGTCGGGGTTCTTGGTGGAGGTCGACGCCCACAGGGGCCGCTGGACCCTCGCCCCCTTGGCCTCCAGCGCCTCCCACCGGGGGCCGGAGAAGGTTCGGCGGAACGCTCGATAGGCCAGCTTGGCCTGGGCCACCGCCGCCCGACCCCGCAGCTCCAGCGCCTCGGGGCTGCCGATGGCCTCCAGGCGCCGGTCGATCTCCACGTCGACCCGGCTGATGAAGAACGAGGCCACGCTGTGGACCCGCGACAGCGAGGCGGCGCCGGCCTCGTGGGCCTCCAACTCCTCGAGGCCCGACAGGTAGGCCTCCATCACCTCGGCGTAGCGCTCCAGGCCGAAGATGAGGGTGACGTTGATGCTCGCTCCCTGGGCGATCAGGCGCTGGACGGCGGGGACGCCCTCGTCGGTGGCCGGGATCTTCACCAACAGGTTGGGCCGGGCGATGTCGGTGTGGAAGCGCCGGGCCGCCTCCACCGAGGCCTCGGTGTCATGGGCCAGCTCGGGCGCCAGCTCCAGGGAGACGAACCCGTCGCCCCCGCCGCTGTCGCGGTAGAGCGGGGCCAAGAGGTCGAGGGCGTCGGCCACGTCGCTGGTGGCCATGGCCCAGTAGGACCGCACCGCCGAGCAACCGTCCTTGGCCAGGGCGGTGAACTGCTCGTCGTAGGCCGAGCCGTCGGCCATGGCCTTCTGGAAGATCGACGGGTTGGACGTGATCCCCCGGACGCCGTGCTCGAGCCGGCGGGCCAGGGTGCCGTCGAGCAGCCAGCTGCGCCGGAGGTCGTCGAGCCAGGGGCTCTGGCCGTGTCGGTCGTACAGGTCGACGAGCTTGGGCATGGGGGGCCTCCTTGCGGGAGCGGATCGCTCGGTCGAGCTGCTACCTATCCCACCACGCCCCGTTGTAGGCCGCGGTGGCGGCCCCGAGCCGGCGCGTCAGCGGGTGACCAGCTTGCGGGCGGCGGTGGCGATGTGCTCGGCGTCGATGCCGGCGGCGGCCATGAGCTCGTCGGGCTTGCCCGAGGTGGGCATGTCCCGCACCGCCAGCTTGACCACTCGGGTGTGCTCGTCGCTGTCGGCGAAGCACTCCAGGACGGCGTCACCCAGGCCCCCTTCGGGCCAGTGGTCCTCCACCGTGAGCACCTTGGCGCCGGCTGCCCTGGCCGCGGCCCGCAGTCCGGCGGCGTCGATGGGCTTGACCGAGTAGCAGTCGACCACCCGCACGGAGATGCCCTCCTCGGCCAGGGCCTCAGCCGCCTTGACCGCCTCGTGCAGGGTGATGCCGGCGGAGACGATGACGGCCTGGTCGTCGTCGGACTCCCGCACCACCTTGCTGCCGCCGATCTCGAAGGACTCGTCGGGCTCGTAGATGACCGGGGTGCCGCCCCGGGTGGTGCGCAGGTAGCGGATGCCCTTGGTGTCGGCCATGAGGGCCACCAGGGCGGCGGTCTGGTTGGCGTCGCAGGGGTAGAGCACGGTGCTGCCGTAGACGGCGCGCAGCGAGGCGATGTCCTCGAGGCCCATCTGCGAGGGACCGTCCTCGCCGATGGACACCCCCACGTGGGAACCGACCAGGCAGATGTCGGCCCTGCTCACCGCGGCCATGCGCACGAAGTCGTAGGCCCGGGCGAGGAAGGCGGCGAAGCTGGAGGCGAAGGGGGTGTAGCCCCGCACCGACAGGCCCACCGCCGCGGCCACCAGCTGCTGCTCGGCGATGTACATCTCGAAGAAGCGCTCGGGGTGGGCGTCTTTGAAGGTCTCGGCGTTGGTGGAGTTGCTCACCTCGCCGTCGAGGGCGACGATGTCGCCCCGGGCCGAGCCCAGCGCCGCCAGCGCCGCCCCGTAGGCCTTGCGGGTGGCCATCGACTCGCCCAGCTCGTAGCGGGGCAGCTCCAGCTCGCCCGTCTCGAAGGTGTGGGGCGTGCCTTGGCTCTCGGGCTTGGGCACGTCGATGTGCAGGTTGCGCTCGCCGCCCAGCTCCTCGATGGCGTCGTCGCGGTCGGCCAGGGCCTTGCCGTGGGCGCCGTCCTGGTCCTCGACGGCCTTGACGCCCTTGCCCTTCAGCGTGCGGGCCACGATGACGGTGGGCTTGCCGGTGGTCTCCACCGCCTCGGCGTAGGCGGCGTCGATGGCAGCCAGGTCGTGGCCGTCGATGCCGATGGCGTGCCACCCGAAGGCCCGGGCCCGGTCGATGTAGCTGTCGAGGTCCCAGCCGTGCATGGTCTCGCCCCGCTGGCCCAGCCGGTTCACGTCGATGATGGCGGTGAGGTTGTCCAGGCCGGCGTGGGCGGCGTGCTCGAAGGCCTCCCACATGGAGCCCTCGGCCATCTCGGAGTCACCGCAGAGCACCCACACGCGGTAGTCGAGGCGGTCGAGGCGCTTGCCTGCCAGCGCCACTCCCACGCCGATGGGCAGGCCCTGGCCCAGCGAGCCGGTGGCCACGTCGACCCACGGCAGGATGGGGGTGGGGTGGCCCTCGTAGCGGCTCCCGAAGGTGCGGAAGCTGAGGAGGTCCTCGTCGGACGCCACGCCCACCGCCTTGTAGATGCTGTAGAGCAGGGGCGAGGCGTGCCCCTTGGAGAAGATGAGGTGGTCGTTGTTGGGGTTCTCGGGATCGGAGAAGTCGTAGTGGAGGTACTTTCCGGCCAGCACGGCCATGAGGTCGGCGGCCGACATCGACGACGTCGGGTGGCCCGAGTTGGGGCCCGCCGCCGCCCGCACTGAGTCGACCCGCAGTTGCTGGCCGACCTCTTCCAATTCCTGCAGGTCTGTCATCCCCCAACCCTCCGTTGCCTGGCGGTTCCCCGGTCGTCCTTTACCCTACAACTGGCAGGGCACCGAGCGAACCGGCGGGGCACCGAGCGAAGCGAGGCTCGCCCCGCCGGAACGGGGGACCGCGCCGCCGTAGGCGGCACCTTGCCCTTCGGCGAGCGAAGCGAGCCTGTCAGGGGTCCTGGAAGAGCACGACCGAGGCGGTGAAGCCGTGCAGGAAGCTGCGCCCGCCCACCGGGCCCAGCTCGCCGGCGCAGGACATGCCGGCAACCGGCGCACCGTCGACGGCGTCGCTGACGATGCCGGCGTCGTGGTCAGGGGTGGTGAAGAGGTTCGAGCCCCGCCCGTTGCACGTGAACAACAAGGCGCCGTCGGCCCCGGCCCCGGCCATGAGGGCCCGCAGGTCCTCGTCGGCGGAGAGGGCATCGCGCACCTGGAACTGCACGGTGTCGCCCACGTCGATCTCATCGCCCACCGCCACCGCACCGGCGTCGCGATCGGCGCCCAACACGTTGCGGATGAGGAAGTCGCCCCGGCCGTAGTCGAGCTTGTGCTCGTCGATGACCCGGCCCACGTGCAGGCCCTGTTGGGCCAGGGCCAAGTCGTCGGCGCCGAGTGAGGCCACCAGCTCCTGCACCCGGTCGAGGGCAGGGCGGCCGGCCAGCTCGTAGACCACGTGGCTCTCGCCCCGGGTGACGGTCATGGGATCGCCGACGGGCCGGCATCCCTGGGAGACGACGGTGGCCACCTCGACGCCGGCGAGGACCACGGCCACGGCGCCGTCGGAGACGACGTCGGGCCCCACCACCAGGCGGTTGCCTCCCGGCCCCCGGGCCGCCGAGGCCAGCCCGCCGACCACGGGGAGGTCGATGCCGACCTGGTCGCGCAGGCCGGCCAGGAACGCGTCGGCGGGGAAGCTGAAGGGATCGGCCAGCACCAGCACGGCGGCGGCGTCCTCGGGAAGCTCCTCGGCACTGGGGAAGCCGGTGATGGCCACGCCGTCGTCGTGGCGGACCGCAGCCAGTCGATACGAGGTGGCGTTGCCGAAGCGGCCGGCCCACAGCGACAGCGCCGGTTGGTCCTCCACCTCACGGGCGCCTCCCACCACCGAGGCCGCGGTGCAGCCGATGAGGGCGCCGGGCACGAGCAGCGACTGCACGGCGCCGGCGATGTCCTCCATGGCGCCCACGTGGCTGGCGCTGGCGAACACCACGGCGAGGTCGGGCGCCTGTCCGAGGCGTTCGAGGACTTGACCCGTCACCTCCCCGACGGCCTGGGTGGCGAGGGGGTGTTGGGAGAGGGCGGCGGCAAAGGGCATCGTCACCGACGCTACCGGCGGTGGCGCTGGCTCCCGGGCACCGGAAGGCACCGCAGCGGGTGGGTAGCCTGCGGGGATCATGGTGACCACCGAGAGCGCTCCTTCGACGCGCGACGCGATCCTCACGGCCGCCACCCGGGCCTTCGCCGACCACGGCTACGACGGCACCGCCCTCAGCCTGATCGCCGACGCCGTGGGCATCCGCCGTCCCAGCCTCCTGCACCACTTCGCGTCCAAAGAAGCGCTGTACCAGGAGGTGTTCACCCGCCAGCTCACCGACTGGGCGGTCAGGGTGGAAGAGGCGGTCGACAGCCCCCGTGAGGGCTGGAAGCTGGTCGACCACGTCATCGAAGCCGGGTTCGGCTTCTTCAAGGAGAACCCCGAGTTCGTCCGCCTCGTCCGCCGGGAGGCGATCGAGGGCGGCAACCACCTGGGCATCGACCTCGGGGCGGCGCTGCGACCGCACCTGCTGCGGGCCGTCGCCTTCTTCGAGCAGGAGATGGCCGCCGGGCGCTTCCGCCGCCACGACCCCGAACAGCTCCTGCTCACCGGCTACGGCGCCCTGCTCAGCTACTTCAGCGACATACCCTTCCTCGAGGGCCTCCTCGGCGAGGACCCGCTGGCCGAGGCGGCCCTGGCTCGGCGGTTAGAGCACGTGCGGGCCTTCTTCCGGGCGGCGTTGGAGCCGTAGGGCGGCTGCAACTCGAACAAGTTGCCAATACCCGCTCAGCTGCGGTTGGAGTTCCGTGACCATGAGAGCGCGACCTAGCCCGCTCGGGTCGGTGAAGTGGACCTTCGCGTTTGAGCGGGGTCTGACCGTCTGAGGGTCCACGCGAAGGTCGGGGGTCTCGACCAGTGTTCCGGGTGTCGAAGCCTGGACACTGCGAGGAGACCCCCGATGACCCTTGACCGTACGCGCTGGTGCGAGCTGCTGGTTGGCCTGGAGCGAGTGGAGGTGCTCGACGTCGTCCGGCTCCTCGAGCGCCTGGTCGTCACCGTCGAGTCCACCGACCGGCTGATGGGCTGTGGGGCCTGTGGGACCAGGGCGACGATCAAGGACCGGGACCGAGTCGAACTCGCCGATCTGCCCGCCTTCGGATGCCCGGTCACCCTGGTGTGGCTCAAGCGCCGGTGGCGCTGTGTCGAAGCCGACTGCAGCGCAGGGACCTGGACCGAGGATCGCCCCGACATCGCCCCGGCCCGCTCGACGATGACACGGCGTGCCGGGGTGTGGGCCACCACTGAGGTCGGTCGCCACGTGCACTCGGTGGCCTGGGCAGCCCAGGAGCTGGGCGTGGCCTGGCACACGGTGATGGATGCCATCACCCTCTGGGGAGAGGCGCTCGTCGAGCACCCCGACCGGGTCGGGGCCACCGCCGCCATCGGGGTGGACGAGACCTCCTTCCTGGCCGCCACCGCCACCGAGGGGACCCGCTGGGTCTCGAGCATCTGCGATGTCGAGGGGCGAAGTGTCATCGACGTGATCGAGGGTCGCCAGGCCCGTGACCTGGACCGATGGCTCACCGACCAGCCCGAGGCTTGGAAGTCGGCGGTGACCATCGCGGTGTGCGATCTCCACGAGCCGTTCCGAGCAGCGCTGCACCGCCACCTTCCTGATGCGACGGCGGTGGCCGACCCCTTCCACGTCGTGGCCGTGGGCACCCGCTGCGTGGACGCCACCCGCCGACGAGTGCAGAACGACACCCT
>JAHWJI010000051.1 GCA_019348495.1 Actinomycetota bacterium | reverse complement strand
AACGCCGACGGTGAGCGCTTCATGGAGCGCTACGCCCCCACGGTGAAGGACCTGGCGCCCCGGGACATGGTGTCGAGGGCCATGCTCACCGAGGTTCGTGAGGGCCGGGGCATGGGCCCCGACGGCGACTACCTCCACCTCGACCTCACCCACCTGCCCCCCGAGCAGATCGACGCCAAGCTGCCCGACATCGCCGAGTTCGTGCGCACCTACCAGGGGCTCGAGCCCAAGGTCGACCTCATCCCCATCCAGCCCACGGCGCACTACGCCATGGGCGGCATCCCCACCAACATCGAGGCCGAGGTGGTCCTCGACGACGCCGGCACGATCGTGCCCGGCCTCTACGCCGCCGGGGAGTGCGCCTGCGTCTCGGTGCACGGCGCCAACCGCCTGGGCACCAACTCCCTGCTCGACCTCGTCGTGTTCGGCCGCCGGGGCGGTCGGGCCATGGCCACCTTCGTCGCCGGCCCCGACGCAGTCCAGGCCGAAGTGCCGGCCGGCGTGGCCGACGATGTCCGGGACCGGATCGCGGCCATGAAGGCGGGCGCGGGCGGCGAGAAGGTGGGACGGGTCCGACAGCGGCTCCAGGCCCGCATGATGGAGCTGGCGTCGGTGTTCCGCACCGAGGAGAGCCTGTCCGAGATGTCGACGGTGCTGGGTGGCCTGCAGGCTCGCTACCGAGAGGTGTCGATCGACGACACCGGCTCGGTGTTCAACTTCGACCTCACCGAGGCCCTCGAGCTGGGCTACCTGCTCGATCTGGCCGAGGCCCTGGTGGCCTCGGCCCGGGCCCGCACCGAGAGTCGGGGCGCCCACTTCCGCGACGACCACCCCACGCGTGACGACGCCACCTGGATGCGCCACACCCTGGCGCAGCGAGGCCCCGACGGGAAGGTGGCGCTGAGCTACAAGCCCGTCGACGGAGGTCTGTACCAGCCCATGGCCCGCAAGTACTGACACAGGAGGGCATGGTGCCGCCTTCGGCGGTGCTGTTCCCCGAGCGCGGAGGGAAGCTCGCTGCGCTCGGTTCCCTCCGCGCTCCCTCCCGGCACAATGGCTACGTGGCCCCCACCGACGTCCTGACCGTGACCTTGCGGGTCAAGCGCTTCAACCCCGAGGTCGACCGCAAGCCCCACTGGCAGGAGTTCACCGTCGAGGACATGACGCCGGGCGACCGGGTGCTCGACGCGCTGCACCAGGTCAAGTGGTTCGAGGACGGCACCCTCGCCTTTCGCCGGTCGTGCGCCCACGGGGTGTGCGGCTCCGACGCCATGGTCGTCAACGGTGAGAACGCCCTGGCCTGCCAGGTGCTGCTGGGCGATGCGGGCACCGACATCACCGTGGAGGCCATCCGGGGACTGCCCGTCGTCAAGGACCTGGTGGTCGACATGGCCCCGTTCTTCGCCCAGTACCGCTCGGTGCTGCCCTGGCTGCTCACGCCCACCGACGACCCCGGCTACGGCGAGCGACGCCAGAGCCCCGAGGACCGGGAGCGCTTCGACGACACCACCAAGTGCATCCTCTGCGCCGCCTGCACCACGTCGTGCCCCGTGTTCTGGACCAACGGGAGCTACGTGGGACCGGCGGCCATCGTCCAGGCCCACCGCTTCATCTTCGACTCCCGCGACGCCGGGACCAGCGAACGCCTCGACGTCCTCGGCGACCGGACCGGCGTGTGGCGGTGCCGCACGGCGTTCAACTGCACCAACGCCTGTCCCCGGGGCATCAAGGTGACCCAGGCCATCCAGGAGGTCAAGAGGGTCATTCTCGCCGACCGTGCTTGACGATCTGGTTACAGGAGCACAAATTCCGAGTTTTTGCTGGTTTTCGCCCTGAGGGTCTGCCAGGATGCCCGGCCGGCGGGCGATGTTGACGCTCCGTCACCGGTTTGCCACTGACAGCACTGACAGGACGGAGCCCGATGCCCTCTCTCCCACTGCCGAGCCTGGCTCCGCTCGGCCCCGGTCTCGTCACGCCGGCCTGCCCCAGCCCCACCCCCGCCAGGCGCACCCTCGACCGCTTGGCCGTCGACAGGCTCCTTCTCGACAGCCTCGCCCTCGACAGCCTGCTCGTCCACAGGCCCGCGCTGGGCGGGCCCCTGGGCAACGCAGTGGCGAGCGGCTCGTTGTCGCTGACGCGGTGGCGCCTGGCCGCATGGGACGAGCTCCGGCGAGTGTTCCCCCGTCCCGGGCACGCGGCGGCCGCCGCCGGCCTGGCCGTGGCTTCGGCCACCCTGGCCTCGCTCGGGCTCCTGGCCGCGGCCGCTGCCGCCGAGGCCACGGCAGCCGGTGCGCCCGCAGCCGAGCTGAGCCCCGACGCCACCCTGGCCGAACTGGCGGCGACGGATGGCCCCGTCGCCGTCGTCTCCCCGCCTCCGGGGCCGGCTGACCCCGGTGCCGAGGACGCGCCCGGGGAGACCGGGGCAGCCGGCGATCACACCCACGCTCCCGCGATCTCGGCCCCGACCCCGGCGGGAGCCACCGGGGTTCCCGGCTTGCGCCGGATCCCGTCCGGCGCCGACCACCCGCCGGCGGCGGCCACACCCGCACCGGCGCCCGAGCCTCCCGGTACCTCCTCGCTGAGCCGCGTGTCGCGCTCGCAGTTGCCCGCCGCGCCGCCGCCCCCGTCGCTCGCGGCTCCAGCACCCGACCAGCTCACCGCGGTCGTGCCCACCGACGCCGGCGTCCTGCCCCTGGGCAAGGGTATGTGGCTGTATGTTCCCGAGGAGATCGAGGGAGGCAGCGTGGACGCCCTGGTAGCCCGGGCACGCCAGGTCGGCCTCACCCACGTCTACGTTCGCACCGGGTCGTCTCGGGGCGGGTTCTACGCGCAGCCCTACATGGACGAGCTGCTACCCAAGGCCCACGCCGCCGGCATCCGGGTCTACGGGTGGGACTTTCCCTACCTCGACGACGTCGACGCCGACGTGGCCCGGGCCCTGGCCGCCATCACCCACACCACCCCCGGTGGCGAGCGCCTCGACGGCTTCGCGGCCGACATCGAGACGGCCTCGGAAGGGACGAACCTCAGCGCCGAGGGCGCCGCCGCCTACGGCCAACGGCTGCGGTCGGCCGTGGGCCCGGCGTACCCCATGGTGGCCGTCGTCCCCAGGCCGTCAGCCAACATGCAGGGCCGCTACCCCTACGCCGCCGTCATCCCCCCCTTCGACGCCGTGGCTCCCATGACCTACTGGCTCAACCGCCAGCCCGATACCGACGTCATCAACGACATCGGCTTCCTCGCCTCCTTCGGCAAGCCCGTGCTGCCCATCGGTCAGGCCTACGACGGCGGCCCCGAGGGCGGGCGGCCCGGCCCACCGCCGTCGGAGGAGATCCAGCGCTTCCTCGGCGCCGCCCACCAAGTGGGCGCGGCGGGCGTGTCGTTGTGGTCGTGGCAACACGCCAGCCAGGCCATCTGGGACACCCTCCAGGCCGCACCCGAGTTCCGCTGGGAGTCGGGGTTGCCCGGAGAGTTGCGGAGCGGGCAGGTGCGAGCGCTCCAGGGGCAGCTCAGCCGGCTGGGCTACCCCGTGGCCGCCACCGGGACCTGGGACGAGGCCACCACCGGCGCGCTGCGCGGCTACCAGGAAAGGGCCAGGCTCCCCCGCAGCGGCGTGCTCGATGCCCCCACGCTGGCCATGCTCTTGGAGCCCTTCAACCCACCGGTGGGCCACGTCCCCGGCTCGGCCCACCCCTGAAGCGGGATCCACCTTGGCCTGCCAGCCGGGTGGCCGGGTCCCCCGTCGACTCCTCCCGATCACCCCGACGGTGAGGCCGAGGGTTGGTTCCACTCGGCCCAGCCCGTGCCCCGACGACCGTCGGGAGTGGCGTAGCGGCACATGGAGCGGGCCAGGCGGCTGGTACGGCCATCAGGGCCGACGACGTGGACAGGTGCGTGGTGTAGGGGGTCGATCACGACCTCGCCCGTGCCCGGCGTGACGGTCCGACCGCGACGGGCCAGGCCGTCGGCACCGAGGGGTGCCGTGCCCCCCACGACATCGCCGTGCCAGGTGGTGCCGTCGTCGAGTCGCCCGCTGGTGGTGCACCACGCCTGCTCCCACCACCGGTGGGCGCCCCAGGCATGGCTGCGCCCACCCCAGCCGTCGAAGGCGACGACCTCGGCGCCTACCAGCACCTCGCCGTGGACCAGGCAGGGCAGGTGGTACCCCTCAGGGTGGGGATGGTCCGCGACCGGCCCGATCGTCTCCCACTCCAAGTCGAGGCCGAGGGCCGTGCGGTCCCCCCGTACGCCGCGGTAGGCCTCGGTGGGGTCGTCCAGGGCGACACCGAACGCCTCCAGGCCCACGCTCCAGTGCTCCATCGGCGTCTCGCACGTGAGCGAGGTCCACAACCCCTCGGCCCGCAGGTCGAGCCCCGGCCCCCGGGGCAGGGGGAGCTCGAGGTCCACAACAGTTACCAACGGCCGCCCGTCACCCACCAGGGCGGCCCAGAACCACGCCACTGATTGCCCGGGCCGCAGACCGAGTCGGAGGTAGCCGCCGAGGTCACCCTCGATCGCGTGGAAGTCGAAGTCCCACGACTCCTCCCATGCGGCCTCGCCGATGCCGAGACGGTGACGACCCTCGTCGGAAGGACGAGGCTCCACCAGCGCAGGTTAGCGATGAGCCGGGGCGGACCGGGGCCTGCGAGGATGCCACCGTGGCCCGCTTTCTCAGCCCCGATTGGATCGCCGAGGCGTCAGAGGCGGCCGCCAGGCACCCGGAGCTGACAAAGGCCACGGCCGGGGTGCACCTGGTGGTGCAACAGGAGGTGACCGGTGGGCCCGACGGCGACGTGCACTACGTCGTCGCCGTCGACGGCGGGCAGGTCTCGCTCCGAGCCGGCGACGACGACCGGGCCGACGTCAGGTTCGTGGTGGACTGGGAGACGGCCGTGGCCATGGCCACCGGTGCGCTCAGCGCCCAGGAGGCCTTCACCACCGGTCGCCTGCAGCTCCACGGCGACGTGGCTGTCGTCCTGCGCCACGGGCCGGCGTTGGCCGGCCTCGACGCCGTGTTCGCCGGCGTCAGGCGACGTACGACCTACTGACGAAAGGTGCTCTTGGCTACTCGAAGCTCACGTCGGGCTCGCTCAGGTTCACGATGATGGCGATGACGACGACCAGCACCAGCGCTCCGATGCCGACCCAGCCGAGGACGATGCCGGCCGTGGCCATGCCCGCACCGGCTTCGTTGCGCTCGGCGATCTGTCGCTTGGCGATGTAGCCGAAGACCAGGGCCAGCACCGACCCGATCCAGTAGATCCACACGATGCCCAACACCATGGAGGCGATGGCCATGCCGTTGGTGGGACGGGAGGGTGCGTAGTACGGCGGCGGGTACGGGCCCCCGGGGGGCGGAGGCGGGCCCCACGAGGGCGGCGGCGGCGGCGAATCCCACGGCTGGGGTGGCTGCCAGGAGGGAGGGTTGCCCCGGGGGGGCTGGTCCGGCGGGTTCGGCGTGGTCAAGGGGGTGCTCCTTCTCCAGAGTGTCGCAACGCTAGTCCGTGCCCCACGGAGGGACGCACGACATCAGCCCAGCAGTCCCAGCCCGGCCACCGCCTGGCGCTCCTCCGCCAACTCGGCCACCGAGGCGTCGATGCGAACCCGGGAGAACGGGTCGAGCTCCAGCCCGTCCACGACGTGCCACTCTCCGCCGGCGCACGTCACCGGGAAGGAGCTCACCAGGCCCTCGGGCACGCCGTAGGAGCCGTCGGAAACCACCGCCATGGACACCCAGTCGCCCTCGGGCGTGCCCTGCACCCAGTCGCGCACGTGGTCGACGGCGGCAGCCGCGGCCGAAGCGGCGCTGGACGCACCCCGGGCGGCGATGATCTCGGCTCCTCGTCCCTGCACGCCGGGGATGAACTCGCTCTCCAGCCACGCCTGGTCCTCTCCCACTGCCTCCCAGGCCGCTCGCTGCGCCACCCGGGCGTGGAAGAGGTCGGGGTACTGGGTGGACGAGTGGTTGCCCCAGATGGTCATGCGGGTGACCTCGCCCACCGCTGCGCCCACCCTGGCCGCCAAGCGAGCCTTGGCCCGGTTGTGATCGAGGCGGGTCATGGCCGAGAACTGCCCAGCGTCGAGCCCGGGCGCGTGGTGCTGGGCGATGAGGCAGTTGGTGTTGGCCGGGTTGCCCACCACCAGCACGCGCACCTCGGCCGAGGCGTGCTCGGCCAACGCCCGGCCCTGGCCGGTGAAGATGGCGCCGTTGGCCTCCAACAGGTCACCTCGCTCCATCCCTGCGGTGCGGGGGCGCGAGCCGACGAGCAGGGCCACGTCAGCGCCCTCGAAGGCTCGAGCGGGATCGAAGCCGCAGGTGACCCCGGCCAGGAGGGGGAAGGCGCAGTCGGCCAGCTCCATGGCCACCCCCTCCAGGGCCGGCAGCGCCGGGGGGACCTCCAAGAGCTGGAGGACGACGGGCTGGTCGGGTCCGAGCATGTCGCCGGCGGCGATGCGAAAGACCAGGCTGTAGCCGATCTGGCCGGCGGCCCCGGTGACGGCGACGCGAAGGGGAGGGTGCACGGGACCAGTCAAGCCGCCACCCTGGTGCCCCGCCCGTTCGGGAGCGGGCGGCTCAGGCGACAGCCGCCGCCGGCTCCGGCTCGAGGGCTCGGTCCAGCACCTCCCGGACGTCGGAGGCGAAGTGGATCACCATGGCGTCGCGCACCGATTCGGGGACGTCGTCCAGGTCGGCCTCGTTGCGGGCGGGCAGCACCACCTCGGTGAGCCCGGCGCGCTGCGCAGCCAGGACCTTCTGCTTCACCCCGCCGATGGCCAGCACCTTGCCCTGGAGGGTGACCTCGCCGGTCATGCCCACCACGTGGCGGACCGGGCGTCCGGTGAGCAGGCTCACCAGGGCCGTGGTCAGGGCCACGCCGGCCGACGGGCCGTCCTTGGGCACAGCTCCGGCGGGGACGTGGAGGTGGAAGCGCCGTCCCTCGAAGGCGTCGTCGCCGATGCCCAGCTCGGCGGCGTGGGAGCGCACGTAGGACCGGGCGATCTCCGCCGACTCCTTCATGACGTCACCCAGCTGGCCGGTCAACGACAGACCGGCCTCTCCCGGCATGGACGTAGCCTCGATGAAGAGGACCTCACCGCCGGCGCCGGTCACGGCCAGGCCGGTGGCCACCCCGGGTGTCGACGTGCGCTCGGCCACCTCGGAGTGGAAGCGGCGACGACCCACCAGGGGCCGCAGCGCCTCGGCGTCGACCACCACCGGCTCGGCCGGCTCGGGCTCCGCCGCTTGGTCCACCGACTCGCCCGTCCCGGTGCGCAGCCCCGTACTGGCGCCGGCCACCCGGGTGGCCACCTTGCGCAGCACTCGGGCCAACTGGCGCTCCAGCTCCCTGACCCCGGCCTCGCGGGTGTAGCCCGAGGCCAACTCGGCCAGGGCGTCGTCGGACACCTCGACCTCGTCGTCGCGCAGCCCACTGCGCTCCAGCAGTCGGGGCAGCAGGTGCTCACGGGCGATGGCGACCTTCTCCTCGTCGGTGTAGCCGTCGAGGCGCACGATCTCCATGCGGTCGAGCAGGGGACCAGGGATGGTCTCGAGCACGTTGGCGGTGGCGATGAAGACCACGTCGGACAGGTCGAGATCGACCTCCAGGTAGTGGTCACGGAAGGTGTGGTTCTGGGCGGGGTCGAGGACCTCGAGCAGGGCCGACGACGGGTCGCCCCGCCAGTCGCTGCCGACCTTGTCCACCTCGTCGAGCAACAGGACGGGGTTCATGGCCCCGGCCTCGGTCAGCGCCCGCACGAAACGACCGGGGCGGGCGCCGACGTAGGTGCGCCGGTGGCCCCGGATCTCGGCTTCGTCGCGCACGCCGCCCAGGGCCACCCTGGCGAAGGGGCGGCCCATGGCCCGGGCCACCGACTGGCCCAGCGACGTCTTGCCCACCCCGGGAGGCCCGACCAGGGCCAGGATGGCCCCTGATCCCCGCCCCCGGTGGGGCTCGGCGTCGCCACCCGCGGCGCCCTCGGTGCCCTCGGTGCCCAGTGACCTGCCCGCCGGGACGCCCAGGCCCCGTTCGGCGCGCAGCTTGCGCACCGCCAGCAGCTCCACGATGCGCTCCTTGACGTCGTCGAGGCCGGCGTGGTCGGCGTCGAGCACGGCCCGGGCCGCCACCAGGTCGAGGGGCTCGTCGGCCCGGACCGACCACGGCAGCTCCAAGATGGTGTCGAGCCAGCTGAGGATCCACCCGTGCTCGGGGCTCTGGGGGCCGGTGCGCTCCAGCTTCTCCAGCTCGCGCCCGGCGGCGGCCCGCACGTCCTCGGGGGCACCCGACTCCTCCAGGCGCAGCCGGTAGTCGGCGATCACGTCGTCGTCGCCCTCGCCCAACTCCGTGCGGATGGCCTCCATCTGGCGGCGCAGGACAGCTTCACGCTGGGCCTTGTCGATGCCCTCGGCCACGCCCCGGTTGACCTCCGTGCGCACGGCCACGTCGGCCAGCACGTCCTTGGCCCAGGCCAGCACCTTCTCCAGGCGGGCCTCGACGTCGATGGCCTCGAGCACCTCGACCTTCTGCTCCAGGCTCAGCTCGGGCAGGTACAGGGCGGTGTCGGCCACGGCACCGGGATCGGTGATCCCCCGCAGGCCCTCGGCCAGGCGGCCGGCACCCCGGTGCTCGAGGATGGCCTCGACGACGGCCCGGTACTGGCGGGCCAGCTCCCGGCTTCGCTCACTCACCGCAGACCCGCCGGGCTCGGACTCGCCCACCGGCTCGGCCGAGACCCACAGGCCGTCACCGTCGCCGCCGACTCCGGCGCCGATGGTCGCTCGTTGCAGGCCCCGCACCACGACGGCGCGGTGGCCACCGGGCAGCCCGCCCACGTCTTCGATCTTGGCCACGGTGCCCACCCGGGCGTAGTGGCCGTCCAGCTTGGGCACCAGCAGCAGCCGGCCTGAGTGGCGCTGGGCCGCCTCGATCGCCGTGCGGGCCTCGGGGGTCTCCAGCACGATGTTGACGACCATGGTGGGACCGACCACGCCGCTGGTCAGCGGTAGGACCGGCAAGGTGAGGGTCTGGGTGTCAGGCATGCTTGTTGTAACGATGATTACAGCTCGACTATTCCGCCCGGCGGCCGACAGGGCGCCGAGCGAAGCGAGGCTTGCTCTGTCGGAGCGGCGAGGAGCGCCGCCGAAGGCGGCACCACGCTCTTGACGGTGAGCGGAGCGAGCCTGTTACCGCTGGATGGCCTTTGTCTCCAGGAACTCCTCGAGGCCGGCCGCGCCCAGCTCCCGACCGTTGCCCGACTGCTTGTAGCCGCCGAAGGGGGCCCGGGGGTTGAACATGGCCCCGTTGATCTCGACTTGGCCGGTGCGCAGGCGCCGGGCCACGGCCAGCGCCCGCTCGGGGTCGCCCGACCACACCCCGCCGGACAGGCCGTAGTCGGAGTCGTTGGCCATGTCCACCGCCTCGTCCTCGGAGTCGTAGGCCAAGATGGCCAGCACCGGCCCGAAGACCTCCTTGCGGGCGATCGCCATCTCCGGCGTCACCCCGGAGAACACGGTGGGGCGCACGAAGTACCCCCGGGACAGGCCCTCGGGCGCCGACGGTCCCCCGGTGACCAGGGTGGCCCCCTCGTCGACCGCCCGGCGGATGGCCGCACGTACCCGATCGCGCTGGGCCAGCGACGCCAGGGGTCCCAGCGTGGTCTCGGGGGCGAAGGGATCACCGGGCACGTAGGTGGCGGCGGCCTCGGCGGCCAGGGCCTCCACCTCGGCCAGGGCCGCACGGGGCACCAGCATCCGGGTAAGGGCCGAGCACGTCTGACCGGCGTTGAGGAAGCACTTGGCCACGCCGTCGGGAACGGCCTGGTCGAGCGGAGCGTCGTCGAGGATGACGTTGGCCGACTTGCCCCCCAGCTCCAGGGCCACCCGCTTGACCGACCGGGCCGCCACCGCTCCCACCCGGCGACCGACGTTGGTGGAGCCGGTGAACGACACCATGTCCACAGCCGTGTGGGCCACCAGGGCGTCACCCACCACCCGACCGGGGCCCGTGACCACGTTGAGCACCCCCGCGGGCAGGCCCGCTCCCTCGGCGATCTCGGCCAGGACGAAGGCCGACAGCGGCGCCACCTCAGAGGGCTTGAGCACCACCGTGGACCCGGCTGCCAGTGCCCACGCCACCTTGGCCACGGCCTGGTGCACGGGGTAGTTCCAGGGGATGATGGCGGCCACCACGCCCACGGGCTCTCGCACCACCAGCGACGGGAACGCCTCGGCCTCGAAGGGGTACGAGGCCACCAGCTCGGCGGCGTGGGCGAGGGTCAACATGGGCAGCCCGGCGTGGATCAACACGCTCAGGTTCTTGGGCGTGCCCACCTCCCGGGAGACCAGGGTGGCGATCTCGTCGGTCCGGGTGGCCAGACCCGCGCCCATGGCCGACAACAGCTCGGCCCGCTCGCCCACCGGCGTCTGGGACCAGGCCGGGAACGCGGCCCGAGCTGCGGCCACGGCCCGGTCGACGTCGCTCGAGCCTGCCTGGGGGACCCGGCCCATGACCTGCTCGGTGGCGGCCTCGACCACCTCGCTGACGCCGCCCCGCCCGTCAGCGTCCTCCCACCGCCCGCCGAGGTAGAGGTGGTCGCGCTCGTGGAACGTCGCCGTGGTGTCCGTGGTCGCCGTCGTCGTGGTCACCACGGCGTCTCAGAGCCGGTCGACGACGGCGGCCGCGAACTCGGAGGTCTTGACCTCCGTGGCCCCATCCATGAGGCGGGCGAAATCGTAGGTGACGATGCGCTCGGCGATGGTGGCCTCCAGCGCGGCCACGATGTCATCGGCCGCGTCCTGCCAGCCCAGGTGCTCGAACATCAACACCCCCGACAGCAGCAGCGACCCGGGGTTGACCTTGTCCTGGCCGGCGTAACGGGGGGCGGTGCCGTGGGTGGCCTCGAAGATCCCGTGGCCGGTGACGCTGTTGATGTTGGCACCGGGGGCGATGCCGATGCCGCCCACCTGGGCAGCCAGGGCGTCGGAGATGTAGTCGCCGTTCAAGTTGGTGGTGGCGATGACGTCGTACTCGTCGGGCCTGGTCAGGATCTGCTGGAGGAAGGCGTCGGCGATGACGTCTTTGACCAGCACCTTGTCGCCCGGTTCACCGCCGCAGTCGTCCCAGCCCACGGCCACGTCGGCGAACTCCTCGGCCACCAGCTCATAGCCCCAGGCCTTGAAGGCCCCCTCGGTGAACTTCATGATGTTGCCCTTGTGCACCAAGGTGACCGAGCGCCGGCCCCGGTTTACGGCGTAGGTGAGCGCAGCGCGTTGCAGGCGCTTGGAGCCGGTGATGGAGATGGGCTTCAGACCGAGCCCGGAGTCGGGCCGCACCGCCCAGCCCAACTCGTCGGCCAGGTAGTCGATGAGCTTCTTGGCCTCGGGGCTGCCCTGGGCCAGCTCCAAGCCGGCGTAGACGTCCTCGGTGTTCTCCCGGAACACCACCATGTCGACCTTCTCGGGGTGGCGCACCGGTGAGGGCACGCCGGTGAACCAGCGCACCGGGCGCAGGCACACGTAGAGGTCGAGGATCTGTCGCAGGGCCACGTTGAGGCTGCGGATGCCCCCACCGACCGGCGTGGTCAGCGGCCCCTTGATGCCCACCCGGTAGCGGCGGAAGGCCTCCACCGTCTCGGTGGGCAGCCACTCGCCGCACTCGTCGTGGGCCTTGCCGCCGGCCAGGACCTCGGTCCAGCCCACGCGGCGCCCGTGGCGGGCGGCGGCGGCGTCGAGGACCAGGCGGGTGGCGGGCCAGATGTCGACGCCGGTGCCGTCGCCCTCGATGAAGGGGACGATCGGCTCGTCGGGAACCACCAGGGAGCCGTCGTCGGCGACGGTGATGGGCTCAGCCATCGGTCGAGACTACCGGGGCCTCCCGGTCACGTCGAAGGGGAGAGACCGAGGTTGGCGCACACGGCCGACACGCTGGCGGCCCGGTTCATGGTGTAGAAGTGCAGGCCGGGGACGTCCTCGGCCTGCAGCTTCTGGCCGAGCTCGCTGGCCACCTCGATGCCGATGCGACGGATCTCGTCGGGATCCTCCCGGGCGCCCTCCAGGCGAGCCGCCAACTCCGACGGGATGGTCGTGCCTGACATCTCCGCCATGCGCGCCACCTGGCCGATGCGGTCGATGGGCATGATGCCGGGCACGATGGGCTTGTCGACGCCACGAGCGGACAGGCCCTCGACCAGGCGGAGGTAGTCCTCCACCCGGAAGAAGAACTGGGTGATGGCGTAATCCGCGGCCCGGAGCTTGGCCGCGGCGTGGTCGAGGTCGGCAACGAGGCGACCCCTCGAGTCGGGATGACCTTCGGGGTGCACCGCCACTCCGACCGAGAAGTCGCCGACCTCGCGCACCAGGGCGACCAGCTCGGCGGCGTAGCGGAGATCGCCCTCGGGCAGGGCCGCATCGGAGTCGAGGGGGGGATCACCACGAAGGGCGAGGACGTTGTCGATGCCTTCGCCTCGGTAGCGGGCCAGCATGTCGACCAGCTCGTGGCGCCGGTGGGCGGCGCAACAGAGGTGGGCCACGGGAACCATGGGTCCGCCTCGCAGCAGGTCGATCACCAGGCCGTGGGTACCTTCCCTCGTCGACCCGGCGGCTCCGTAGGTCACCGAGACGAAATCGGGTCGTAGCGGCGCCAGCACGTCGAGGGTTCGCCGGAACCGCTCGGGGTCACGGGGGGGCCAGAACTCGAACGACAGGGTGGGCCCGGCGGCGAGGAGCTCGTGGACCTTGGCCATGTCCCGCCACGCTACCCCTCGGTCCCGGCACGGCTCTGGGGCTTCAGGTCGAACCCGAACCTACCGATAGGAGGAGGACCTGCGGGCGACGGGCCCCGGCAACCGGACAGGAGGAGCCGTTCATGGCATGGCCGATGCACATCCGCCACCGTCACGACCACGACCAGTACCGCTGGGAGCGTCCGCCCCAGGTCGAGGAGGGCCAGACCGCCCTGGTGCACGCGCCTACGGCGACGGCGCTGCTCGAGCGCCAGGCCACGCCTGAGCGGGGCGACCGATCACCCGCCTCGAACACCTGACCACCAACCTCGACCTCACACCACCCCGCACCCGAGTCCTTGTCCCCCACCATGGATGACGTGCTGGTAGGAAGGTGTCGAGCGCAACATGGAGTCAGGTCAGGCCGAGTCGAGTCAGGAGGTGATGAGGTGGCGGATCCCCTGCGTCCGTGGCGCCGGCCCCCGCCCCCCCCACCGGATCCGTCGATCCTGCCTCCCGACCTGGTGGCCCGGGCCAAGGGCCTGCGCCTGCGGCTGGGTGACCCCGCCGGAGGAGGGTCGGAGGCTCGGCGACGCACCCGCAACGAGTACGACCACGCCCTGGTCCAGCTGGCCGACATGCTCGAGCTGCCTGGCGCCCCCGAGCCCGACCTCGTCATCGGCCGCCGTGTCCTGACCACCCTCGAGCGGTCATTGCTGGAGAAGGCGGTGGTGGCCCGGGGCGTCGACCTCGGCATCGCCGAACCCGTTCGTCTCCGCGCCCTGGGCCCCGGTCCCTCCTCCGAACCCCGGTCCGAACCCCGGTCCCATCCCGATGACGGGATGGGCGAACCCACTCAAGCCTGGGACCCGCCCTGGTACGAGCCGCGCCGTCCCGATCCGCCGGCGCCGCCACCCCCGACACCACGTCCTCTCCACCGGCGGGAGACCCTGGTGGCCCAGGCCAGGGCCATGCGCCGGCGCCTCGACCTCTACGAGGCCGATGAACGGCTGTGGCCGACCAAGGTCCAGGAGTGGTGCGAGGACCTCGACAGCTACGACGGCGTGCTCGTCGACCTGGCCGTCGTCGTGGGTCTCCCGGAGGCGACACTGCCCGACGGCGACCGCCGGCGACTGCTGTCAGAAGAGCGCACCAGCATCGAAGGGGGCCTGGCCCGGGCCGGCCTCGACCTCGGTGGACCCCGGCCTGGCTGAGCCCGCAGCGGCGCTCCAGCTGGCTAGGCTCCGCCCGGTCCCCTTTCCCTTCCCTTCCTTGCGAGGTGCGAGATGGCTGTGCTGACCGGACTGCGTGACGACGACATGGAGACCACGTGGCTGCGCCCCGGCCTCACGACGACGGCCTCGGACACACCCCTGGGGACCGACGCCGACGAGACCGACAGCGACACCACCGACACCACCGATGGTGACAGCACCGACACCTCCGACAGCACCGACACCTCCGACACCTCCGACAGCACCGACACCTCCGACACCTCCGACAGCACCGACAGCACCGACGGCACCGACGGCACCGACAGCACCGACAGCACCGACGGCGACACCGCTGGCGCCTGAGGCTTCCCCGGCCTTCGGCGGAGCCCTGCGGCGCTGCGTCGGCGA
>JAHWJI010000050.1 GCA_019348495.1 Actinomycetota bacterium | reverse complement strand
CAGCCGGGTGGCGGTGGCGTACGCATCGATGCGCCCTCGGAGGCCTCCATCGGCGCGGTATCCCTCGAGGAAGGCGTCGCCGGCGACGCCGGCGACCTCGCTTCGGCAATGGCCCTGCACCACCCGCAGTTCGAGGTGGACGAGCAGATTGGCCACGTCGATGGCGGGGTCGCCGACGGCCAGTGTGTCGAGGTCGAGAATCCCGGCGTCGTCCCCGTCGGCCACCACGATCTGCTTGTCGTGCAGGTCACGGTGCACCAGGGTGAGGGTCGGGGACGATGCCAAGCCGCCGAGCGTGGTCGCCAGCGTGGCTAGAGCATCAGCGGCACGAACCCGGTCCAGCGGATCGAGCACACCGTGGGCCAGCGCCTGGTCGACCCAACGAGCAGTGATGGCCACCTCGCAGTCCGCGTGGTGGATCGGGAGCCCGGCGGGAGGCGTGCAGTCGTGCAGCGCCCGTACGGTCCGCCCGACCGCGCCGAAGGCTCGTGACACGGTGTCGGTGCGGCCGCTCCCGGAGCCGGCGTCCCGAAGGAGGTGGTGGAGTGCTCGGCCGGCCAACTCGGCGTGCTCGACCATCCCCCGGTGGGGGGCGGCGGCGAGCACGACCGGCACGCGCACCCCGGGCAGCTCCGCACTTCCGGGCAGCGCCCGACCGGGACGGACCATCTTGACGTAGGTCGTGGCGCCCGACCGGGTGCGCCGGACCACCGCTCGGCGCTCGGGTCGGTGGACGACCAGGGTGGCCGCCCCGTCGGTGACGACGTCGGCCAGCGCCGGCAATCGGCGGTCGGCACCCCTGCGCTGGAGCAGCACGCCCGCCTCAGCACGGCAACGCACGGCGTCCGGGGACACCCTCGCCGTCTGCTCGGCGACGGCACGGAGCCGATCGGAGTCGGCGAACCATTGGCCGGCCACCGAGGAGTCACCGTCCCGGTACTCGAGCAGGAGGTGTCCTGGCCGGCGAGGCCAGGCCCGACGTAGATGCAGTGTCCGCCCGCTGGTCGGGCACTCGATCTCGGTCAGCGCTCGCAACCCCCCACCGACACCGTTCTGATGGCCGGTTCGGTGCATCAGCGTGCCGTTCGCGCCATCAGAACGGAGGCGTGCTCCAGCAGGGCTTCGGTCTGGGCGGGCCAGTCCGGGGCTCGAGTCCGGAAGGGCTCGACGGCAAGTCGCACCAGGGCGGCAGCGGTGTGGTCGGCGATCCGGTCGGCACCGGCCATCCCGCCGGCCGACTCGTAGCCAGTCAGGAAGTCGGTCGGCCACGACGCGGCGGGCACGCCGGCGCCGGCGTCCGACGTGAGGCCGGCTGCCAACAGGGAGGCCACGAACTGGCCGAGGTCGGCGGCGGGATCACCGAACTCGGCGTTGTCGAAGTCGAGCAGAGCGGGGCCGGCGCGACCCAGCACCACCTGATCGGGCGAGAAGTCCCCATGGCGGGGCCGACTCGCCTCCGGGGCGCCGGCAGCCAGGCGGGGCCCGAGCGACGCGACGAGTGCCGTCACCGTGGCCACCAGGTGGGGGCTGAGGGCGCACAGGTGGTCAGCGGCCGAGGTCAGGGCGACGGCGTCGTCCTCGGCCATGGCCACGGGAAGACCGGACGGCGGACCGGCGTGCAGAGCGGCCAGCGCCTCTCCCGCCACTCCCAGCGTGGCGACCGATGCGCCCGGCCGGGCCAGGAGATCGCTCAGGGTCTCACCCGGTACCCATGAGCTGGCCAGGGCGGCCAGCCTCCTGGAGACGCCGAGGAGTCGGGGGGCGGCGGGCGAGATGGTGCCGGCAAAGCGGAGCCCGGCGTGAGCCCGGGCCAGGTCGTCACGCCGGTAGGCCTTGACCAGGGCGACGGGTTCGCCCTCGTGTTCCACCATCCCCACCCATCGACGTTCGGGCTTGTAGCGCAGGCATCGGGGGACGGCGCCCCAGCACTCGCTTGCCTCTGGGAGGAGCCGGCGGAGCAGACGGCGGTGGCGCTGCGGCTGGTCGAGGGCGGCCGCCGCCGGCAGGTCGCGATCGCCCCCTACCCGGGCCAGCGTCACCAGGTCGCCGAGGGTCACGACCGCCGCCCCGCCCTTGCCCTGGGCCTTGGCCACCTTGGCCCGCCCACCTTGCCGGTACGCCTTGGCGAACGCCAGCGCCTCCCGGTCACCCAGGTCGAACCGGTAGGCCACCAGGCAGCTCGTCCCCGGCTTGTAGCGCACGTAGGTGGCCCGGGCCGACACGAGGCCGAGCTCGGGCCGGGCGGTCCGCAGGCGGCTGGTCAGGGCGTCGTCGTCGAGCACGAGCGCCAGTCCCGGAACCGCCTGATCCCGCCGGACGATCGCCGCGTCAGCCGGCGTCAGCACGCTTGAACCTCCCCGGGTGCGCGTCCGTGCCCTCAGTCCTGGGCAGGTGCACCACGCGCCCCCGCCTCCCGAGCACCTCCTCGGGCCGGCCTCGGGCCACCACCCGGCCCGCTTGGAGGCGGACCACGACGTCGGCATCGGCCACGGTCGCCGGATCATGGGAGATCAAGAAGGTGGTCCGGCCGGCGGTCAGGCGGCGAAGGGCCTCGGTCACCTCGGCCTCGTTGGCGGCGTCGAGGCCGGTCATGGCCTCGTCGAGAATGACGATGGGTGCCCGGCGCACCGCGGCCCGGGCGATGGCGAGACGCTGGCGCTGGCCTCCCGACAGGGTGGCCCCCCGCTCCCCGACCACCGTGTCGTAGCCCTTCGGCAACTCGGAGACGAACTCGTGGGCGTTGGCCAGGCGGGCCGCGGCCTCGATCTCGGCGTCGGTGGCATCGGGGTCGCCGTAGGCGATGTTCTCCCGCACCGAGGTGGCGAACAGCACACTTTCCTGGAGGACGACGGCGACCTGGCTGCGCACCGAGGCCAGGGTGAGGTCGGTCAACGGGTGGCCGTCGATGAGCACCGCACCCTCGTCGGGGTCGTACAGGCGCAGCAGCAATCCCATGAGGCTCGACTTGCCCGCACCCGAAGGGCCGATCACACCCACCCGCTGGCCCGGGTGCACGTGAAGGTCCAGGTCGTGCAGCACCGGCCGGCCCGGCTCATGGGCGAAGGTGACGCCGGCGAAGCGGACATCGCCTCGGAAGGCAGGCGCGGGTCGGGCCCAGGAGCGGTCCCGTATGTCGACCTCGGTGTCGAGCAGGTCGATGATCCGCTCACCCGAAGCCGATGCCTTGGCCAGCCTCCCGGTGTACTTGGCCACGTCCCGCAGCGGCTTGAAACCCTGCTTGAGGTAGGTGACGAACAGGACGAGGTCGCCGGGGCTCAGGTGCCCGCTCAACACCCGCTGGGCACCGAGGAACAACACGGCGCCGGTCGCCACCGCCACCAGCACGTCGGTGCGCCGCTCCAGCCCGGCGCTCAGGCGCTTGGCCTTGACCCCCTCGCGAAGGCTCTTGTTGTTGTTGACGGCAAAGCGATCCTCCAGCGCGTTCTCCAGGGAGTAGGCCTGGACCACGGTCATGGCGCCGAGCGCCTCGGAGGCCACCGACGCCAGTTCGCCCTCCTGGCGGCGCTGGGAGCGGGCCACCCCGCTGATGCTGCGGGTGGCTCGGGCCCCGACGAAGGCGAAGATGGGGAAGGCGGCAGCGGCGACCAGGGCGAGGCGCCAATCCACCACCGCCATGACCACCGCCATCCCCACCAGGGTGATGGCGTTGCCGGCGAGGGGCAGCGCAGCGGTGACCGTGACCTCCTGGAGACGGCCGACGTCGCCGGTGATGCGGGTGAGGAGATCGCCGGTGCGGGACCGATGGTGGAAGGCCAGCGAGAGGCGTTGCAGGTGGCCGTAGAGCTCGGCCCGCACCTCGGTCAGCACCCGGTTGCCGGCGACGGCGAAGGCGATGGTGCACAGGTAGGACGCCAGCGCCCGGAGCCCGGTGATGGCCACGAGCGCCACGGCGGACACGGCCAGGACGGTCGTGACGTTCCAGCCGCCCGGAGGACCCCCGGCACCGATCCCCGGTTCACCCGACCCTGCCGGGACGATGGGGGCGACCACGGTGTCGATGATGAACTTCAGGGGCCAGGGCTCGGCCAGGCGGAGGAGGATCTCCAGGAGCAGGGCGGTCGAGCCGCCGGCGATGGCCAGGCGCTGGCGGCGCAGGTGGGGCCCGAAGCGGCGCAGCGTTCGTGCCAGGCCGGGCACGGCCTGGCGCAGGGTGGTGGCGGTGGAGGAGGCCATGGTCAGGCCACCGCCCCGACGGCGTGGTCGGCACCGCGGCCGGCGCCGGCCAGGGCGAGGACGCGCTCGACGACCTGGCACCACGAGTGCCGGCGCACCACCTCGGCCCGCCCGGCCCGGCCCAGCGCCTGGCATCGGCGGGGGTCGGCCCGCAGCCCGGCCAGCGCCGCGGCCAGCGCCGCCGGATCGCCGGGCGGGCACAGGACGCCCGTCCGGCCGTGGTCGAGGACCTCGGCGACCTGCCCCACCGAGCTGGCGACGACGGGCAGGCCGGCGGCGAGGTACTCGTAGAGCTTGAGCGGCGAGAAGTAGAACCCGTCCAGCGCCGGATAGGGCGCCACGGCGACGTCCATGCGGGCCAGGTGGCCGGGGACCTCAGCCGGGTCGACGGCGCCGGTGAGCTCGGTGCTGGCCGCCAGCCCCCGCTGCTCGACGGTGCGGGCCAGCGCCGGCGCCTCGGGGCCGTCGCCGACCACGAGCAGGCGCCAGCCGGGGTCGCCGGCCAGCAGGGCCATGGCGTCGACCAGCGTGTCCAGCCCGTGCCACGGCTTGAGGGTGCCCACGAAGCCCACGGTGAACGTGTCCGGGTCGGGCGCGCGGGGGGCCGGGCGAATGCGTTCGGGGTCGACCCCGTTGGCCACCACGTGGACCCGGGAGGGCGCCGGCGACCACCGCCGGGCCCAGGCGGCCACTTCCTCGGACACGGCGGCGACCACGGTGGCGTCGGCCAGCACGCCCCGCGCCACCGCCTCGGCCCCGGCCCGGTCGACCAGCACGCGATGCCGGGCCTGCTCCTCGACCAGGGGGGCGTTGACCTCCAGGACGGCCGGTGTCTGCGTACGACGGGCCCAGGTCATGGCCGCGCTGCTCCACAGGGAGTAGCGCTCGTAGACCAGATCGACCGGCCCCATGGCCTCCAGGGATTCGGCCAGGCCCTGGTTGGCCCCCCTGGCTTCGGCTTCGCGTGTCGCCGCCGGTCCCCGGCTGATGGGAGGCAGCGCGGTAACACCCAGGTCGGCGAGGTCGGCCGGCGGAGCACCTCCTCGACGGGTGGCCAGCAGCTCCACCGAGTGACCGCCTCGACGCAGGGCCCGTATCACCTCCTGGACATGGACCGATCCCCCCTTGCGGCCGAACACGGGCAGCCCCGGGTCGGCGCAGACGTAGGCGACGCGCATCACGCGCACTCCCGAGCCGGGAGAGCAGCCGTGGTCGGCACCGTCGTCGGGCCGGTGAAATGACACCGGAGGCGAGCCGCCTGGCGGTGGATGTCGAACTCCTCCTCGACCAGGGTGCGGGCGGCGGCGGCCAGGCGGGCGCCGAGGCCGCGGTCGTCGAGCAGGCGGGCGAGGGCGCCGGCGAGTGCCTCGGAGTCGTGCTCGGCCACGAGCAGGCCGGTCTCCTCGGAGCGGATGACCTCGGGGATCCCGGTCACCGGCGTGGCCACGCACGGCGTCCCCAGGGCCATGGCCTCCAACAAGACGGTGGGCAGACCGTCGCGGTTGCCGTCGGTCCCCACGACGCAGGGCACGGCCAGCGCAGCGGCCCCGGCCACAGCGGCGCGCACCCCGCTCTGGGGCAGTGCTCCGCGGAGATGCACGATGGCGCCCAGGTCGAGGTGCTCGACCTGCTGGCGGAGCCGCTCCTCCTCAGGGCCGGTGCCGATGATCTCGCACCGGAACGTCCGGCCGTCGGATCGCAGGCGGTGGCAGGCGTCGATCAGATCCACGAAGCCCTTCTTCTCCACGAGCCGCCCCACGGCCACGATGACCGGAGGTCGCTGCTCGGTGGTCGAGCAGCAGAAGCGGGCGAGGTCCACGCCGTTGTAGATCCGCTGGGTGCGCGCTGCTGCCGGCCCGAAGGACCAGATCAGGTGAGCGAGGTTGAAATCGCTGACGGTGACCACCGCAGCCGCCCCTTCGAGCTTGGTCCGCAGATCGCCCGGGTCGACGTCGTCGTGGAAGATGTCCTTGGCGTGGGCGGTGAAGGTGTACGGGACGCCGGTCAGCAGGGAGGCGAGGCGGGCGACGGTTGTGGCCACCGAGGCGAAGTGGGCGTGGATGTGGTCGATTCCGCGGCTGCGCACGGCCAGGGCGAGCTCGACGGCCTGGGCCGCGTCTTCGACGCTGGCACCCAACAGCTCGTCGAGGTGCTCGGCCAGGCCGGACAACTCCCGGGATGCGGTGTGCAGGAGCGCCCACAGGTCTGCGGCTCGCCGCTGGTGATGGCTTAGATAGGTCACCGGTGCCCGGACCTCGGCCAGGGCCTCGTGGAATCGTCCGTCGGCCGGCGGCCGCAGCGAGAAGATCTCCAGATCGGCTCCCGCCGCCTCGTGGGCGAGGATCTCGCTGAGGATGAACGTCTCGGAGAAGCGGGGGTACATCTTGAGGACGTAGGCCGTTCGGCCCAGCTCACACGACGGCACGAAGGACCTCCCTCCGGGCGCTGACCGTGCCGTGAGCAGAGGCGAGCAGGGCTTCCACGAGGGCCGGGATGCGGGCCAGCCCGTCGAGGTCGATGGCCACGTCATCCGCCGGGCGACTGGTTCCGGTGAGCCAGGTCGACAGCGAGCCGGGCGAGAGGGCGTCGGGATGCAAGACCTCGGCCAGTCCCCGGCTGGCCAGGCGCTCGGCCCGTACCAGCTGCTCCGACCGGGGCCGGGCCCGAGGCACGATCAGCGCCCGGGTGCCGGAGGCAAGGAGCTCGCACACGCTGTTGTAGCCGCCCATCGAGACGACCGCCTCGGCACCGGAAACGAGGTGCTCGGTCCCGGGCACGAAACCCATGACCGTCATGGCCGGGCGGCCGCCGGCCAGGCGCTGCAGGATCCGACGGTCTTCCATGGCCATGTAGGGACCCGTCACGACGATGCCCGAGCGACCAGCGGGCAGCCGAGCCTGCAGGAAGCTGCTGGCAACGCTGAAGCCGTCCTGACCGCCGCCCATGAGGCACAGGACATAGGGACCGGATGGCACCCGGGTCGGCGGTGTGAGGGCACGAGGGCGACCATGACCGAGGTACCCCGTGAAGCTGGTACGACCGGCCACGATGGGAGGAAGCCCGTACTCGATGACCGGGTCGAACACCGCCGGGTCTCCGTACACCCAGACTCGGTCGTAGAAGTGGGCCACCGCCTCGGTCGTGCGGTCCTGGCGCCACTGGTGACGGGCGACGGCAGCGTCGTCGAGCACGTCCCGGAGACCGAGCACGCAGCGGGTGCGGCCCTTGGATCGGAGGGCGGCCAGCGCCGCCTCCAGTTCGCCGGCCGCTCCCCGGGCGACCTTGTCGACGATCAGGACGTCGGGGTCGAAGGTGCACAGGGCGGCATGGAGGATGCCGGACCTCAGCTCGATGATGGCATCGAGCGACGACGCCAAGGATCGCGCCCGATAGGTCCCGTCGGCCACCTTGGCGAGCGCGGGGAGGGTGAGGAAGTCGGCTCCGGGCGGCACGGGCAGAGTCGTGGCCCCCGGAGCACCGGTCAGCAGCAGGATCTCCACCGTCGGGTCGGCCGCCGCCAGAGCCGACGCGATGGCCAGGTTGCGACGGACATGGCCCAGGCCCTGGCTGTCGTGAGAGTACAGGGCGATGCGTCGATGCCGACCGTTGTGCTGCCTGCCCACTACCTGCCTCCTGAGGTGAAGGGTGTATGAACACCCACCGTCCAGCAGCCGCCTGAGAGGTGCATGAGCACGCCGTGAGACTGCCTCCTGTCTTCGGCCCAACGGGGCCGTACCTTTAGCGGACGTTCAACGAGGGCCTCCCCGCCGAACCAGAGGCGATGAAGTACCTGTCAACGCACCGACGTCCTGCGACCGCCGGTGTGTTGGCGGCGCTGCTCGCCCTGGGCACTGGCGAGGTTGTGGCCCGGCTGCTCACTGCCGGGTCGTCGCCGGTCCTGGCCGTGGGCCAAGAGGTCATCGAGGACTTGGCCACCCCACGGCGGCCCGTCGGGCCCCTCAGGTGACCCCTTGCACGATGGCAAGAGGGTCAGCCGGCGGCGCCGTGATCACAGTTTGATCACAGACTGCACGGCAAAGGGCGATATCAGGGATCACCAGCCGGACTGGGCTGACCACAAAGCCTGCTCAGCGACACGTTCCGGTACACATCGACATCAGGCGACATGCCCTTTGTTGCATGACGGGCAAGGGGTGGGGTCGCGATCCGTCACGGCCCACCTTGTGCACCCCTCCACCGAGATTCGTCAGTTTCGAACTTGGGCCGTCACCCGGTGGAGACCGGTGGCACCCTGGGGCGCCACATCTCGGGCTTCGGCGAGCTGAAGCGTGCCGGTGCCGTCGGTGGCCCGGACCAAGAGGGGGAGCTCGCCCGTTCGTTGTGGTCGCCAGTCGTAGCGCCACAGGACCCAGGCCAACGGAGAGCCCGCGTACTCGAGCTCGGCATCGTTCCACGTTCGCCCGTCGTCGACGCTCACCTCGACGCGGGCCACGCCGCGGTCACCGGCAAAGGCGGTGCCCCGCAGGGCCACCGTCGAGCCGACACGTAGGGGCTGGGCGAGATCGGGCTCGGTGAAGCGTGACCGGGTCGGCACCACGAACTCGGGTCCCCAACCCTGCTGTTCGTAGAAGCCCTTGGCGTTGCGGTCGACCAAGTCGATGCGGGTGACCCACTTGACGTTCTTCTCCCCGAACAGGCCCGGCACGAGGATCCGGGCAGGGTAGCCATGCCGTTGGGGAAGCGTCTCGCCGTTCATCTCGTAGGCCACCAGGGTGGTCGCCTCCATCGCCTTGGCCAACGAGAAGGTGTCGCTGTAGCCGTCGACTGCGGTCACGAGGACCTCGACGACGCCCTCTTTCGGCCCGGCTTCCCGCATCAGGTCGGCCAGCGACACGCCGGTCCACACGGCGTTGCTCTGCAAGCCGCCCCCGACCGGGTTGCTGATGCACGACAAGGTCGTCTCCTGGACGATCGGCGGCATGGATCGGAGGTCGTCGAGGGTGTAGCTGCGGGATCGCTCCACCAGGCCGGCGATGCGCAGCTGCCACTGCGAGGCTTGCACCCGGGGGTCGATGACGTTCTTGGTCACCACGTAGAACCTGTCGTTGGGAGTGATGGCCTGGATGCCGGGGCCGCTGTACTGCATGCCGTCGTAACCGAAGGTCGAGCGCCGGAACAGCGCGGTCCCCAGCCCTCCGGTCGCCAGCGCGAGCCCGGCGCCCGCACCACCGACCACCAGGGTGCGCCGGCTGACGCTCGACCCGATCCCGCCCTCGTCCGCCGGTAGGGCACCGGGGCCGGCGACCAGGCGCTGGCAGAGCCACACCACCAGGGTGAACAGCGCCGAGGAGATGAACATGGTGACCATGGTCAGGAGACGGGCACTTCCGGGCGCCAGACCCCGATAGTTGGTACCGAGGACCGGCCAGAGTGCGATCACCGAGACCAGCCACAGGCCGCCGACCACCGTGGCGAGGATGAGCAGGGGACGACGGCCGGCCTCGTCGGATCCGCTCTGGACGACTGCCCGCCTGCGCAACCAGGCCAACCCCACACCGAGGAACAGGCCGACGCCGAGTTGACCGAGGGTTGCCGAGCCCACCCCGAACGCCTTGAGCTGGTCGTAGCCGCCGAAGAGCTCGAGCAGGGAGAAGAACCGCTCGATGCCCAGGAGTGGCGCCACGCGGTCCCCGATGAGCTCGGTGGGCGGGGACACCCCGAGGACCAGTCGGGCCAAGGCCTGGACCATCGTGAGCGCCAGGGCGCCCACGGTGCCCGAGAGCGCGCCGACAGCGATCGTCTTCCCCGCAGAGCCGGGACCATGGCGAGGAGCCATCACCGCACCGAGCGCCTGGTGAGGAAGGCGAAGGTCAGGCTGGTGGCCGCGGCGTAGACGCCGTGGTGCAGCGCATCGATGGCCAACTCCCTGGCCCCCCACTCCTTGACCGGAGGAACCACCTCGAGCTTGGGGAGCATGATCAGCTCGGTGCCCCACAACATCCCGAGATGGGCCGACGCAGCCGGGAGGCCGCGCAGCCCGATCACCTCCACCAGTCCCCGGACGCCTCCCCAGGCGGTTCCGTAGCCCCAGTGGACGATGCTGGCCAAGCGGGCCTTCTCGTCCTCGCCCGTGGGCTGCACGCCGAGCACCTTGGTCGCCGCGTCGACGGGAGCTGAGCTGGCCTCCCGCCCGCGGAGCTTCATCTCCACCGTGCTGGAGATCGTCATCGCCCCAGTCCCCACGACACCGGCGAACAGGCCCTTCCCCACGGCTGCAGCCATGTTGCCAAGCGTCACGACATTCCCGCCTCCTTGGTCCCCGGCTCACCTGTCGTGTCATCCTGCCGCCGGACGAGGCCGCACGGGCCCGTGTCGGGCTGATGTAAGCGGGCTGTAAGGCTCCCAGCGGGAAACGACCGCCCCGGCGGAACCTGGCACCGATCCCGGTGCGCAGCTTCGGCGGGATCGTGGTCGGCCCTGCATCCGGGGTAGGTGCCAGCCACGGCTGGGCCCCCTAGGGTCGCGTGGCGTGGCCGAGCCGCGCGCCGAGCGACCGTACATGCCTGGCTACGGGGTCGACACGCCGTCGTGGGCGCCACTGCCGTGGTCATGGGCCGCCGAGCGGTTGACCGCCAACCGCAACTTCTGGGTGGTCACCGTCTCGGCCGACGGCCGACCCCATGCCCTGCCCGTCTGGGGCGTCTGGGACGACGACGACGGGGGTTTCGCCTTTTCGTGTGCACCACGGGCGCGCAAGGCCCGCAACCTGGCCGGCAACCCCCGCACGGTGATCATGGTCGACGACACCGTCGAATGCCTCTCAGTGGAGGGCCGGGCCGCCCCGATCCACGGAGACGAGCGCCGGGCGCAGTGGATCGAGCGATACCTGGCCAAGTACCGACTGACCTACCCCGACCTCAGCCGCGACTTCCTCGCCCAGAACCTCATGGTCGAGTTCCAGCCCGAGCGTGCCTTCGCCGTCATCGAACGCGAGGAGGAGTTCTCCACGCGGGCCACACGTTGGGTGTTCGACACCTGACGACGGCGGGGGAGCGGCCGTTGCCCGTGGACGGCAAGCATGGCGGGATGCCAGACGACAACCTCGCCACACCCGCCACCCTGGAGGCGGACCCGGACCGGGAGCCGACTCCCAGAGAGCGTCTTTCGGTCCTGGTCGAGCGGCGCCTCGACGTGCCCATGGCCCTCCTGGCTCTCGTGTGGGCCGGGCTCGTCGCCTACGAGCTCGTCGCCCCAGCGGCTCAGCGGGAGGAGCTGCGAGCTGTCGGGAACGTGCTGTGGGCCATCTTCGCGCTGGAGTTCCTGGCCAAGCTGGTGATCTCCGGCCATCCCCTCCGCTTCCTCCGCCGACGATGGCCCTCGGTGCTGTTCCTCGCCCTTCCCGCCTTGCGCATGCTGCGCGTCATGCGAGCCCTGCGGGCCCTGCGATTGCTGCCGGTGGCCCGTGTCGTGGGCTCGTCGTACCGCACCATCGGAACGGCCCGGGCCTTGCTCGGGGGTCGACTCACCTTCCTCGCCGCCACCACGGCTGCCGTGGTGTTCGCCGGCGCACAGCTCCTCTTCCTGGTCGAAGCCGCCAGCCGCGGCGAGGGCCTGGGTGAAGCCTTGTGGTGGTCGGCGAACCTGGTCGTGAGCGGCGGCTACCTCTTCGAGCCCGAGACCCTTCCCGGCCGGGCGGTGGCGCTCGTTCTCAGTGGTTACGCCGTCGTCGTGTTCGCGTCGCTGGCCGCGGCCCTCGGCGCCTTCTTCGTCGAGCAGCGGGCCGAGCAGGCCAGCGACGAGGCTCCGTAACCGGGGGGCACCGCCCTTCCGATGCCGTCGGGCACCGGAAGGGCTGGCCCGTCGACTCAGCCGAGCGGCTCGCCCTTCTTGGTGTCGCCCTCGGCCGCCATGCCGGGACTGGCGTCGTCGCCGAGCACGTGGCTGGGATCTTCGGCGTCGCCCGCTGCCGCCTCGGTGTCCGGCCCCGTGCCCTCGGCCAGGCGACCACTGTCGTCATCGGTGATGACGTGCTTGATGGGGTTCCCGGCGCCGTCGAAGGTGGTCATCTGGGTGGGCTCTTTGTCCTGTCGCCCCGTACCGGGGGCTGCCCGCATCTGATCGGGGGTCATCTGCCCCGCGTCTTCGGGAGTCAGCTGGTCGCTCTCGCTGGTCATGATGGTGGAACCCTTCCTCTGGCGTGCGGTTGTGGCTGGCCTACCCCGTCGCCCTGACGGCTACGCCTCGAGCCGGAGAACCGCCCCGCCCACGCCTGGAAGCGACGACCTCCTGGGGTGACGCGGTGATCCGGCGTCGCCTGGCCCTGGTGCTCACCGTGGCCGGCCTCACCTCGTTGTTGCTCGGGGCGGGACCGGTAGCGAGTCCAGGGCCTGGAGCACGTCGTCGACACCGATGGCGAGCAGCCCGGGATCGGCTCGGCTGGCGTGGGGATCGCCGGCACGCCCTCTCCAGAGCGCGACGTGAGGGCCGGTCACCGGTGGTCCCCAGATGGCGGGGCTCGTCGGCCCGAACAACACGACCGACGGGGTCGCCATGGCCGAGGCGACATGGGCCATCCCGGTGTCACCGCACACGACCCGGTCGGAGCTGGCGACCACGGCGAGCAGCTGGAGGAGATCCGTGCGCCCGGCGAGCACCCGGTCAGCTCCGAGACCCGCTCGCCACGCCACCTCCGCGGCCAGATCCGCCTCGCCGGCGTCGCCCGTGAGCAGCACGGTGCGACCGGCACGGGTCTCGGCCCTGGCCACTGCCGCCCATCGTTGGGGAGGCCATCGCCGGGCCTCGCTCGAGGCACCAGGATGGAGCAACGTCGCACCCGATCGGCCCGGTGCGTCGACGTGGGGCACGTCGAGGAGCAGGTCATCGGGGTCGGCGGGAACGCCCGAGTCCCGCAGGAGCCGGCACCACCGGTGGCGCTCGTGTTCGCGGTCCGGCCACGGCGGTCCCCCGGCGAGTCCGTAGCTGACGAGTCGGGTGGGGTGGGTGGCGGCGAGCAGCGCCGTGCTCTGTGGCCCCGGTCCGTGGAGGTTGACCGCGACGTCGGCGCCGGCCAAGGATGGGTCGAGGGGGCCGAGGTCCGGCGTGTCGACGATGCGCTGGACCACGCCGGAGTGACGGGCGAGCGGCTCGAGCCAGGCCGGAGCGGCGAGCACGCGCTCGTGTCGGGGGTAGGCACGGGCCAGCGCCCACAGCGCCGGCACAGCGGTGAGCAGGTCGCCCAGCTTCAGCGCCCGCAGCACCACCAGGCGCGGGCGCGCCGGTGTCACGGCCCGCAGGTCTCGCGCTCGGGCTCCATGGCAACGCCGACGGACCTCACGACGACACCTCCATCAACAGCTCGTCCCATTCGGACAGGAACCGACCGAGCCCGTAGCGGGCGAGGGCGGCTTCTCGTGCGGCCTTGCCCAGCACGGTCGCCTCCTCGGCATCGGCGCTCAACCGCCGCAGCGCGGCGGCCAGCACGTCGGGCCGGTTGGAGACCACCCCCGCCTCGCGGGGTACGGCGTCGGGCGCCTCGGTCGTGGCCAGGGCGACCACGGGCATGCCCAGGTGCATGGCCTCGACCAGCGACAGGCCGAGCGATGTCCACCGGAACGGGTGCAGGTAGGTGCGCCGGCGGGCCATCTGGGTGTGGAGGCGGTCCTGGGGCAGGTTCTCGAACACCTCGATGCGCGCTGCGGCCACGCCGCCGACACCCATGCCGAACACGTCGAGCGGCACGACGGTCGACAGCGGCGCCAGCAGGTCGGTGCCCGTCACGCGCCCCCGGCGCAGCGGCTCGTTGACCGTCACTGCAGCCCGCACCAGCTCGCCGGTGTAGCGGTAGCCGGGATCGACGATGCCGTGCTCGATCACCCGGGTCGCCGTGGACCCGCAATCCCAGAACAAGGCGTTGAAGTGGGTCACGTGCACGACGGTGACGTCGTGGCGATCCGCCGCCGGGTGGCGGAGCTCGTTGATGCGGCCCTGGGGCGCGTTGTGCTCGAGCCAGACGGCCGGAAGGTCGCGACCCGGGCGCCGGCCGAGCCAGTCGGCAGCGAGCGCCTCGTCCTCGGGTCGCTGGAGGACGATGACATCGACGTCGGCGTCACCCAGCTCGGCCGGTGTCAACTCGACCGCGGCGTCGGGCCATTCCCAGGTGCGGGCCCGTCCCCGACCGTCGGGACCCCGATCGGCGACCACCGGCAGGAGGTAGCGGTGCTTGCCCTGCACGAAGGCGGTCGTCCACGACCCGTGTACGTGCCACACCAGGATGTTCACGCCGGCACCACGCCGCCTCCGCCGCCCAGCCCCTTCGCCCTGTGCCTGGTCGGAGGTGGCCAGGACGGTTTGGCCCTGGCCCGCAGCTTCGTCCGCAGCCGGTTGCCGTCGGGAATGAGCGGGGTGGTGGTGACCGGTCCGTACATGGACCCCGGGCATCGGGAGGAGCTCCACCTGCTGGCTGCCACCCGGTCCGACATGGTCGTGAACGACTACGTGCTGGACCCCGAACGGTGGATCGGTGCCGCAGACCTGGTGGTGTCCATGGCCGGCTACAACAGCGTCTGCGAGGTGCTGGCCCACCGCAAGCGGGCCCTGCTCGTTCCCCGGACGCAGCCACGGGCCGAGCAACTGGTGCGGGCACGCCGGCTCGAGCAGCTGGGCCTGGCCGACCTCCTCCACCCCGACGACCTGTCGTCGGCGCGCCTGTCGGGGTGGATGGCGGGAGCTGCCGGTGCCGGGCCCGTGCGCGGCGCTCACGTCGACCTGGACGGGCTCGCCCGGGTGCCGGGCCTGGTCGACGACCTCCTGGCCGCCGAGCCCCTCCACCTCGCCCAGACCCGCCGGTCGAGCGAGAGGGGGGCCGTCGATGTCGCCGTCTGAGCCGGGGCCGCGGATCGGCTACGTGTTGAAGATGTACCCCCGCTTCTCGGAGACCTTCATCGTCAACGAGCTCCTGGCCCACCAGGCCGCGGGTGTCGACCTGGAGAT
>JAHWJI010000004.1 GCA_019348495.1 Actinomycetota bacterium | reverse complement strand
CACCCCTTCGGCTGGGCGCCCTTTTGGCCGGCGCAGCGTTCTTGGCGGGAGCTTTCTTCGCCGGCGCCGCCTCGTTGGCCGGGGCCTTCCGGGCTGACGCCTTCTTGGCCGGCGCAGCGTTCTTGGCGGGAGCTTTCTTCGCCGAAGCGTTCTTGGCCGGGGCTTTCTTCGCCGGGGCTTTCTTGGCCGGAGCTTTCTTGGCCGGGGCTTTCTTCGCCGGGGCTTTCTTGGCCGGGGCCTTCTTCGCCGGGGCTTTCTTGGCCGGCGCTTTCTTGGCCGGGGCCTTCTTCGCCGGGGCTTTCTTGGCCGGGGCCTTCTTCGCCGGGGCCTTCTTCGCCGGGGCTTTCTTGGCCGGCGCTTTCTTGGCCGGCGCAGCCTTCTTCGCCGGAGCTTTCCTGGCCGGGGCCTTCTTCGCCGGGGCAGCCTTCTCGGCTGCGCTGGTGATGGGCATGGCCGACTCCCACACCATGGGCTCGCTGCCCGCGGCCCCGGGTGAGCTGTTGGTCCATGAGCTGGAGAAGCCCCGAGTGGTCTGCGTGGGCACCGGGACCCGGCGGATGGGCTTGGCGAAGCGGGCCTGGCGGGCCACTGCCTCGCGCAGGGCCCGGTCGCGTGCCTCCTCGGCCTGCGACGGGTGCAGGCGGGCGATGATGTGGTCCTCGGGGGCGCTGCGGCCCCAGCGCTCGGCCAACTGCTGGATGGCCAAGCCGGTGACGGCCTCTTCCTCTTCGGCCGCCGACAGGCGAGCCTCAGCGCTGATGTCCCACCCCGAGCTCTCCTCGTACTCCGGGGTCCACTGCGGCGGTTCGTCCTCCTCCGGGCGCGGTGCCGGTCGGGCTGGGGCGGGGTAGGCGGACTCGGAGGAGGCCAACGAGCGCTGCATCGATCGGTTCAGCTCGGCCGCCGCTTCCTGCTCGATCTCCTCGCGGGTGGGCTGGCGCCTCTTGGCCACAGCACACCCTACAACGGCGAGCCGTCAGCGGTCGATGGAGCGGAAGACCATGCCCGTGCGGGGCTTGGGGTGGAAGTACGTCGTCTTCGGGGGCATGCGCACGCCCTGGCGGGCGGCGTCGGCGATCTGGTCCACGGTGGCCGGTCGTAGGAGCAGACCGGCTGATCCCGGTGCATCCCTGACCCGGGCCACCACGTCACAGGCATCGTGGCGGTAGGCCACCTCGTGAGGGGGCAGGCCCTCCCGGGCCAGATCGGCCCGGGAGGCGTCGAGGTCGAGCACGTCGTCGGGAAACACCCCGGCACGTGGGTGCAACAGCACTGTCCGGCCGTCGGGAAGAGCCAGGCCGAGGGCGCCGGCGGCGGCCATGCTCTCAGCCAGGGCCACACCGTTGACGGGCCCGTTGGCGTCGGCGATCTCTTCGACCTGGAACCACCCCGACAACGCCTCGACCACGTCGAGGTCCTCGGGCAGGCCGGTGAGCAGGCGGTGGATGGGCCGCACCGAGACCTCGTCCTCAGCCAGCTCCACCACCAGGGCCATGACGAGGTCGTGGCCGGCAAACCCCGATGTCGTCGCCTCCCGTTGGTCGCGATAGGCCAGGGCGGTCTCGTAGCGGTGGTGACCGTCGGCGATGATCACCGGAGCCGAGGCCACGACCTCGGCGATGGTGTCGACGATCGCCGGGGAGTTGACCCGCCACAGCCGGTGGTGCACGCCCTCGTCGTCGGTGCTGCGGGCGAAGGGCGGGCCGAGCGGCTCCACCATGGCGGCCAGTCCCTGGGCCAACGAGAGGCACCAGATGGGCGACACGTTGCACTTGGTCGCTTCCAGGAGTTGGAGGCGGTCGCTCTTGGCCCGGGCGGTGGTGTGCTCGTGGGGCAACACGTCGCCCTCACCGAGCGGCTCCAGCCCGAGGGCGCCGATCACACCCGTGGTCTGGCGGGGCCGACCCACCTCATCGTGGTAGCCCATGCGGTAGAGGTAGAACGAGGCGGGGTCGTCGGCCACGACCATGCCGATCTCCACCCACCGGCGCAGGAGCCGAGCGGCGGCCTGGTAGCGGTCTTCCCCCTCCTCGGCGTCGTCGTCGACGGGCAGCTCGAGGCGCACGGCGTTGTAGGGGCTGCGTGCCGCCAGCTCGGCTCGCTCGGGCTCGTCGATCACATCGTACGGGGGGGCCGTGACCGGATCGAGGTTGGCGGACATCTGGTAGCGCAGGCCGGCGAACGGCTCGAAGCGGGGCACGCTCTCTGCCTACAGGCTCGCTGTCGCTCGCCGCAACCAGGCACAGGGCTCGGCGCGCTGACGGCGAGTACGTTCGGCGGTTGTGGCCTGGGTGATCGATCTCGACGGCGTGATGTGGTTGGGCGACGAGCCGATCGCCGGTTCTGCCGACGCGGTGGCCCGGCTCCGGGCTACTGGGCAACGGGTGGTGTTCGTGACCAACAACTCCGGCGTCCGTGTCGCCGAGCAGGAGGAGAAGCTGGCGTCGATGGGCATCGACGCCGAGGGCGACGTGGTGAACTCGGCCGGCGCCGCCGCCTCCATGCTGGAGTCGGGTTCCACCGCCGTGGTCTGCGGGGGCCCGGGCGTGGTCGAGGCTCTGGAGGCGCGCGGCGTCACCGTGCGCCAGGAAGGGCCGGCCGATGCGGTGGTGGTGGGGTTCCACCAGGACTTCGACTACGAGCGTCTGCGGGCGGCGCACCGGGCGGTGGCGGACGGCGCCCGCCTGATCGGCACCAACTCCGACGCCACCTTTCCCACCCCCGACGGGCCCGTCCCTGGTGCTGGGCCCATCCTCGCGGCCGTGGCCACGGCGGCGGGGGTCGAGCCCGAGGTGGCGGGCAAGCCCCACGAGCCCATGGCTGCGGTGGTGCGGTCGATGGTGGGCGAGGACGACCTGACGGTGGTGGGCGACCGGATCACCACCGACGGGAGCCTGGCCGTGCTCCTGGGCGCGCGCTTCGCATTGGTGCTGTCGGGCGTCACCGAGTCGGTGGATCCCGACGCCGAACCGGTACCCGACGCCGTCGCCGCTGACCTGGCCGAGCTGGTCGCCGCCGAGTTGGACGGCGCCGAGCCGGAGCGCGCCGAGGGGGGCGCGACGGATCAGTAGCGGCGGGGCCGGCGGTCGGCGAAGGGGTCGGCTCCAGGTTCGAGGTAGTCCTCGCGCCAGGCGATCCCCCGGGCGGCACCACTGGCCCGGATCACCAGGCCGATGGCCACCCCGAAGACGAACCCACCCACGTGGGCCATCCAGGCCACCCCGGCGTTGGGGTTGACGAAGAACTGGGAGATGAACCAGAAGCCGAGCAGCCACTTGGCCGAGATCTCCCGGAACAGGATCAAGATGAAGAAGAACGCCGTGAGCACCGGGGCGTTGGGGAACCAGACCAGGTAGGCGCCCATCACCGCGGCCACCGCCCCCGAGGCTCCCACCAGGGGGATGGTGCTGTCGGGCTGGACCAGGATGTGGGCGCCGGTGGCCACTATGCCGCCGATCAGGTAGAAGGCCAAGAAGCGCGCCGGCCCCAGGTGGTCCTCGATGTTGTTGCCGAAGACCCACAGGAAGAGCATGTTGCCGCCGAGGTGCAGCAGGCCGCCGTGGAAGAACATCGAGAACACCACCGCCAGCCACACCCGCTTGTCGGGGAAGACGGGCGGCTCGGAGCTCTCAGCTTCGCAGTCGGCCATGTCGCCGCTGCCTTGGGGGAGCTCACCGACGCTCAGAGGCTCGCCCGTGGTGACCTCACAGGGGATGGCGGCGTACTCGAAGCTGAAGCGGGTCGCCTCGGCCCCCTCCACGTCGGTGGAGACCTGGCCGAGGAGCTGCTGGCCCTCGGGCTGGACCAGGAAGTAGACCCCGATGTTGACCAGTATGAGCAGGATGGTGAGGACAGGGACCCGCCGGGTGGGGTTGTTGTCCCGAAGCGGGAACATCGCCAGACTCTGGCACACCCGTGCCCTCCTTGCCGGGTGCGACTGCGCCCCGTGGGTACGCTCCGGCCATGGGCAAGGAGCGACTCCCCGAGCTGCTCGACGCCCTCCGGCGCCGGGGTGAGCGCCTGACCACGGCACGCCACGCCCTGCTGTCGGTCATGGCCCACGCCGACGAGCACCTCAGCGCCGATCAACTGTCGGTCGAGGTGGCCCGCACCAACCCCGCCATCCACCGGGCCACCATCTACCGCACGCTCGAGACCCTGCGGCGCCTGGGCATCGTCGAGCACACCCACCTCGGGCACGGTCCGGCCGTCTACCACCTGGCCGACGACGTCCACCAGCACCTGGTGTGCGAGGAGTGCGGATGGGTGGTGGAGGCGCCGGCCGACCTCTTCGCCGGCGTCGAGGAGACCCTCGAGCGCGATTTCGGCTTCGACATGCGGGCCAACCACTTCGCCATCGTGGGCCGGTGCCGGCGGTGCGCCGAGGAAGGCACCGAGCGAGTGGCGGGGGACCGCAGGACCCCCACCCAAGCCTGAGCTGCGGGATCTCCTGGCCAGCCTGCCGACGTGGTGGTGGTCTCACCCTCTCCGCCCAGGAAGCTGATCGGTCGTTGCGCCTACGGCAGGTCGAAGCCGGTGCACAGTCGTGGTGACTGGCCGGGAGGTTGGGGGACGACGTGCGACCTGGACGCAAAAAAAGACCACGACGCACTAGGATCTCGGCGGTGGCCCGAGCGTTGGGATCTGCCGGCCCCCGCGTCCTGCTGGCCCTGTTGGTCACCTGGTTGCTGGCGGGCGCATGTGGCGGGGCCGGCGACGAGCAGGGGCGAGGGGGCGCCGGGGACACCCGAGGAACGGACGGCGACCGCCTGGCCATCGCCACCACCGTGGCCCCCATCACCAGCATCGTGGCCAACATCGCCGGCGACCGGGCCGACATCACCGGCATCGTGCCGGAGGGGACCAACTCCCACACCTTCGAGCCCCGGCCCAGCGTGGCCGAGCTGCTGTCGAGCGTCGACGTGGTCTACCTGAACGGCCTGGGGCTGGAGGAGCCCACCAGGGAGCTGGCCGAAGCCAACCTGGCCGACGGCGCCGAGATGGTGGAGCTGGGCACGTTGGCGCTCCCCGAAGAGGAGCACATCTACGACTTCTCCTTCCCCAGGGAGGAGGGAAGGCCCAACCCGCACCTGTGGACCGACCCCCCGCTCGCCCTGCGCTACGCCGAGATCGTGGCCGGCGACCTGGCCGCGCGCGACCCCGACGACGCCGAGTACTACAGGGGCAACCTGGAGGCGTTCGAGGGGATCGTCGGCGGGCTCGACGCGGCCATGCGCCAGTCGTTCGCCACCATCCCCGACGGCCAGCGCAAGCTGCTCACCTACCACGACGCCTACGCCTACTTCGCCCGGGACTACGGCTGGGAGGTGATCGGCGCCATCCAGGTGTCGGACTTCGAGGACCCCACCCCCAAGGACGTGGCCGCCCTCATCGGCCAGGTCGAGGCCGAGGGGGTCCCCGCCATCTTCGGCTCCGAGGTCTTCCCCAGCCCGGTGCTGGAACAGATCGGCAGGGAGGCCGAGGTGGCCTACGTCGACGTGCTGCGCGACGACGACCTGCCGGCCGGGCCCGGCGACGCCGAGCACTCCTGGCTCGGCCTCATGCGCTTCGACTACGTGACCATGACCGAGGCCCTGGGCGGTGACGCCACGGCGCTGCGAGAGCTCCGGGTCGCCAACGTCGCCCCCGACGAGGCCGAGTACCCGCAGTGAGCAGCGCCGGCGGCGGCGAGGCCCTGGTCGCACTCGAGCGGGTGAGCTGCGCCTACGGCTCGCAGCCGGTGCTCCTCGACGTCGATCTCCGCCTGGCCGCGGGCCAGTTCAGCGGCGTGGTGGGGCCGTCGGGTTCGGGCAAGACGACCCTGTTGAAGGCCATCATGGGGACCACCCGTCCCGTTGCCGGCACGGTCCGGCGCCGGCCGGGGCTGACCACCTCCTACGTGCCCCAGGTGGACACGGTCGACTGGAGCTTCCCGGTGACCGTGGGCGAGTGCGTGCTCATGGCCCGCACCGCCGGGCGCCGCCTGCCCTGGCCCAGCCGGGCCGAGCGGGCCGAGGTGGCAGAGGTCCTCGAGCGCCTGGGCATCGCCGAGCTGGTCGGTCGCCACATCAGGGAGCTGTCGGGGGGCCAGCAGCAGCGCATGTTCATCGCCCGGGCCCTGTTGGCCCGCCCCCAGCTGCTGTTGATGGACGAGCCCACGTCCGGCGTGGACGTCAAGACCCGCCACGAGGTGCTCCACCTGCTCGACGACCTCAACGGCGACGGCCTGTCGATCGTGGTCACCACCCACGACCTCAACGGCATCGCCGCCCACCTGCCCCACGTGGTGTGCCTCAACCGGGAGGTCATCGGGGCCGGCCCTCCCCGGGAGGTGCTCACCGCCGAGGTCCTGGAGCGCACCTACGGCGCCACCATGGAGGTGCTCGAGCACGGTGGCATGCCCGTGATCGTCGACCACTACCGGAGCGCCGACAACGTGGTGCGCATGCGCCGGGCCCGGTGATGGACCAACTGCTGGCCCCCTTCGAGTTCGAGTTCTTCCGCAACGGCCTGGCCGTGGCCACCCTGGCCGGTGCGCTGTGCGGCCTGATCGGGGTCTACGTCGTGCTCAAGGGCATGAGCTACATCGGCCACGGCCTGTCCCACGCCATCTTCGGCGGCTTCGCCGCCAGCGCCCTGCTCGGCGTCAACTTCTTCCTCGGCGCCGGCGCCTGGGGGGTGGCCTCGGCCCTCATGATCAACGGGGTGACCCGCCGGCGGGTGATCGGCGCCGACGCCGCCATCGGGGTGATCACCACCGCCTCGTTTGCCTTGGGCCTGGCCCTGTTCGCCCTGTTCGGGGGGGCGGGCGGCAGCTTCGACGCCGCCCTGTTCGGCAGCATCCTCGGCGTGGCCGCCGGCGACGTGTGGGTGGTGGCGGCGGTGACGGTCCTGGCCGCCGCCGTGGTGTTCCTGCGCTACCGGGCGTTGCTGTTCACCACCTTCGACCCCGAGGTGGCCGAGGTCTCGGGTGTCCCGGTGGCGCGCGTGGATGCCCTGCTCATGCTCGTGTTGGCCGCGTCCATCCTCGCCACCATGCGGGTGCTGGGGGTGACCCTCATCGCCGCCACGCTGGTGATCCCCGCCAGCGTGGCCCGCATGCTCAGCGACTCCTTCACCCGCATGCTGGTGCTGGCCACGGCCATCGGCGCCGTGTGTGGCTTCGTGGGGATGAACCTCAGCTACCACCTCGACGTGCAGTCGGGGCCCACCATCGTCCTGGTGGGCGCGACGGTGTTCGCAGCCGTCTTCCTCGCCAGTGGAGGGCGGCGCCGCCACCGCCGGGCCGGCCTCGACGAGCACGTAGGCGACCACGGCCGACCGGCGCTGGTGCCGTCGGCGGCGCCGTCGGCCGGCGGCCCGGGAGACCGGCTGGCTCGGGGGTAGCGTCGGCTCGTGCGCCGGCGCCTCGACACCGAGCTGGTGCGGCGGGGGCTGGTGGCCAGTCGGGCCCGGGCCGCGGCCGAGATCGAGGCCGGTCGGGTGGTGGTGTCGGGAGCGCCGGCCACCAAGGCGGCCACGCTCGTCGCCCCGGCCCAGCCCATCGCCGTCCTCGGGCCGCCCCCCCGCTTCGTCGGTCGGGGAGGCGAGAAGCTCGCGGCCGCCCTCGAGCGCTTCGAGGTGGCCGTCGCCGGTCGTCGTGCGCTCGATGCCGGGGCCTCGACCGGCGGCTTCACCGACTGCCTGCTCCAGCGGGGCGCCACCTCGGTGGTGGCCGTGGACGTGGGCCACGGCCAGCTCCACGAGCGCCTGCGGGCCGACCCTCGGGTGATCGTGCGAGAGCGGACCGACATCCGGGCCCTGGAGGCCGGCGACGTCGGGGGCCCGGTGCAGGTGGTGGTGGCCGACGTGTCGTTCATCTCGCTGCGCACGGTGCTGCCCAGCCTCTTGGCCCTGGCGGTTCCCGGGGCGGCCATGGTCGTGCTGGTCAAGCCCCAGTTCGAGGCCGGTCGCCGGGAGGTGAGCAAGGGGCGGGGAGTGGTGCGCGACCCGACGGTGTGGCGCCAGGTGCTGGAACGGGTGGCGGACTCGGTGGCAGCCGGCGGAGCGACCATCATGGGCGCCATGGCCTCGCCCCTCACCGGCGCCGACGGCAACGTCGAGTTCCTGGTCCACCTTCTGGCCCCGACGCCAGGATCGTCGCCGTTGGGCCCCGGGCATCCGGTCGACCTCGACGAGGTCGTGGCCGAGGCCGTCGAGGCCCACGGGACCTGATGGCCCACGTCGCGCTCCTCCTGCACCACACCCACGCCCACGCCGTGGAGGTGGCCCGGTCGGCCACGGCGTGGTTGTCCGACCACGGCCACGAGGTGCGCCTGCCCGAAGCCGATGCCCACCACGCCGGGCTCCCCGAGCTGGCCTGCGATGCGGACGGGCTGACCGCCGACCTCGACGTGGCCGTCAGCCTGGGCGGCGACGGCACCATGTTGCGCACCGTCGACCTGGTCGGCGACGACCAGGTGCCCGTCCTCGGGGTGAACATGGGCCACCTCGGCTACCTGGCCGAGGTGGAGGCCTGCGACCTGCACAGCGCCCTGGAGCGCTTCTTCGCCGGTGACCACGAGATCCAGGAGCGGATGCGCCTGCGGGTCGAGGTCCGGGCCGGGGGGGGGAGGGCCCAGCTCGGGGCGACGCGCTCGTTTCCCGCGCTCAACGAGGCGGTCCTGGGCAAGACGCCCAGCGGCCAGATCGTGGCGGTGAGGGTCTCCGTCGACGGTGAGGACTTCACCACCTACCGGGCCGACGGGATCATCGTGGCCACCCCCACCGGCTCCACCGCCTACGCCTGGTCGGCGGGTGGGCCCATCGTGTCGCCCTCCCACGCCGCCCTGTTGCTCACCCCGGTGGCGCCCCACACGGTCTTCGACCGCTCCCTGGTGCTGCCGCCCACGGCCTGCATCCTCCTCGAGGTGATGGCCGACCGCCCGGCGTCACTGTCGATCGACGGTCGCAGCGAGGGCCTGCTCGCTCCCGGCGACGCCATCGTGTGCACCGCGGCCGACCACCCCGCCCGGGTGGTCACCTTCGGCCGCCGGGGCTTCCTCGGCATCCTCAAGGCCAAGTTCGGCCTCAACCACGCCATCCCTTGACCGACCAGACTGGCCGTGCCGCGTAACCTGTTCGTGATGTGCCCCGTCGCCCCGACCCGTCGGTAGGCCCGGGTGCTCACCGAGCTGGCCGTCACCGACCTGGGCGTGATCCCGGAGCTGTCCCTGGTCCTCGGCCCGGGCATGACCGCGCTCACCGGGGAGACGGGAGCGGGCAAGACGCTGGTGGTGACCGCCATCGAGCTGCTGGTGGGCGGACGGGCCGAGGCCACCATGGTCAGGCCCGGGGCCGGGGAGGCACGGGTCCAGGGTCGCTTCGTCACCCCGGAGGGCGACGAGGTGGTCCTCGAGCGCGTGGTGCCGGCGACGGGGAGGTCACGCGCCTACGTCGACGGCCGCATGTCGCCGGTGACCAGGCTGGCCGAGCTGGGCGCAGGCCTGGTCGACCTCCACGGCCAGCACAGCCACCAGTCCCTGCTGCAGCCCTCGGCCCAGCGGGCGGCGCTCGACCGCTGGGGATCGGTCGACCTGGCGCCGCTCGGCGCCGCCCGGGCCCACCTGGCCGCGCTCGAGCGGGCCCTGGAGGCGCTGGGGGGCGACAGCAGCGAGCGGGACCGCCAGATCGATCTGGCCCGCTTCGAGCTCGAGGAGCTCAGCCGGGCCGCCCTGGACGACCCCGACGAGGAGGTGGCGTTGGAGGCGGAGGAGGACCTGCTGGCCGGGGCGGTGGCGCATCGGCTGGCCGCGGCCGAGGCCCACGAGGCGCTGTCCGGCGACGGCCAGGCAGGTGACAACCTGGCCCGGGCCCTGGTGGCGGTGTCAGGTCGCGCTCCCTTCGTCGAGCTGGAGGCCCGGCTGCGCTCGCTCGCCGCCGAGCTGGGCGAGGTCGCCTCCGAGCTGCGGGCCCGGGGGGAGGCGATCGAGGAGGACCCGGTCCGCCTCGACGTGGTGCGGGCCCGTCGCCGCCTCCTCCACCAGCTCCGTCGCCGCTACCAGGCGGCCACCATCGCCGACCTCCAGGCTGTCGAAGCCGACCGCCGCCGGCGCATCGAGGAGCTGGAGGGCCACGATCGCCGGGCCGGGGAGCTGGAACGGGATCGCATCCAGGCCCGCACCGAGGCGTCCCTGGCCGCCGCCCAGGTGGGCCAGGCCCGCCGGGGCGCCGCACCGGGTCTGGCCGCCGCCGTCGAGGCCCGGCTGCGCACGCTGGCCCTGCCCCGGGCCCGGCTCCAGGTGTCGGTGGGGCCGGACGACCCCGGCGACGACGTCACCTTCCTGCTCGGCGCCAACCCCGGCGAGCCACTGCTGCCCCTGGCCCGGGTGGCATCGGGAGGCGAGCTGTCGCGCACGATGTTGGCCCTGCGCCTGGCCCTCGGCCCTGCCGGTGCCCGCCCCGACGGGGCCGGGACAGCGCCGGGCCCGGCTTCGACGACGGCGTCCCCGCCAGCGTCCCCGTCGGGGACCACACCGGTGACCACGCTGGTCTTCGACGAGGTCGACGCCGGCATCGGGGGCGAGGCGGCGCTGGCCGTGGGCCGCTCGCTGGCGACGCTGGGCGCCGACTTCCAGGTCCTGGTGGTGACCCACCTGCCCCAGGTGGCTGCCTTCGCCGACGCCCAGGTGGCCGTGTCCAAGGGTGACGGCGGCGACGACGAAGGCGGGCGCACGGTGGCCACGGCCCGGCTCCTCGACAGCGACGGTCGGGTGGTCGAGATGTCACGGATGCTCTCGGGCCAACCTGGCAGCGACGTGGCCCAGGGCCATGCCGCCGAGCTGCTGTCGGTGGCTGCCCGGGAGCGCAGCCAGCGGGCCGGGTCCGGTGCCGGGCCCGGTCGCCCACGCCCATGACGGCTACCGGCGCCCAGGAGGTGGTCAGGGGCCCGGCCCGGGTGGGCCGGCGCACCAAGGACCTCGTGGCCCACCTGCGCCCCGGCGACGTGGCCGTCATCGACCACCTCGATCTCGACCGGGTGGCCGCCGAGGGCCTGGTGCTGGCCCGGCCGGCGGCGGTGGTCAACGCCGCCCCGTCCATCTCGGGTCGCTACCCCAACGTCGGGCCCCTGTTGATCGCCGCTGCCGGCATCCCCCTGCTCGACGACGTGGGCGGCGAGGTCATGGAGGCCGTCGTCGACGGCGCCGAGGTCTGCATCGAGGGCGAGGCGCTGGCCGCGCCGGGGTGGTCGGCCACAGGCACCCGCCAGTGCATCGACAGCCTGGAGCGCTCCATCGAGGCGTCGAGGGCATCGGTGGGTGACGAGCTCGACCGCTTCGCCACCAACACCCTCGAGCACCTGCGCGACGAGCACCACCTCCTCTTCGCCCCCCTCACGGTCCCCTGCACGGGCGTGGAGCTGGCCGGCCGCCACGTCCTGGTGGTGGTCCGGGGCCACGACTACCGCGACGACCTGGCTGCCCTGCGCAGGGGCGGCTACATCGACGAGGTCCGCCCCGTCCTCGTCGCCGTCGACGGTGGCGCCGACGCCCTGCTCGAGCTCGGGCGCACCCCTGACATCGTCATCGGTGACATGGACTCGGTCTCCGATCGGGCGCTGCGCTGCGGTGCGGCGCTGGTCGTGCACGCCTACCCCGGTGGGGAGGCACCCGGGGCCGAGCGCCTGGAGCGGCTCGGCCTCGAGCACAGCCGCTTCGAGGCCCCCGGCACCAGTGAGGACGCCGCCCTGCTGCTGGCCTACGAGAGCGGCGCCGAGCTGATCGTGGCCGTGGGCACCCACAGCTCGATGACCGACTTCCTCGACAAGGGACGGGCGGGCATGGCCTCGACCATCCTCGTGCGCATGAAGGTGGGGGCGCGCTTGGTCGACGCCAAGGGTGTGGGCCGGCTCTACCACTCGCGGGTGCGCAAGGGAGACCTGCTGGCCCTGGTGGCCGCCGCCCTGTGCGTGCTGATCGTGGTCACGGCCGTGAGCCAACCCGCCCAGCTGTTCCTGGAGAACGTCTGGAACGTGCTCCGGCTGGGCTGAGCATGATCAACTTCCGCTACCACCTCATCTCCCTGGTCGCCATGTTCCTGGCCTTGGCCGTGGGCGTGGTGATGGGCTCGGCCGTGATCGACAAGGCGGTGGTCGAGACCCTCGAGGGCCAACAGAGCGACATCGCCGAGCGTGTCGACCAGGCCATCGCCGAGAACCAGGCGCTGCAGGGCCGGCTGGCGGAGATCGAGGGACGCTCGCAGCGGCTGGCCGACGAAGCCGCTCCCCAGCTCCTCGCCGACCGGCTGCGTGAGGTGCCGGTGCTGGTGCTGGCCATGCGGGGGGTGGCGCCCGAGGCCATCGACGCCGCCGTGGCCCTCCTCGACACCGCCGGCGCCGAGCACCAGGGGACGCTGTGGTTCAACGACCGCCTGGCGCTGACCAGCGAGGAGGAGCGGCGAGACCTGGCCCGGGCCCTGGGCACCAGCGAGGGGTTGGCGGCCCCCTCGCTGCGCAGCATCGCCGTCGACGCGCTGGCCGCGTCGCTGACCGCCAGCGGGTCGCCCGCTGGCGAGGTGTCGGGAGGATCGCCCGTCGGCGCCGGGGCGGGGGTGGCGTTCGACGACGCCGTGGCCGGGCTGCGTGACACCGGTTTCGTCGACTTCGACCCGCCCGAGGGCGCTGAGCAGGAGACTGCCGGCCTGGCCCCGGCCGGCACGCGGGTCATGTTCGTCACCGGCCCCGGCGCCGTGGTCGATGACGCCCGGTGGGCCCGGCCCCTGGTCGAGGCGCTGGCTGGTGAGGCTCCCGAACCGCCGCCGGTGCCGTTGCTGGTCGCCGAGTCCTACCCGCCGGGGGTGGAGCCGCAGGCCGAGCTCAGCGCCGTCCTGCGAGCCGACGACGTGTTGTCGACCCGGCTTTCCACCGTGAGCCGCATCGACGACTTCGCCGGCCAGGTCGCTGTCGTCCTCGCCCTCCAGGATCTGGGAGAGGGACGGGTGGGCCACTACGGGCGTGACGCCCAGCGCCTGATCCCCGCCCCCGCCGAGTGACCGCCGGGGTGGCCGGTCGGCGCGACCTGGCCCGGGCCACCGCGGGCATGACCGCGCTCACCCTGGTGGCTCGCCTCACCGGCCTGGTGCGGGTGCTGGTGGTCGCCGCCGTGCTCGGGACCACGTTCCTGGGCAACACCTTCCAGTCGGCCAACAGCGTGTCCAACCTGATCTTCGAGCTCTTCGCCGCCGGCGCCCTCCAGGCCGCCATGATCCCGACCCTGGTGGAGCTCCTCGCCCGCCACGACGACGCCGAGGCCGCCCACGTGGCCGGGTCGCTGCTCGGCCTGGCCGCCGCCGTGCTGGCTGCGGTGGCCGGGGCGGGGATGCTGGCGGCGCCGTGGATAATGCGCGTGCTCGTGGCCGGGGTGGAGTCGGCCGAGGTGCGCCAGGCCCAGATCCGCCTGGGCACGGTGCTGTTGTGGTTCTTCCTGCCCCAGGTGGTGCTCTACGCCGTGGGGGCGGTGGCCACCGGCGTGCTCAACGCCCGGGGCCGCTTCGCCCTGCCCGTCGCCGCCCCCATCGCCAACAACGTGGTGGTGGTGGGGGCGTGTTGGCTCTTCTGGCGCCTGCGCGACGGGGTGTCGCCGGGTCTCGACCTCACCGGCGCCCAGACGGCGGTGCTCGGCCTGGGCACCACGCTCGGCGTGCTCGCTCTGTCGGCCATCCCCGTGGTGGCGGTGGTGCGCAGCGGGTTCTCCCTTCGCCCCCGGCTCGACCTCGCCCACGCGGGCGTGCAGCGGGTCCTGCGCCGGGGTGGCTGGGCGGCGCTGTTCCTCGTGGGCACCCAGGTCCTGTTGGGCGTGGTCCTGGTGCTGGCCAACGGCGTGGAGGGTGGCGTCGTGGTCTACCAGGTGGCCTACACCCTGTTCCTGGTGCCCCACGCCCTGTTCGCCATGCCCGTGCTCACCGCCCTGTTCCCTTCGCTGTCCCGCTGTGCCGCGGCCGGCGACGCCGCCCGCTACGCCCGGGGTGTGGCCGCCGGGCTGGCGGCCATCGGCTTCTTGGTGCTGCCGGCCGCAGCCGTCCTGGCTGCCCTGGCCGGCCCGTTGAGCCGGGTGGTGCTCTTCGGCGAGAGCGCCACGGCGGCGGCGCCGGTGGCGGCGGCCGTGGCCGCCTTCGCTCCGGGCCTGTTCGGCTACGGCACCTTCGTCTTCCTGGCCCGGGCGCTCGACGCCCGCGGGGACACCCGCACGCCGGCCCTGGTCCACCTGGGCGTGGTCGCCCTCGCCGCGCTGGCCATGGTGTCCCTGGCTCCGGCGGTCGACGGCGCGGGGCGCGTGGTGGTGTTGGCCGCCATCCACTCGCTCGCCTACCTGAGCGGTGCCGTCGTGCTCGGCCTGCGGGTGTGGAGCTGGTTGCCCGACGACCGACCGGCCGTCGTGCGTCCCCTGGCCATCGGCGCCGGTGCCGCAGCCGTGGCCGGCGCGGTGATGTGGGTCGGCCAGCAGCGCCTGGCCGGTGCCGGTCGGGTGGGCGATGCGGTGGTGGTGGCCGCCGTCGGCGCCGTGGGCGCCGGCGTCTACCTCGGCGCCCGGGCCCTCCTCGGGGGCACCCACCCGTCGCACGTGGTCGCCGGTCTTCGCCAGGCCGGGGCCCCCGATGGCTAGGCCACGGGTGCTGCAGGTCCTGGGCCCCTCGACCGGCGGCATCCGCCGCCACGTCGCCCACCTGGCTGCCGGGCTGGAGCAGCGGGGCTGGGACGTCGAGGTGGCCGGGCCCGCCGGGGTGCTCGAGGGCCTGGCCCCCCTCCACCACGTCGTCGACGTCCCCGCCGGCACCGACCTCCCCGCGCTGGTCCGCTCCCGGCGGGGGCTGCGCCGGGCGGCGGTGGACGTCGACGTGGTCCACGCCCACGGCCTGAAGGCGGGGTGGCTGGCGGTGTCGCTGCGGCCCCGGCCGCCGGTGGTGGTGACGGTGCACAACCTGGTGCTGGCCGAGGTGGTGGGGCGCGCTGCCCCCGGCCTACGGGTGCTGGAGGCGGCCCTGCCCGCCCGGGCCGACGTGCTCATCGCCGTCTCCGACGAGATCGCCCGCCGGTTCACGGGTGCTTCCGGGGCGGGCCGGATCGAGGTGGTGGCGCCGGCGAGCCCCCCACCCCGGGCCGAACGGGAAAGGGCGCAGGTGCGAGCCGAGCTGGGTGTCGACGAGGGCCAGCACCTGATCGTGAGCGCAGGTCGCCTTCACGCCCAGAAGGGGTTCGACCTGCTCCTGGAGGCCATGGCCGAGCTGCACCGGCAGCGTCCCCAGGCTCGCCTGGCCATCGTGGGGGAGGGGCCGGCCGAGGCCGGGCTGCGCCGTCATGTGGCGACCCTGGGCCTCGACGACGTGGTCGTCCTGGCCGGGCCCCGCGCCCATGCCCTCGACGAGTTGGCCGCAGCCGACGTGGTGGTGCTGGCCTCTCGCTGGGAGGGCTGGCCCCTCGTGGTGGCCGAGGCCGTAACCCTGGGGACGCCGGTGGTGGCCACTGCCGTGGGCGGGGTGCCCGACGTGGTGGTCGACGGGCTCACCGGGCGGCTGGTGCCCCCCGGCGTTCCGGCCGCCCTGGCCCGGGCCATCGAGGCCACCCTGGCCGACCCGCTGGCCGCCCGCCGGCGGGCCGCCGCGGCCCGGCGTCGCCTCGAGCAGCGCTACCCCCCCGAGGGCCTGATCGCGGCGGTCGAAGCCGCCTACGGCGTTGCCCGGGAGCGTCGGTGAGGCGGGCGCCGACGGCCGCCATCCTCGTCCTCGTCCTCGTCGCCGGTCTGGGCCTGGTGGGCCCCTGCGTGGGTGCCGCCGACGCCGTGTCTGCCTCGGTTCCCGGGCGGGGCCGGGTCCCGGTGCCCCCGGTCGACAGGGTCCTGATCCTCAGCGTGCCCACGCTCGACTGGGGCCTGGTCGACGAGGAGCGACCGCCGGCGCTGACCGGGCTGTTCGCTCGTGGCGCGGTGGCCTCGCTGTCGGTGCGCGCCGTGGGCCCCCGCACCACGCTGGCCGAGGGCTACGCCACCCTTGGCGCCGGCACCCGGGCCACAGGCCAGGTCGAGGCCGAGGCCGCCCTCGTGGATGCCGGCGAGGTCTCCCCGCCCGTGGTGTCGGGGCTGGACGAGGTGGTGGCGGCCAACCAGGCCCTCGGGTACGGGGCCGTGCCCGGCGCCCTGGGCCAGGCCCTGGGCGCTGCTGGTCGCCGGAGCGCGGTGGTGGCCAACGCCGACGTGCTGGGCCCGACCGGCGCCCGCCGGCCCCACCGGGACGCGGCGCTGGCCCTGATGGACGAGGCCGGACGAGTCGACGCCGGCACCGTCGGGCCCGAGCTGGCCGTCACCGACCCCGGGGTTGGCGGAGGCCTGCGCACGGACATCGACGCCACCCTCGCCGCCTTCTCGGCCGCCTGGTCAGCGGCCGATGTGGTCCTGCTCGAGGCCAGCGACCTGGCCCGGGCCGACCTCGCCCCTGCCCCCGCCGGCCCGCCCGGCGACCAGGCCCGCCGCCGGGCGCTGGCCCGGGCCGACGCCCTGGTCGCCGCCGCCCTGGACGAGGTCGACCTCGACCGGCACCTGGTCGTGGTGGTGGCCCCGCTGTCGGGCCGACCGGGGGGAGACGGCCTCACCGTCGCCGCCGTGGCCGGGCCCGGCGTGGCTCCGGGCCTGGCCACCAGCGCCAGCACCAACCGGGCCGGCTACGTGGCCCTGACCGACGTGGCCCCCACGGTGCTGGCCGCCCTGGGCCTGGAGGCACCGGCATCCATGGTCGGGGCGGCGGTGACCGGAGCGGGGGGACGACCGCCGGGCCCGGCCAGCTTCGAGGCCCTGGCCGTGGCCGGCGAGGTGTCCAGCTTCCGCGACGACGCCACCGGCCCCTTCAGCGTGGCCTTCGTCGTCCTCCAGGTGCTCACCTACGGCCTGGCCGCCGCTGCCCTGGCCCGGTGGCCCCGCCTGGCCCCGGTGGTGGGCTTCCTCGCCCTGGTGACCTTGGCCCTGCCCCCGCTCACGTTCCTCTCGGGCCTGGTCCGCTACGACAAGCTGGGAGTGGTGGGCTACGTGGTGGCCCTCTTCGCCGCCGGGGCGGTCCTGGCCGGGGCCGCGCTGGCGTCGTCCCGGGTCATCGCCTCGCGCACCGGCGCGCCCCGGCCCCTCGTCGCCCCGCTCCTGCTGGTGGGCCTCACCCTGGCCGTGCTGGTGGGCGACGTCGTGGCCGGCGCCCCCCTCCAGCTCGACACCGTCTTCGGCTACTCGCCCATCGTGGCCGGGCGCTTCACCGGCTTGGGGAACCTGGCCTTCGCCCTGGTCTCGATGTCGGCGCTGGTGGTGGCCACCGGGGTGTGGGCCGTGGCCGCCGTGGTCCAGGGCGCCCCCGCACCCCGTCCCCGCCGGCTGTGGCTGGCGGGGGTGGCGGTGGCGCTGGCCACCGTGGTGGTGGCCGACGGCCACCCGGCCCTGGGTGCCGACGTCGGGGGCGTGCTGGCGCTCGTGCCCGCCGCCCTGGTCGTGGTCGTCCTGCTGGGGGGAGGGCGGCTGCGCCCGGGCCACGCCGTGGCCGTCACCGCCGTCACCGTCGCCGTGGTGGTTTCCTTCGCGGCCGTGGACCTGGCCCGCCCGGTCGCCGAGCGCACCCACGTCGGGCGCTTCGCCGCCCAGGTGCTCGACGGCGGCGACGGCGTGGCCATGGTCATCGAGCGCAAGATCGGGGCCAACCTGTCGCTGCTGTCCTCCTCGGTCTGGGCCCTGGCCATCCCCGTGGCCCTGGCCTTCCTCGTGTTCCTGCTCCGGCGCCGGCGGGCCATCCTGGGCCGGCTCCAGGCCGACGTGCCCGGGTTGCGGGCCTGCCTGGTGGCCGCGGTGGTGCTGGCCGTGCTCGGAGGAGGGTTGAACGACTCGGGGGTGGCGGTGCCGGCCATGATGCTGGCGGTGCTCCTGCCCTATGTGACCGTGCTCGCCGTGAGCCCGCCGTTCCCGCCGGCACCTGCCGAGCGGGTCGGTGCCGGCGATCTGACGACGTCGAGACCTTGAGCGGAGCCCGCCCGCTGGAGACGCCTGGCGTGGCGGTGGTGGTGCCGGCCCACGACGAGGCCGACCGCCTGGCCGCCACCGTCGCCGCCGCCCGTGGCCTGGCCCGGGTGGATCTGGTCGTGGTGGTCGACGACGGCTCGACCGACGCCACCGCCGAGGTGGCCCGGGCCGCAGGGGCGCAGGTGCGCGGGCACCGCCGCCGCCGGGGCAAGGCCGCGGCCATGGAGACGGGCGCGGGGGCGGTGGCCGACGCCGACCGCCGGGAGGAGCGGCCGTCGCCCCGGCACCTGCTGTTCCTCGACGCCGACCTGCAGGACAGCGCGGCCAACGCCGCCCCGCTGATCGATCCCGTCGCCGGCGGTCGGGCCGACATGACCATCGCCGTCCTGCCCCCGTCGGCCACCCCGGGAGGCGGACGAGGGTTCGTCGTGGGCCTGGCCCGGCGGGGCATCGAGCAGCGCACGGGATGGACGCCCACCCAGCCCCTGTCGGGCCAGCGCTGTCTCACCCGGTCGGCCTTCGAGCGCTTGCGTCCCCTCGCCCGGGGCTTCGGGGTGGAGACGGCCCTCACCGTCGACGCCCTGGTGGCGGGGTTGCGGGTGGTGGAGGTGGAGGTCGAGCTGGCCCACCGGGTGACCGGCACCGACTGGCGCTCGCAGCTGCACCGCGTGCGCCAGTACGGCGACGTCGCCGCCGCCCTCGCCGCCCGCCGCCGGAAGCGGGTGACGTGAGGTGGTGGTAGGGGAGCGGGCGAGGTTGGGGCGCGGCCTCGCGCTGGTGGCCCTGACCGCCGCCTCCGCCCTGTTGCGCCTGGGTGGCCGCAGCTTCTCGCTGTGGGTCGACGAGGGCATGAGCGTGGGCATCGCCTCTCATCCCCTCGTCGAGATCCCCGGTGTCCTGGCCCGGGACGGCTCGCCCCCCCTGTACTACCTGCTCCTGCACGGGTGGATGGCGCTGGCCGGGTCGTCGCCCGGGGCGGTGCGGGCCCTGTCGCTCGTCTTCGCCCTGGCCGCGGTCCCGGTCGCCTTCTGGGCCGGCCACCGCCTGGTGTCGGAGCGGGCCGGCTGGGTGGCAGCGGCGCTGGCCGCCACCGTTCCCTACCTCAGCGTGCAGAGTCGCGAGGCCCGCATGTACAGCCTGTTGGTGCTGGTCGGCCTGGTGGCCGTGACCACCTTCGTGGGTGCGTTCGCCCTCGGGCGCCGTCGCTGGCTGGCCGGCTTCGTGCTCAGCCTGACCGCGGTGTTGTACACCCACCATTGGGGCCTGTTCCTGGCCTTGGCCCTGGCCGCCGGGGCCGGGTGGTGCGTGGCCGGTGCCGGCGCCGGCGCCTCCCGCCGGCGCATCGCCTTGGACGCGGTGGCCGCCTTCGGCGCCGTCGCCGCCCTCTACGCCCCCTGGGTCCCCACGTTGCTCGCTCAGATGGCCGAGACCGGAGCGCCATGGTCGCGCACGCCCAGCCCCGGAGACGTGCTGTACGCCTTCGGTTGGGTCCTGGGCGGTTGGGGGGTCGTGCTCACCCTGGCCGTGGTGGTCGTGACCCTGGTGCGGGCCCGCCGCCGTGGTGGGGAGGGGGCCGGGTCGGGCGACGAGCGGATCACCGGCCTGCTGGTCGCCATCCTCGCCACCGCGGTGGCGGCCTCGTGGACCGCGTCACAGCTCACGCCGGCCTGGTCGGCGCGCTACTTCGGTACCTACCTCCCGGTCCTGATCCTGTTGGCGGCGTCGGCGCTGGCCCGGGCCGGCCGTGCCGGCGTGGTGGGCCTGGGCGTCGTCGTGGTGCTGTGGACGGTGCCACTCCCTTTCGTGGCCGAGGGGCGCACGCCAGGAGCGGCCGTGGCCAAGAGCAACGTGGCGACGCTGGCGGGGAGCCTGGACGGGCTGGTGGGGGCGGGCGACGTGGTGCTGTCGACCCAGATGGAACAGGTGCCCCTCCTCGCCTACTACCTGGGAGCCCAGCCCCGCTACGCCGACCCCGACGGGGTGGTGGACGATCCCCGGGTGGCCGACTGGCGCCACGTCCTCGACCGGATGCGCACCGCCGATCCCGTGGCCGTGCTCGACCCCCTGGTCGCCGGCCTCGAGGCCGGTGGCCACATCCTGTTGGTGTGCCCTCGCCTGTTCACCGATGGCGACGACCTGCTGTGGTACCGGCTGATGGACCGCCACTGCGCGTCGGCCACCCGCGCTCTCGAGCGCGATCCCCGCGTGGCGCGGGTGTGGGGCCCGGTGCCCGGTCCCGAGGTCGACCAGGTCGGGGCGTCGGTGGCCATGACCGTCTACGAGCGGACCGGTCGCTAGTGCAGGCCGGCCCCACCGGTCACCGTTGGCCGCCGCCGAACGGAGCACCCGGGTGACGGCTCTGGTGGCCCTCGGGCTCGGACTGGTGGCCGGGTGGGCGGCGTGGCGGGCGCTGGGCCCGGTGTTGGCCGCGCCGGTGTTCACCCGGGAGAACCACCGGGGCCGGCTGGTGCCCACGGCTGGAGGGCTGGTGCTGGCCGTGGCCGCACTGGTGGTGGCCGGCGTGGTCGCCGTGGCCCTGGCCGGCTTCGGGGACGGTGACGGGCCCGATCGTCACGGGGGAGTGGGGGGTGGGCCCGGAGGCCGTTGGGCGGTGTTGGGCACCGTGGTCGGCCTGGCCCTGCTCGGCCTGGTGGACGACCTGGCCGGCTCGGGCGCCGACGGGCGGGGCTTCAAAGGCCACCTGCGGGCGCTGGTCCGGGGACGGCTCACCACCGGGGGGCTCAAGCTGGTGGGCGGGGGAGCGCTGGCCCTGGCCGTCTGCGCCCCGGTGTCGGGGGGCGGAGCGGCGCTGCTGGTGGCCGACGCCCTCCTCGTGGCCCTGGCCGCCAACCTGGGCAACCTGTTCGACCGGGCACCGGGGCGAGTGGTGAAGGTGGCTGCGCTGTCGTTCCTCGTGCTGGCTGCGGCCACCGGCCTGCCCGACGACCTAGCCGGCGTGGCCGTGGTGGTGGGCGCCGCTCTGGCCCTGGCCCCCGCCGACCTGGGCGAGCGGGTCATGCTGGGCGACACCGGGGCCAACGCCCTCGGCGGCGTCCTCGGGCTGGGCCTGGTGCTGGCCACCCCTCCCACCACCAGGGTGGTCACCCTCGTGGTCATGGTCGGGCTCAACCTGGCCGGGGAGGTGGTCTCGTTCAGCCGGGTGATCGAGTCCGTGGGCCCGCTACGGATCCTCGACCGGGCCGGCCGGCGCCAATAGAGAGGTCGACCACAACGTGGCGTCATTCAGCTCATCCCATCCTGCCGTGGTCTGCGACATGAGCGGCGCTGAGGGGAACCTGCTCCTGGCGGTTGACGCTCGTCAGCCGAACGGAGATCACCGGGTCGACGTGGTCGAGCCGGGCGTAGGGCGGCTCAGGCTCCCAGCTCCGCATCGAGGGGGTTGTCGCCGCATGCGACATCACTGAGCAGGGCGATCTTGTCGTCGTCCCGAGGAGACCTGAAGGCGCCTCCATCCGTTGGGCCGGTCGTGGCGATCGTCCCGTCGATGCCGACGATGGTCCGTCTCCATCTCAGGACGGCGCTAGAAGGCCGCGGCGTCAACGGGGTGCTGAGCGTGGGCACGCCGGCGAGCCGGTCCGACGGGTCGACCGGTGAGACGCCTCCCTGGGGTAGCCTCGAATCCCGAGCAGGTTGAAGCCGCGACTCGGGAGGCGCCATGGCGACAGGTTCAGCGTGACCAAGCACATCTTCGTCACGGGAGGGGTCACCAGCTCGCTGGGCAAGGGCCTGACTGCCTCGTCGCTGGGCCGGTTGCTCAAGTCCCGGGGCCTGCGGGTGACCATCCAGAAGCTCGACCCCTACATCAACGTCGACCCCGGCACCATGAACCCCTTCGAGCACGGCGAGGTGTTCGTGACCGAGGACGGGGGCGAGACCGACCTCGACCTCGGCCACTACGAGCGCTTCATCGACGAGAACCTGTCACAGGCCTCCAACGCCACCACCGGCTCGATCTACCAGACGGTGCTGGCCGCCGAGCGCCGCGGCGTGTTCCTCGGGCGCACCGTCCAGGTCATCCCCCACATCACCGACGAGATCAAGCGCCGCATCACCCGGTTGGCCACCGACGAGGTCGACGTGGTCATCACCGAGGTCGGCGGCACCGTGGGCGACATCGAGATCCTCCCCTTCCTGGAGGCCATCCGTCAGTTCCGCAAGGACGTCGGGCGGGAGAACGTCTGCTACGTGCACGTGACGCTGGTGCCCTTCCTCGGGCCCTCGGGCGAGCAGAAGACCAAGCCCACCCAGCACTCGGTGACCGAGTTGCGCAGCCGGGGCATCCAGCCCGACGCCATCGTGTGCCGCAGCGACGCACCCATCCCCGAGTCGCTCAAGGCCAAGATCTCCAACCTGTGCGACGTGCCCCTGCGGGGCGTGGTCAACGCCATCGACGCCCGCCACCTCTACGAGATCCCCCTGGTGCTGCACGAGGAGGGCCTCGACGACGAGGTGTGCCGCATCCTCGGCCTCGGAGGTGAGGCCGACCTGGCGGAGTGGGAGGCGCTCGTGGCCCGGGTGGACGCCGCCGACCGGCCGGTGCGCATCGGCATCATCGGCAAGTACGTCAGCCTGCCCGACGCCTACCTCTCGGTGGCCGAGGCCCTGCACCACGCCGGCTACCACCACGGCGCCGACGTCGAGCTCGAGTGGATCCAGGCCGAGGACGTCGAGGGCCTGTTGGCCGAGGGCCGGCTGCGCGACCTCGACGGCATCGTCATCCCCGGCGGGTTCGGGGAGCGGGGGATCGAGGGCAAGGTGGCCGCCGCCAGCTACGCCCGCGACCACGACGTGCCCTGCCTGGGACTGTGCCTGGGCATGCAGGTGATGGCCATCGAGTTCGCCCGCAACGTCCTCGGCTTGACCGGGGCCCACTCGGCCGAGTTCGACCGCAGCTCCCCGCACAAGGTCATCGACCTGATGGACACCCAGCGCGACGTCGTCGACCTCGGGGGCACCATGCGCCTCGGCGTCTACCCGGCCAGCCTGGTTCCCGGCTCTCAGGTGGCCCGGGCCTACGGGCGCGAGCTCATCTACGAGCGCCACCGGCACCGCTACGAGTTCAACTCCCGCTACCGGGCCCGCTTCGAGGCGGCCGGCCTGTGCTGCTCGGGTGTGTCGCCCGACCACCGCCTGGTCGAGTTCGTCGAGCTCGAGGGCCACCCCTTCTGGATCGGGACCCAGGCCCACCCCGAGTTCAAGAGCCGACCCAACCGTCCCGCCCCGCTGTTCCGGGAGCTGGTGGGCGCCGCCCTGGTGCGGGCCGAGGGCCGTCGTCCCCGCCTGCTGGACGTCGACCACCAACCCACGCCGGTCGCCGCCGGGTGAAGGGCTTCTCCAAGCGGGGGGAGCGCGTGATCCACCGGGGTCACATCGTGACGCTGGCCGAGGCCACCTTCGTCGACCCCGACGGCGAGGAGTTCCAGCGCGAGGTCGTGCACCACCCCGGCGCCGTCTCGGTCGTCCCCGTGCTCGACGACGGCGAGACGGCCGTGCTGGTGCGCCAGTACCGCGGCCCCGTCGAGGGGCTGTTGTTGGAGATCCCCGCCGGCAAGCTCGACGTCGACGGCGAGGCGCCGGAGGTGGCCGCCGCCCGCGAGCTGGAGGAGGAGGTGGGCTGGCGGGCGGGACGGCTGGAGAAGCTGGCCGAGTTCTACAACTCGCCCGGGTTCTGCGACGAGCGGGCCATCGTCTACCTCGCCCTGGACCTCACCTCCTGTTCCCTGTCGGCCCAGGGGGTCGAGGAGCGCCACATGACCGTCGAGCACGTGGCCCTGGCCGATGCCCCGGCCATGGTCGCCGACGGGCGCATCGCCGACGCCAAGACCATCATCGGCCTCGTACTGGCCCGGGAGCGCCTGCGCCGGGGCTGACGGCCGGCACGGGGAGAGGGCCCGTCTACCGTGGGCGGCGTGCTGGTCGGGGTTCCCCGTGAGGTCAAGGACAGCGAGGCCCGGGTGGCGCTCACCCCCGAGGGGGTCCGGGAGCTGAGCGCCCACGGCCACCGGGTACTGGTGCAGCGGGGGGCGGGGGAGGCCTCGTCCCTCCACGACGAGGGCTACGCCGAGGCCGGGGCCGAGCTGGTGGGGGTGGGCGACGCCTGGGCCGCCGAGCTGGTGGTCAAGGTCAAAGAGCCCCAGCCCGAGGAGTGGCACCACCTGCGGGACGACCTGGTCCTGTTCACCTTCCTCCACCTGGCCGCCTACCCCGAGGTGGCCGACGCCCTGCTCGCCGCCGGCACCACCGCGCTGGCCTACGAGACGGTGCAGCTCGACTCCGGCGCCCTGCCCCTGCTCGCACCCATGAGCGAGGTGGCCGGGCGCATGGCCCCCCAGATCGGCGCCCACTGGTTGGAGGCCGAGAACGGCGGACGAGGCGTGCTCCTGGGTGGGGCTCCCGGGGTGGGGCCGGCGCGGGTGGTGGTGCTGGGCGCCGGCAACGTGGGCTGGAACGCAGCCTGGATCGCCGCGGGCATGGAGGCCGAGGTGCTGCTGCTCGACAAGGACCTCGACCGGCTGCGGTGGGTCGACCAGATCCACAAGGGCCGCATCATGACCCTCGCCTCCAACCGGGGTGCGGTCGAGCGGGCCGTGGCCGGGGCCGATCTGGTCATCGGCGCCGTCCTGGTGCCGGGTGGGCGGGCGCCGACGGTGGTCACCGAGGAGATGGTGGCGGGGATGAAGCGCGCCGCGGTGATAGTCGACATCGCCATCGACCAGGGCGGGTGCATAGAGACGATCCGGGAGACCTCCCACACCCAGCCCACCTACGTGTGCCACGAGGTCGTCCACTACGCGGTGGGCAACGTTCCCGGTGCCGTTCCCCACACCTCCACCTACGCCTTGACCAACGCCACCCTTCCCTACGTGCTGGAGCTGGCCGAGCTCGGCGTCGGGCCGGCCGTGGCCGCCGACGCGGCGCTGGGGCGGGGCCTCAACACCGAGGCCGGTGCGTTGGTCAACCCGGTGGTGGCCCGGGCGCTGGGTCTTCCTCCCGGCGAGGGGTGATGGGCGCAGCCGACGACCCGCTCGGTGGTGGGCCCGTGGAGCTGCCGCTGGAAGCTGAGGAGTTCCTCAGCTGGATGCTGGCGGAGAAGGGCCGGTCGTCCAACACCCTGGGCGCGTACCGACGGGACCTTCGTACCTATGTGGGTTGGCTCGCACGCCAGGAGATGACGCTGGCCGATGTGAGGGCCGAGACGGTGGAGGACTACGTCGCCCACCTTCGAGGCCAGGGTCGGGCACCGGCGTCGGTGGCCCGGGCGCTCGTGGTCGTGCGTTGCCTGCACCGCTTCCTCACCCAGGAGGGCTACCTCGAGGCCGATCCGGCCTCCGGGGTGGAGGCGCCCCGTGTCCCGGCCGGCCTGCCCAAGGCGCTGGCCGAGGACGAGGTGGCGTCGCTCATCAGCGCCGTGGTCGGCCACGACGCCGTGGCCCGGCGAGACCGGGCCATGTTGGAGGTCCTCTACGGCGCCGGCCTGCGGATCTCGGAGCTGGTGCGGCTATCGCTGCCCGACCTGGATCTCGACGCCGGGGTGCTGCGGGCCATGGGCAAGGGTTCCCGGGAACGGGTGGTGCCCGTGGCCGGCCTGGCCCTCGACGCGCTGGGGGCGTGGCTGTCGCCCTCTGGCCGCGACGTCCTGGCACCCGAGCGCTGGGCCCGGCGTGGCGACGCCTCGGCGGTGTTCCTCAACGCCCGGGGTGGGCGGTTGTCGCGCCAGGGGGCGTGGGGCATCGTGCGTCGCCACGGGAACCGGTGCGGCCTGGGCGAGCGGCTCACGCCTCACGTGCTACGCCACTCCTGCGCCACTCACATGCTCGACCACGGCGCCGACATCCGGGTGGTCCAGGAGCTCCTGGGCCATGCCTCGGTGTCGACCACCCAGGTGTACACTCTGGTCTCGACCGAGCGTCTGCGCCAGGTGTACGAGCGAGCCCATCCCCGCGCCCGCGGTCGCCCCGGTAGGGGGGACCCACTACCCTGAACAGATGGCTACCTCCCCGGATGTGCTCGATGCCCTGCGCAGCGCCCTGCGCGTCGAGCGCGACCACCTCCGCCGCCAGCTCGGCGAGTACGGGACCGGGGGCGAGGACATGGCCTTCGACGGGAACTTCGCCGACTCCGGCCAGGTGGCGGCCGAGAAGGGGGAGCACCGGGTGCTGGCCAACAGCATCCAGGACTCCCTGGCCGACATCGACCACGCCCTCGAGAAGCTCGACAAGGGCGGCTACGGGATTTGCGAGCGCTGTGGCCAGGAGATCTCCGAAGCCCGGCTCGAGGCCATGCCCGCCACCCGGTACTGCATCTCGTGCGCCAGCAGCTGAGGAGCCCTTGCCCGCTGAGCGTTGACCCGCACCACCGTTCCCCGTCCGGGGGATGAACGTCGACTGGGGCCAGGTCCTGGTGGTGGTCGGCGTCCTGGTGCCCTCGGTCATCCTCCATGAGGTCTCCCACGGGGTGGTCGCCCTGTTCTACGGCGACGACACGGCCAAGCAGGCGGGCCGCCTGACGCTCAACCCCGTCCGCCACATCGATCCCTTCGGCACCCTGATCCTGCCCGCCCTGCTCGCCCTCAGCGGGCTGGGGGCGTTCGGCTACGCCAAGCCGGTGCCGGTGCGGCCCAACCGCCTGCGCCATCCCCGCCAGCACTCCCTCTACGTCAGCCTGGCCGGCCCTGCGGTCAACGTCGCCCTGGTGCTGGTGGCGGTGGGCGTCTACCGCAGCTTCTTCGAACCCGTCCGCCTCGGTGACTCGGTGTTCCTCGACCCGTCGCTGCCCGCCCGCATCGTGTTCTTCTTCGGCTTCGTCAACGTGATCCTGGCCGTGTTCAACCTGCTGCCCATCCCGCCCCTCGACGGCTCGGCCGTGATCGAGCGGGTCCTGCCCCAGCGATGGTGGCCGGCGTGGCTCAAGGTCCAGAAGTGGTCCATGGGGATCCTCCTGCTCCTGGTGCTCGCCCTCCCCGGGGCACTCAGCACGGTCCTGCGCCCGGCTCTGGACCTCTACGCCCGCGTGCTCTGACTCTCCACCCCACTCGCTTCACTCCGTTCGGTCGAGCTGGCCGTGCTCCGGGCGCTGGCGGAGGCGAGCTGTCAGCGGGGGAGGAGGCCGACCGCCTGGCGGGCCTTCTCCAGCATGGGGGCGGCCACGGCGCGGGCCTTGGCTGCGCCCTCGGCCAGGACGGCGGCAGTGCCGGCCGGGTCGCCGGCCAGCTCGGCGTAGCGAGCCTGGATCGGCTCCAGGAGGGCCACCACGGCGTCGGCGCAGTCGGCCTTCAGCGGTCCGTACCGGTGGTAGCGACCGGCGAGCTCGACCGGGTCTTCCCCGGTGGCGGCGCCGAGGATGGCCAGCAGGTTGGACACGCCGGGCTTGGCCTCGGTGTCGTAGCGAACCTCGACCTCGGCATCGGTGACGGCCCGGCGGATCTTGCGGGCGATCGAGGCGGGGTCCTCCAACAGCCCCACCGTGCCCTGCGGCGAGGTCGCCGACTTCGACATCTTGGCGGTGGGACGCTGGAGGTCCATGATCCGTGCCCCCACGCGGGGAACGGCCGCGGCGGGGACCACGAAGGTGGCCCCGAAGCGGTGGTTGAAGCGCTCGGCCAGATCGCGGGTCAACTCGAGGTGCTGGCGCTGGTCGTTGCCCACGGGGACCCGGTCGGACGCGTAGAGCAGGATGTCGGCGGCCATGAGGGCGGGGTAGGTGAACAACGCCCCGGAGACGAACTCCTGGTCGGTCGACTTCTCCTTGAACTGGGTCATCCGCCGCAGCTCGCCCACACTGGCGGTGCACTCCATCAACCATGAGAGCTCGGCGTGCTCGTGCACGTGGCTCTGCACGAACAGCGTGCACACCGATGGGTCGAGGCCGGCTGCCAGGTGGACCCGCGCCGCCTCGAGCGTGCGCCGTGCCAGCGCCTCCGGGTCCTGGGGCACGGTCAGGGCGTGGAGGTCGACGATGCAGAAGACGCAGTCGTACTCGTACTGGTCGAGGGCGAAGTGCCGAAGGGCACCCAGGTAGTTGCCCAGGTGAAGGTCACCGCTGGGCTGGATCCCCGAGAAGACGCGTGCCATGGGATGGGATGGTAGGGGTCCACCTTCGCCGTGGACCCCGCCATTACCCTGGCCCGATGGCCTACGAGGTCCAAACGCCAGGTTTCGAGGGGCCGTTCGACCTCCTGTTGCACCTCATCCTGCGCGAGGAGCTCGATCTCTACGAGGTGTCGCTGCGCACCATCGTCGACGGGTTCCTGGCCGAGCTCGAACGCCTCCGCCTGGCCGAGCGCGGGGTCGACCTGGAGGTGGCCACCGAGTTCCTCCTCATCGCCGCCACCCTGGTCGAGCTCAAGGCCCGTCGCCTGCTCCCGGCGCCCGCCGCCATGGAGCTCGACGAGGAGCTCGGGTTGTGGGAGGAGCGCGACCTGCTGCTGGGCCGCCTGCTCGAGTGCAAGACCTTCAAGGACGCGGCCCTCGTCCTGGCGGCCATGGAGGACGACGCCCGGCGGTCGCTGCCTCGCCGCAGTGGGCCCGACGAGCGCATGTTGGCCCTGGCCCCGGATCTTCTTGCCGGGGTCAGCGCCGCCGACGTGCGGGCGGCGTTCCTGCGGGCGGTCGCCCCCCGCCCCGTTCCCCGGGTCGAGCTGGGCCACCTGGCCCTGGTGCGGGCCAGCGTGAGCGATGCCGTGGCCGAGCTGACCCGCACCCTGCCGGGCGTCGGTCGCACCAGCTTCCGCCGCCTCACGTGCGGGCTCGCCGAGCGCCTGGAGGTCGTGGTGCGCTTCCTCGCCCTGCTGGAGCTGTGCAAGGAGGGCCTGGTCCAACTGGACCAGGCCGAGCGCTTCGGCGACATCACCGTTCGCTGGATCGGCACCGATCCCGCAACCGCCGGCCGGTCCTTCGCCGCCGTGGGTCACCCATGAACGACGAGGCCGGGCGGGCGCTGGAGGCCATCCTCATGGTGGCCGAGGACCCGGTGCCCACCCAACTCCTGGCCCAGCTCCTCGAGGTGGCGCCGTCGGTGGTCGAGGAGCGCTGCGCGGCGCTGGCCGCCGACTGTGTCGCCGGGCGGCGCGGCTTCGTGCTCGCCCGGGTGGCGGGCGGGTGGCGATTCCAGTCCGCCCCCGACCTGTACGCCTACGTCGAGCGCTTCGTGGTGGAGGGCCAGTCGACCCGGCTGTCGGCCGCCGCGCTGGAGACGCTGGCCATCGTGGCCTACCGCCAGCCCGTCTCCCGGGCCCAGGTGGCCGCCGTGCGGGGGGTCAACGTCGACGGGGTCATGCGCACCCTCCAGGTCCGGGGCTACGTCGAGGAGGTGGCACGCGACCCCGGACCGGGCCAGGCCGCCCTGTTCGCCACCACGTCGACGTTCCTGGAGAAGCTCGGTCTCGACTCGCTGTGCGACCTACCCCCGCTCGGCGACTTCGTTCCCGACGCGGCCACGGTCGAGGCCTTCGAGCAGGGGCTGCGCCCGGGCCCCGTACCCGGCGAACGGTGAACGACCCCGACCTCCTCCACACCTTTGGCGGAGAACGGCTGCAGAAGGTCCTGTCCCGCGCCGGGTTCGGCAGTCGTCGGATCTGCGACGACCTGATCGCCGCCGGCCGGGTCACCGTCAATGGTGACGTGGCCATCCTCGGTCGCCGTGTCGACCCCGAGCACGACAAGATCGCCGTTGACGGTGTGGCCGCCTCGGTAGGTGCGGGGCTCGTCTACTACCTGCTCAACAAGCCGGCGGGGGTCATCTCCACCTCGGCCGATCCCCAGGGTCGCCCGACGGTGATCGACCTCGTCCCCGGCGAGCCGCGGGTGTTCTCCGTGGGACGTCTCGACCTGGAGACCGAGGGGCTGTTGGTGTTGACCAACGACGGCGACCTGGCGCAGCGCCTCACCCATCCCTCCCACGGCGTGGCCAAGGCCTATCTGGCCCAGGTGGAGGGCACGCCCTCGCCGGCGGCCATCCGTCGGCTGCGCGAGGGGGTGGAGCTCGACGACGGGCTGACGGGGCCGGCCAAGGTGTCCCTCACGCCACCCAACTTGATCCGCCTGGTCATCCACGAAGGTCGCAAGCGCCAGGTCCGGCGGATGTGCGAGGCGATCGGCCATCCGGTGGTGCGCCTGGCCCGTTTCCGCATCGGGCCGCTGGCCGACCCCTCCCTGGCGCCGGGGCAGTGGCGCCTGCTCGAGTCGTCCGAGGTGCGGGCCCTGGAGGAGGCGGCGGCCGGACCCGAGGAAGGTCACCGGTAGCATCAGGCGGTGCTCAGAGCTCTCCGGGGCGCCACCACGGTCGACGACGACACGCCCGACCACGTCCGCCAGCGGGTGGTGGCGCTGCTCCAGGAGATGTTCTCCCGCAACGGCATCGACCACGACCAGCTCGTGAGCCTGGTCTTCACCGCCACCGACGACCTTCACTCCGCCTTCCCGGCCACGGCGGCGCGCTCGATCGGCCTGGGCGACGTCCCCATGCTGTGCGCCCGCGAGCTGGACATCGCCGGCGGCACCCCCCGCTGCATCCGGGTGCTCGCCCACCTCGACACGACACGGGCTCGCCACGAGCTGCGCCACGTGTACCTGGAGGGCGCCGTCGGGCTGCGCGACGACCTACCGGGATGAGGCCCCGGCTGGTGGCGCTGCGGTGAGCGCGTCGTCCTCAGAGCGCCGGCGGCGTGCGGCGGTGGTCGGCACGGGGCTGATCGGCGGGTCCATCGGCCTGGCCCTGCGGGGCCGGGGCTGGCACGTCACCGGTTGTGACCGCGACCCGGTCCGGGCCCAGCAGGCGCTGGCCCGGGGGGCGCTCGACGCCGTGGGCGAGCCCGAGGGGGCCGAGGTCACCTTCGTGGCCACGCCCGTCGGCGCCGTGGCCGCCCAGGCGGCGGCGGCGCTGAAGGGGCAGGGCGTGGTCACCGACGTGGGCAGCGTCAAGGCCTCCATCGTCTCGGCCGTCGACCACCCCCGCTTCGTGGGTGGCCATCCCATGGCCGGCAGCGAGCAGGAGGGGGTGGAGGGGGCCGACGCCTCGTTGTTCTCGGGATCGGTCTGGGTGCTCACGCCCGTCGCCGGCACCGATGCCCACGCCCACGCCCTGGTGCGCTCGGTGGTCAGCTCCCTCGGAGCCGAGGTGGTCGAGCTGGCGCCGGCACGCCACGACGAGCTGGTGGCCGTGGTGTCCCACGTGCCCCATCTGGTTGCCGCCGCCCTCATGGCTCTGGCCGCCGGCCGGGCCGAGGAGCACGGCGTGGTGTTGCGCCTGGCCGCCGGCGGGTTCCGGGACATGACCCGGGTGGCCTCCGGCGACCCGGGCATGTGGCCCGACGTCTGTGCCGAGAACGCCCCGGCCATCGTGGAGCTGCTGGGCGAGCTGGAGGTGGCCCTGGCCCGGGTGCGGGCCACGGTGGCGGCCGGTGACCGGGAGGGCCTGCTGGCGCTGTTGGCCGAGGCCCGCGCCGCCCGTCGCAGCCTGCCCGTGGGTGCCCACGACGTGGCTGACCTGGCCGAGCTGCGGGTCCCGGTGACCGACCGCCCTGGCGTGCTGGCCGAGATCACCACGCTGGCCACCGAGCTCGGGGTCAACATCGCCAGCGTGGAGATCGTGCACTCCAGCGAGGGCGACGCCGGTGTGGTGATCCTGGTGGTGCGCTCCGAGCTGGTGGGTCGACTGGGGGACGCCCTGGCCACCCGGGGCTACCACCCGACCGGTCGGCACCTGGTGTGACGGCGTCGGGTGCCACCGTGCTCGCCGTCGAGCCGCTCCGGGGTCCCCTCGACGCCACCGTCGTCCTCCCCGGGTCCAAGAGCTTCACCAACCGGGCCCTGGTGGTCGCCGCCCTGGCCGAGGGGCGCAGCACCCTCGAGGGGGCGCTGCTGGCCGACGACACGACCTCGATGGTCCAGGCGCTGGTGCGCCTCGGCATCCCCGTGGGCCATGACGTGCAGGCCGCCACCATGGTGGTCGACGGCGTGGGGGGCGCCGTGCCCCCGGGCCCGGCCGAGCTCGACGCCCGGCTGGCCGGTACCACCGCCCGCTTCTTGCTCCCGCTGCTGGCCCTCGGGCAGGGCCGCTACCGCCTGGACGGCTCCCCGCCCCTGCGGGCCCGCCCCATGGGCCTGCTGATCGACGCCCTGCGAGCCCTGGGGGGCGTCGTCGAGGAACAGGGGGAGGAGGGCCACCTCCCCGTGACCGTGGTGGCCCACGGCCTCGACGGCGGCTCGGTGCGCATCCCTGGGGACGTGTCCAGCCAGTTCGTCTCGGCGCTGTTGCTGAGCGGCCCGGCCATGGCCCGCGGCGTGCGGGTCGAGGTCGACGGCGACGTGGTGTCCCGGCCCTACCTCGACGTCACCACCGCCACCATGGACGCCTTCGGGGTACCCGTCGAGCGCCACGGGGAGTCGGGCTTCGCCGTGGCACCAGGGACCTACCGGGCGTGTCGCTACCGCATCGAGCCCGACGCCAGCGCCGCGTCGTACTTCTTCGCCGCCGCCGCCCTGTGCGGCGGTCGGGTGCGGGTGCCGGGGCTGGGACGGGCGTCGGTGCAGGGCGACCTGGCCTTCGTCGACGTCCTCGCCGCCATGGGCGCCAAGGTGCGCCGCGACGAGCACGGGACCGAGGTGGAGGGGACCGGTGAGCTGGCCGGCGTCGACGTCGATCTCGCCGATTGCTCCGACACCGCCCAGACCCTGGCCGTCGTCGCGCCCTTCGCTTCTTCACCCACCCGGGTGCGGGGCATCGGCTTCGTCCGGCGCAAGGAGACCGACCGCATCGCCGCCGTGGTGACCGAGCTCCGCCGCTGCGGTGTCGAAGCCGAGGAGCTCGACGACGGCTACGTCGTGCACCCCGGCGCTCCCCACCCGGCCCGCATCCGGACCTACGGCGACCACCGCATGGCCATGAGCTTCGCCCTGCTCGGCCTGCGGGCGCCGGGCATCGAGATCGGCGATCCCGGTGTGGTGGCCAAGACCTTCCCCGGCTACTTCGAGGCCCTCGCCGGGCTTCGGGCCCGGTCGGCGACCGGCGGGTAGCCTTCTTCGACCATGCGGGTCATCGCCATCGACGGGCCGGCCGGATCGGGCAAGTCCACCGTGGCCCGCCGTCTGGCCGAGCGCCTGGGCACGGCCTACCTCGACACCGGCGCCATGTACCGCGCCGTGGCCTTGGCCGCCCTGCGCCGGGGCATCGACCCCGGCGACGCCGAGCCGGTGGCCCGCATGGCGCCGAACCTGGAGATCGTCGTCGAGCCCGGCCGGGTCGAGGTCGACGGGGTCGACGCCACCATCGAGATCCGGGGGCCGGAGGTGACCAGGGCGGTGAGCGAGGTGGCCGCCAACGCGGTGGTGCGCACCGAGCTGGTCCGACGCCAGCGTGAGTGGGTGGCCGAGCGGGGTGGAGCGGTGGTGGAGGGCCGGGACATCGGCTCGGTCGTGTTCCCCGACGCCGAGCTGCGGGCCTACCTCCACGCTCGCGCCGACGTGCGGGCCTCCCGCCGCCACCAGGAGGTGAGCGACACCGCCTACGAGGCCGTCGCCGCCGACCTGGACCGTCGCGACACCCACGACTCCGAGCGCGAGGCCGACCCGCTGACCTGCGCCGAGGGCGCGGTGGTGGTCGACACCAGCGACCGCGGCGTCGACGACATCGTCGACGAGCTGCTCGACCACCTGGCCCCGGCCCCATGAGATACCCGCCGGCCTCTCCCGTCGTCGCCCGGCGCGTCTACGCGGTGGTGCGGGCGCTCATCGCCGGCTTCGCTGCGGTGTACTGGCGGCTTCGGGTGGAGGGGGCCGAGCGCCTCCCGGCCAGCGGTGGGTTCATCCTCGCCCCCGTCCACCGCTCCAACATCGACACGCCCATCATGGCCACCCTGACCCGGCGCTACATGCGCTACCTGGGCAAGGAGGAGATGTGGAAGTACGGCTGGTCGGCGTGGCTGTGGGACACCCTCGGCGCCTTCCCGGTGCAGCGGGACAAGGTCGACCGCCAAGCCATGCGCCAGTGCCGCCTGGCCCTGGAGCGAGGCGAGCCCCTGGTGGTCTTCGCCGAGGGGACCCGGCGGGACAGCCCGGTGGTGGGGGAGCTGTTCGACGGCGCCGCCCACCTGGCGCTGTCGACCGGGGTGCCCATCTTCCCCGTGGGGATCGGTGGCTCGACCCGGGCCATGCCCCGGGGAGCGAAGTTCTTCCGCCCGGTGAAGGTCTGCGTGGTGGTGGGTGAGGCCATCCATCCCCAGGCGCCGGAGCCGGGGCACCGGGTGCCGCGCCGGGCGGTCAAGGAGCTGACCGAGCGCCTGGGCAAGGAGCTCCAAGTGGTCTTCGACCAGGCCCGCATCAACGCCGGCGACTGAGATCACCGCCCGCTCAGGTCCTCCAGCAGCTTGGTGAGCAGCGCCTCCAACCCGGCGGGATCGACCTCAGCCGCGTCGCCTCCTCCGACGAGGCCCTCGAGGGCGCCGGAGCCGCCCAACAGACCTTCCAGCCCACCCAAAGCGCCGAGGCCCCCCAGCGGCGCACCGGTGCCGATGTCCTCGTCGCCGTGGGCCTGCTCCAACCAGCGCACCCACAGGGCATCGACCTCCTCGGCCCGGCCCGGCGCGGCTGCTCGTAGGGCGCCCCGCAGGTCCTCGGGGGTGGCGATGGCGAAGGCGTTGGCCTCCACGTAGGACCGCAGGGCGCCGAGCAGGGCCTCCTCGCCGATCAGGTCGGAGAGCTTCTCGTAGAACCCGGGGGCCTTGCCGTAGACCACGGCCCCGTACTGCAGCGAGGAGGAGAACTGATCGGTGGCCTGGGCGGCCGGGGCGTCGGGTTGGCCGAGGCCCCGCAGGGCCCGGTACTGCCCCTCGGTGTGCAAGGCGCAGTGCTCGTCCCCCTCCTGGGGGGAGCGGACCCGCAGGTAGTGACAAGCCGAGAACTGGGCCAGCGGCTCGTCGACCACGGGAGCGGTGATCGAGTCGTTGCCCACCAGGGCATGCCACCACTGGTGGGCGACCTCGTGGGCCACGATGAACGACCGCAGGGACCCGGCGGCTCCGCCCCCCAGCACCTCGCCGAGGAGCCCCTCCAGCCCGTCCGAAGCCTCACCGCCGGAGGAGTCCCCGCCGCCCAGCAACCCCTCCAGGCCGCTCAGCCCGGGGATGCCTCCGCCGAAGGTGGCGGTCTCGATCCAGATGGCGCCGGGCCACTCCATGCCTCCCACGCCCGAGCCCAGGGGGACGTCGATCACGTCGAGCTCCGACCAGGGGTAGGGCCCGAAGGCGTCGGCCAGGATCGACAGCGCCGAGGAGGACTCCTCGCCCACCTCCCCGAGCACGTCCACGTTGCCGGCCTGGCTCACCACCCGCACGGTGGTCCCGCCGACCTCGACCTCCTCGGTCGCCAGGTCCCGTCCGAGGTAGATCGCAAGGTCGCGCAGGCCCACGCCCTCCTCGGTCGAGATCGTCCGGCCTGGCTCCTGCCTGCGGTCGGTGTTCACACCGCCGCTGAAGAGCTGCCAGCCGGCGGGGACGTCGAGGCGGGCGGTGAAGTTGGCTGCGGGGAAGTTCGCGATGTCGCCGAAGCCGTCGGGCTCGGGCTCGGCCTCGGCTCCCGGGGTCAGCCACACGGGGAACCAGTGCCCGAGCGACAGGCCCCCGCCATGGCGACCGAGGAGGCCGATCTCGGCCGGGTCCAGTCCCGAGCCATCGCCGCCCAGCACCGACGACGGGTCGGTGGCGAGGTCGGTGACGGGCACGGTGTAGGAGAACGTCATGGCCACCTCCACCCGCTGGCCGCCTCCGTTCGTTGGACGCTCCAGGGTCAGCACCGACCGGTCGAGATCGGGCTCGACCGCCCGCCCGTCGACCTCGACGCGGCTCAGATGGAAGCCGGCATCGAGGGCGGCCAGGTTGGGGAACACCCGAAAGCGCAGCGGCTCGGAGCCAGCGGGGAGGGAGGCCACCACGTCGGCCTCGACCTTGCCGGTCTCGGGCTCGACGAGGGCATCGAGGTGGTAGCGGGGCGCCCGGTCGAACAGGGCGGTGGTGGTGGCCAGCCTCCGGCCGGGATCGGACAGCGAGGGGGAGTCTGTCCCCATGTCGGGGAGCCCCTCGGCCAGTCCCGGTGGGGCATCGGGATCGCCTCGGGCGCCGGGAGCCCGGCCGTCGCCACGTGAACAGGCGGCCAGGGCGATGAGCACGGCGGTGACGAACGCCAGGGAGCGACGGCGTGCGGCGGTGCCCATCCCGTGATGGTCGCTACGGCGGCGCCAGGCCGGCCAGGACCGCGCTGGCGGCCAGGTCCCGGTCGGCGGTGGCCGGCGCAGTGGCCGGCGCGGCCAGGGCGAAGGAAGCGACAGCGTCGATGGCTCCGAGCAGCTCTCGCACCTCACGGGGCGGCGGGAAGTACTCGGCCTCGGCGGTGTAGGCCACCTCCTCGACGCCCTCGGTGGGGTCGAGGCGGGCGATGACGGCGCGCACCAGCTCCTCGGGGGCCGAGGCGCCCGCAGTCACCCCGATGGTGCCGGTGAGATCGTCGGGCAGCTCGTCGGGACCGTTGACCCGCAGCACCCGAGGACAGCCGGCGGCCGTCGCCACCTTCTCCAGCGCCACGGTGTTCGACGAGTTGGCTGAGCCGATGACCACCACGGCGTCGCAGCGCTGGGCGATCTGGATAAGGGCCGACTGGCGGTTGGTGGTGGCGAAGCACAGGTCGCTGCGCCCCGGCATCCACAGCTCGGGGAAGCGCCGGCGGGTGGCGTCGAGCACCCCGGCCCAGTCGTGGTGGCTGAGCGTGGTCTGGGCCAGCAGGGCGACGGGCTGGCCGGTATCGGGCAGGAGGGCCACGTCGTCCTCGTGCTCCACCAGATGGATGGCGTCAGGGGCCACCGCCATGGTCCCCACCGCCTCGTCGTGGCCCTCGTGGCCCACGTAGACCACGGCGTAGCCCTTGCCGGCGCGCACCTTGACCTCGTGGTGGACCTTGGTCACCAGCGGGCACACGGCGTTGACCACGTAGCCACCGTGCTCGGTCGCCGCCCGCACCACCTCAGGGGCCGACCCGTGGGCCGAGAGCATGACCGGCCTACCGGGCGGGACCTCGGCGATCTCGTCGACGAACACCACACCGAGCTCGCGGAAGCGCTCGACCACCAGGCGGTTGTGGACGATCTCGTGGTAGCAGTAGATGGGCGGCTCGAAGGCCCGGACCATCCACGCCAAAGCCTTGATGGCCATCTCCACCCCGGCGCAGAAGCCCCGGGGGGCGGCCAGCAGCACCCGCTCCACGTCCACCCATCTACGGTACCGCCATGGTGGCGGCCACGACCCCGGCGGCGAGGCGGTGGGCCGAAGCGCTCGAGGCCTGGGCCATCCCCGGCGAGATCCTGGCCGCCGCCCCGGAATCGCCGTGGTCGTTCCCCCAGGCGCTGTTCGCCCGGGCGGCGGCGCGGGCCCTGGCCAGCCCGCCGAGCCCCTCCCGGCGACGGGCGGTGCAGGCACTGGCCGACGGGGGGGAGGTGCTCGACGTGGGTGTGGGCGGAGGGGCCGCCAGCCTGCCCCTCGCCCCGCCGGCGGCACGCCTGGTGGGCGTCGACCGGAGCCGGGCCATGCTCGACGGCTTCGCCCGCGCCGCCGAGGCCCAAGGAGTGTCCCACGAAGAGGTCGAGGGGGACTGGCCCGACGTGGCCCCCGAGGTGGGACCGGCCGACGTGGTCGTCTGCCACCACGTGGCCTACAACGTGGCCGACCTGGTCCCCTTCGTCGCCGCCCTCACTGCTCACGCCCGACACCGGGTGGTGCTGGAGCTCACCGCGCAGCACCCCCAGACCAGCTCCAACCCGCTGTGGCTCGAGCTCCACGGCGTGGCGCGGCCCACCTCGCCCACCGCCGACGACGCCGTGGCCGTCCTCGAGGAGATGGGCCTCACGGTGGGGGTGGAGGGCTTCGAGCGGCCGGTGGGCGATGGTGAGGAGGACCTGGCCGACCTGGTCCCCTTCGTGCGCCGCCAGCTCTGCCTCGGGCACGAGCGTGACGCCGAGATCGAGTCGTTGCTGCGCCGCCACGGCCGGGCCGCCCTGCGCCACGCGGTCACCCTCTGGTGGGACACGCCCTGATCGGGCGGTGCCCTCATATCCTTGACCGGTGACCCCGCCTCGCATCGTCGCCGTCGCGCCCGGGTCACCGGCCGAGCGGGCCGGACTGCACCCTGGCGACGAGATCGTCTCCCTGGCCGGACGGGTCCCCCGCGACGTCATCGAGTGGCAACTCCTGGTCGACGAGGCCGACCCCGAGCTGGAGGTGCGCCGGGGCGGGCTCGACCGCAGCATCGTGGTGGCCAAGGCGGCGGGAGCGGCGCTGGGGGCAGAGGTCCACTCGGCGCTGTTCGACCAGGTCCGCACCTGTGACAACCACTGCGAGTTCTGCTTCATCTACCAGCTCCCGCCCGGCCTGCGCCCCAGCCTGTACCAAAAGGACGACGACTACCGCCTGAGCTTCCTCTACGGGAACTTCACCACCCTCACCCGCTTCACCGAGTCCGACCTGGAGCGGATCGTCACCGAGGGCCTGAGCCCCCTCAACGTGAGCATCCACGCCACCGATCCCGAGGTGCGCTCACGGATGCTGCGCAACCGCCGGGGCGCCACCAGCCTGCGCTGGTTGCGGGCCCTGCTCGACCACGGGGTGACCGTGCACGGCCAGGTCGTGGTGTGCCCGGGGGTCAACGACGGGGAGGTGCTGGAGGACACCTTCGTCGGGGTGCTCGACGAGTACCCGGAGCTGGCCTCGCTGTGCGTGGTGCCCCTGGGGGTGAGCCGCTGGTCGGGCGAAGCCGCCATGCGCGCCCACACTCCGGCCGAGGCCCAGGCGGTGGTGGACGCCGTAGAGGACTGGCAGGACGTGTACCTGCGGCTGCTGGGCCGGCGCCTGGCCTTCGCCGCCGACGAGTACTACCTGTTGTCCGGGCGCGCCTTCCCCCCCGCCGAGGCCTACGAGGGCTTTGCCATGCACGAGGACGGCGTGGGCATGGCCCGCACCTTCGAGTCCGAGCTCCTGGGGGGTCGGGAGGAGGCCACGGGCACCCGACCCGGCTTCTTCGCCTGGGTCGACGGTGCTCCGGCCCAGGGCTACCGGGCCCCCCGGGTGGCATCGGAGGCGCCGGCGCCGACCCCGGTTGCCCTGTCCTCCCGGCGCCGGCGCCGTCCGGTGGGCATCCTCACCGGTGCCTACGGGGCCCGGGTGCTCGAGCCGCTCGTGGGGGCCCTGGGCCACGAGGACCTGCGCGTCGTCCCCGTGGAGAACCGGTTCTTCGGAGGCAACATCGGTGTCACCGGGTTGCTGGTGGGCGAGGACCTGGCCCGGGTGCTGGCCGATGAGCCCGTCGACCACCGCTACCTGCTGCCCGACGTGTGCCTGTCCCAGGGTCGCTTCCTCGACGGGACCACGCCCGCGGAGCTGCCCCGGCCCGTCGAGGTCGTGCCCGCTGACGGACTGGCCCTGCGTCGGGCACTCGACGCCCGGGTCGTGGGCTCCGAAGCGGTGCGCTCCGAGGCCGTGTGCGGGCCCCGGAGATGACCGCCCTGCCCACCGTGGCCGTGGTGGGCCGTCCCAACGTGGGCAAGTCCACGCTGCTCAACCGCATCGTCGGGCGCCGCGAGGCGATCGTCGAGGAGCGCCCCGGGGTCACGCGCGACCGCAAGTCGGTGCAAGCCGACTGGTGCGGGCGTGGCTTCATGGTGGTGGACACCGGGGGGTGGTCGGCCAGTGGCGGGAGCCTCGACGCCCAGGTCAGCGCTCAGGCCGAGCGGGCGTGGAGATCGGCCGACGTGGTGCTGCTGGTGGTCGACGTGACCGTGGGCCTGACCCCCGAGGACACCCGGGTGGCCAACCGGGTGCGCTGCGGCGGTGTCCCCGTGCTGGTGGTGGTCAACAAGGTCGACGGCGAGACCCGTGAGCCCGACGTCTGGGAGTTCGTCCGCCTGGGTCTGGGCGATCCGTGGCCGGTGAGCGCCCTGCACGGGCGGGGCACCGGCGACCTGCTCGACGAGGTGGTGGCCCGGCTACCTCCGGAGGGAGCCGAGGAGCCCGCCGGTGCGCCTGGTGGGGAGGATCCGTCCGCCGAGGAGCGTGTCCCCGGGGTGGCCATCGTGGGCCGTCCCAACGTGGGCAAGTCCACGTTGTTCAACCGCCTGATCGGCGACGAACGCGCCGTGGTCCACGACCTGCCGGGCACGACGCGCGACAGCATCGACACCGAGATCGAGACCCCCGAGGGCCGGTTGCGGTTCATCGACACGGCCGGGATGCGGCGGCGCTCGCGCATCGACCGGGGCACTGAGTACTACTCGTTGGTGCGGGCCCTTCAGGCCGTCGACAGCGCCGATCTGGCCGTGCTCGTCATCGACGCCGGCGAAGGGGTGACCCATCAGGACCAGCGCCTGGCCGAGCGCATCGACGCCGCCGGGTGCCCCACCGTCATCCTCATGAACAAGTGGGAGACCCTCGATGCCGAGGCCCGGGCCGACGTCAGCGCCCAGGTGGCCGATCGACTCCACTTCCTGGCCACCTCACCGGTGATCAAGGGCAGCGCCCTGACCGGCAGGTCCATACACAAGTTGGTGCCGGCCCTGGGCCAGGCCGTGGACGCCTACCGCCGCCGGGTGCCCACCCGAGAGCTCAACCAGGTGGTGCAGGCGGCGCAGGTGGCCCATCCCTCGCCCGCCGGCAGGGTCCTCTACGCCACGCAGGGGGCCACCGAGCCGCCCACCTTCACCCTCTTCACCAACCGGGAGCTGGCCCCCACCTACCTGCGCTACCTGGAGCGCTCGATCCGGGAGCACTTCCAGCTGGGCAACACGCCGCTCAAGCTGCGGGTTCGGCGCCGGTGAGGGACCTGAGGTCGGCACCCACGGTGCCGGCCGTGTCACCGTGGTGACGCCTGGGTATACGCTCGCCACGATCATGATCGAGCGCCCGATCCTCGGGATCGTCGCCGTGGCTGCCGTGTTGGCCGCTTCCGTGTGGGGCCGCTCGGCCCGGCGCCTGATCCGGGTGACGCGCCGCATCGACGCCAGCTCGGGCGCCCACTCCGAGGCGGCCCAGGTGGCCCGGGCCGCGCTGCTCAAGGACACCCACTGCACCATCCTCTACGCCGCCGTGGCCCTGGCCACCCTGGCCGGCGCCGTCTCCAGATCGGGCTGGTCCGACCTGGTCAGCGTGATCCTGCTCCTACCCGTCGCCCTCTCGCTGCGCTACTCCCAGCAACTGCTCAGCCACGCCCGCCTCACCGAGAGCCGCAGCCAGCTCGAGCAGCGGGCCCAGGAGGTGCTCACCCAGGAGGCGCTGGCGCCCAAGCGCTGGGCCGCCCGCCTGGCCCCCGAGGACGTCCCCGAGTTCGCCGGGTTCGAGCTGGGCAGCGTCTACCAGGCCGGCACCGGCATGATGGCCGGCGACTTCTACGACGTCTTCCGGGTGGCGCCCACCCGGGTGGCGGCGGTGATCGGCGACGTGGCCGGCCATGGCATCGAGCCCTCGATCAGCGCCTTCCAGGCCAAGCACCTGCTCCGGGTCTTCCTGCGGCAGTTCCGGGACCCGGCCCAGGCCCTGGAGGAGCTCAATCGCCAGATCTCGGGGATGGACCGGGGCGAGGAGTTCATCTCCATGTGCGTGGTGGTGTTCGACACCGAGGCGGGCACGTTGCGCTATGCCTCGGCCGGGCACCCGCCCAGCTTCTACTGGCAAGACGGTGAGGTTCGCCCGCTGCGGGCCACGGGCCCTCTGATCTCGCTCCAGCCCACGGGCAGCTACACGAGTCGGGAGATCTCCCTGCAGCGCGGCGACCTGGTGGTGATGTACACCGACGGTCTGGCCGAGGCCCGCAACGGAGAGCAGCTCTTCGGTGAGGAGCGCATCGCCGCCCACCTCCGGCGCGATCCCGACGTCGACCCCGACGTGTTGTGCAAGACCCTGGCCGAGGCCGCCGCCGACTTCGCCACCACTCCGGTCACCGACGACATCGCCATCCTGGCCATTCGCCGGGTGTAGTCGCCGCCGGGTCGTTCCGGGCGCCGGCCCGCCGGCCACCCATAGCCTGGCGGGGATGCCCTGGTGCGACGCCTGCGACCGCTTCTGGACGGTCGATGCCGTGGCCGGCCAGGACGACTGCCCCAACTGCGGGACGATCCTGGCCCGGCCCGCAAGCGACGAGCACCCCGCCGCGCCCTGGCACTTCAAGCTCCTGATGGTCGCCGTGCTCGCCTACCTGGGCTGGCGGGCGATACAGCTCCTGGCCTGGCTCGTCGGCCGCCTGTGAGGGGCTCTCTCGGGCTCGCCCCGGCGAAGCTACTTCCTTTCGCGCTCTTCGCTGGGGCTGCGTTCAGCAGTGGGTGACGGACCCTTCCCCACCACCTCGACCATCGTTGCCCAGCCGGCTGATTGCTCAGCGACCGCGGTGTTCGACTGGGCGGCTACCCGGGCCCGGAGTCGCCCGTCGGGCTCCTCGCTGACGACATCGGCACAGCGCCCGAAACTGGCCTGCAGCGCGGGGACCAGCCCGGGAGCGACCAGCACGGTCGCCGGCGCCCGGGAGCCGGTGCTCCACCTCGTCGAGACTCGCTGCCAAGCGTCGGCCAGTTCGACTCCGCCGGGCGGCTGGCGGGTAGCTCGGTCGCCTCGGCCTCGACGATCCGGTCCAGCCGGAACGTGCGCTGCCCACGGTCGGTCCCGGCGACCACGTACCAGGGTCCGTCCTTGTCGACCAGGCCCCAGGGGTCGAAGTGCCACTCGGTCGGGCCGCCGTCGCGGACGACCGGCCGGCGTAGACCTGGCGCACCTTCTGGCAGCGCACCACGGCGGTCTGCAGCGGCTCGACCAGCGGCGGCCGCGTCCCTTACGGACTCACATCCCACCGCACAGGATCGCCGTAGAGGCTTGGTGGTCCTCGCCCTCCAGCTCCTCCAACGGCTTGCCCCGGTCCGCCGGCAGCTCTTCGCCGGGCATCCCCCCGGTCTGTTCCTGGTTGCTCACCTTGTTCCCTCCCGTCCTCTGGCAATTGCTGAGGCGCTGGCTCGACCAACTCCGAAACCAGAGAACCCCTCTGCCGCACCAACGCCGCTTCAAGGCGCGCTGGCGAGCGGAGGGTCAGCGCTCCCGCTTGTCGACAGAGAAGATCGGGGCGCCACGCCCACTCTGGCCGCCTGGCTAGGGTCGCCGGCATGGCTGCGCCAGGTGGAACCGGACCCATTGGCCCCTTCCCCCCGGGGGTGGAAACCGACGAGCAGCGCGAGGAGTACGACAAGCTCCGCCGCCGGGTGCTGTGGACCCTGCCCTACGGCCTGTATGTGGTGGGCAGCCGGGCCGGTGAGCGGCGCAACGCCATGACCTTGAACTGGGCCACGCAGCTGTCGTTCGAGCCCAAGCTCGTGGGCATCGGCGTGGAGAAGTCGGCGCTCACCCATGAGCTCATCAGCGAGGGCCGGGTGTTCAGTCTGTGCACGGTGGCCCGAGACGACCGAGCCATCGTCCGCAAGTTCACCAAGCCCGTCGAGGTCGACCCCGAGGCCATGACGCTCAACGGCTTCGCCTTCCACCACGGCGCCAGCGGGGCGCCGATCCTCGACCAAGCGCCCGGCTACCTCGACTGCGAGCTCCGCCAGGTCGTCGACGCCGGCAACCACAGCTTCTTCGTGGGCGAGGTGGTCGATGCCGGGTTCCAGTCCGCCGAGGACACCGAGGTGCTGCGCATGGAGGACACGCGCATGAACTACGGCGGTTGATCCAGTGTCCCGCGTGGCCCTGATCGCCATGATCGCCGTGGCCGGCGCCGCCGGGGCCCTGTGCCGGGCCGGTGTCAACACCGTGGTCGGTCCCCGGTCGTTCCCGCTGGCGACGCTGGCGGTCAACGTCGTGGGCTCGTTCGCCCTGGGCGTCCTGGTGGCGTGGGGTACCACACGCCTGTCGCCGGAGGTGCTGTCCGCTCTGACCGTGGGCTTCCTCGGCGCCTTCACCACCTTCTCCACGTTCACCTTCGAAGCGCTGACCCTCTCGAACGAGGGTCGCATGGGTGTGGCCCTCACCTACGTGGCGGTCTCCCTGGCGCTGGGTCTCACCGCCGCCGCCGTCGGCCATCAGGTGGGGCGAGCGCTGCTGGAGTAGTGCCCCGGCCGCCATGACGACGCTCCCACCTTTCACCGGCGCCGTGCTGGCCGGCGGAGCCAGTCGGCGCATGGGTCGCGACAAGGCCCTGATCGAGCTCGACGGGCGGCCGCTGGCCGCCATCGCCGCCGCCGCCCTCGTCGAGGCCGGCGCCGACGGGCCCGTGCTCGGGATCGGCGGCGACGGCTCGGCGCTCCGGCGCCTCGGACTGGAGCCGGTGGCCGACGACCACCCGGGCGAGGGGCCACTCGGGGCGGTGATGACCGCCCTCGCCCGGGCCCCCCACGAGGTGGTGGTGATCCTGGCCTGTGACGTGCCCGGCGCCGAAGCCGGTGCCGTCGGCCTCGTGCTCGCCGCCCTGGCCGCCGCGGCCCACGCCGACGTCGCCGTCCCGGTGCTCGGCGCCGGGCGGCGCCAGCCCCTCCACGCCGCCTGGCGGCGCTCGGCCCTTCCCTCGGTCGAGGCTGCGTTCGACCGGGGCGAGCGGGCGGTGCACCGGATGCTGGAGGCTCTGGTGGTCGTGACCGTGGCCGGGATCTCGCCGCGAGCCGTGGCCGACGTGGACACCCCGGGTGATCTCGAGCGACACGGTTGGTCGAACGCCGCCGACATCCGTCAGACTGGGGGACCATGAGCGAGACCACCGTGCCCGAGGTCGACGTCGATCGGCTGGCCGAGGTCCGGGCCGAGGGCGCCTGGGTGCTCGACGTCCGCCAGCCCGACGAGTACGAGGCGGGCCATGTCCCCGGCGCCCACCTCATCCCCCTCGACCAGCTCTCCACCCGCCACACCGAGGTGCCCCACGACGAGGACGTCTACGTCGTCTGCCGCGGCGGCGGTCGCAGCGCCGTGGCCACCGAGGCCCTCAACGGCGCCGGCTACCGGGCGGTGAACGTGGCCGGCGGCACCCAGGGGTGGGCAGAGGCGGGCAACCCGGTGGTGTCGGGCACGGAGCCAGGCTGAGACGGTCAGTGCCCTCCAGCCCTCAGCCTCCGGGGGCCGGCGGCGAGGAGGCGTCGGCCCCCGCTCGAGTGATCGACGACGACGACGGGTTGGCCGAGGTGGTGGCCGCCCTGGCCGACGCCCCGGCCTACGCGGTCGACACCGAGTTCCATCGGGAGCGCTCCTACTACCCCCGGCTGGCGCTGGTGCAGATCGCCTGGGCCGGTGGCACGGTGCTGGTCGACCCGCTGGCTGTCGACATCACCCCCCTGCGCCGCGTGCTCGAGGGCCCCGGCCTGGCCGTCATGCACGCCGCCAGCCAGGACCTGGAGGTGCTGGAGCGAGGCTGCGGGGCCGTGCCCTCGCGGTTGTTCGACACCCAGCTCGCCGCTGGTTTCCTGGGTTTCTCCACACCGTCGCTGGCCTCGCTGGCCAGCCGGATCCTCGGCGTCGACCTCCCCAAGGCCAGCCGCCTCACCGACTGGATGCGCCGGCCCCTGGACCTCGAACAGCAGCGCTACGCCGCCGCCGACGTGGATCACCTCTTGGAATTGGCCGAGCTGCTCCGGGCGGAGTTGGAGGCCTGCGGGCGCCTGGCCTGGGCCGAGGCCGAGTGCGAGGAGCTGCGCACCCGACGTTGGGGCCCGCCGGCGCCCGAGGACGCCTGGTTGCGGCTCAAGGAGAGCCGTTCCCTGCGGGGCCGGACGAGGGGGATCGTGCACTCCCTGGCCGCGTGGCGGGAGCGCCGGGCGGCGGCCACCGACCAGCCGGTGCGTTTCGTGCTGTCCGACCTGGCTTTGGTGGGCATCGCCGGCGAGGTCCCCAAGGACCTCGATCAGCTGCACCGCATCCGCGGGGTCGACCAGCGCCACACCCGGGGGGCTCAGGGTCGCGAGATCCTCACCGCCGTCGAGGCCGGGAGGTCGGTCCCCGAGTCGGCTCTGGTCCAACCCCGGCGCGACGACCTCGACCGTGAGCTACGACCGGCGCTGGCCCTGCTGGTGGCCTGGGTGAGCCAGCTCAGCCGGGAGCTGGCCATCGACCCCGCCCTGCTCGCCACCCGCAACGACCTCACCGCGTTCCTCAACGACGACCCCGAGGCCCGCCTGGCCAAGGGGTGGCGCGAGCAGCTGGTGGGCCGGCCGGCCCGGCGGCTGGTCCGAGGCGAGCTGGCGCTGGCCTTCGACGGCAAGGGCGGCTTGACGCTCGAGCGTCGTTCGGGAGACCTGGTGGGCTTCGACGTCCCTCGCCCCCGCGCGCCCTGGACGTCCGAGGGCTGACCGGCGTCAGGGGCGCAGGACGACGGCCTGGTCGGCGCCGAGCTGGCCGGTCCAGGGCTCGCCCTCGCCGTGGCCGTCGCTGGACACCTCGACGGCCCAGCCTTCACCCGGCGACAGCGCTCGAGCGGCGCCGGTGAAGTTGACCGCCACCACCCGCTGGTCCTGGGGGGTGTCCCGGGCCCAGGCCAGCACCCCCTCGGGGGCGTGGTCGAGGATCGTGGAGCCGCCCAGCGACAGGGCGGGGCTGGCACGCCGGGCGGCCAGCAGGCGGCGGTACAGGTGGAGGATCGAACCGGCGTCGCGCCGCTGGACCTCGACGTTGCGGGTCTCGGCCTGCGGGGGCCAGGGGAGCCACGGTGGCCTCGCCCATCCGTGGTCGGGGGAGGCGTCCCAGGGGATGGGGGCCCGGCACCCGTCGCGCCCCCCGGGGTCGACCGCCTGCTCCGGAGCGATCACCGCGTCCTCCAGGCCGAGCTCGTCGCCGGCGTAGAGGAACGGCGTTCCCTGTAGGCCGAGCAGGAGGAACGCCGCCGCCCGGGCCCGGGCCTCGCTGTCGTAGCGGGTCCGGGGTCGGGGGTTGTCGTGGTTGCCCAGCACCCAGGTGGGCCAGGCGTCGACCTCGACGAAGTGGCGCTCGACCTCCTCGAGGCGCGTCCGCCAAGCGGTGGCCTCCCACGGGGTGTACAGCGGGGGGAAGTTGAAGGCCAGGTGGAGCTCGTCGCCCTCGCCGTAGTAGGGCGCCACCTTGGCCGTCTCGAGAAGGTACACCTCGCCCACCATCACCCGCTGGTCCGGGTAGGAGTCGACCAGCGTCCTGACCTCCCGCAGGAGCTCGTGGGTGGACGGGTGGTCGTTGGTCGACGAACGGGGCTGACCGACCAGGGTCTCCGGCTCGTCGGCCAGGGCGGGGTCCTTGCCGATGGCGTGGATGGCGTCGGCGCGAAAGCCGTCGACGCCGCGGTCGAGCCAGAACCGGAGCACGTCGTGCATGGCCTCGACGAGCGGGCGGTGCGACCAGTCGACGTCGGGTTGCTCGGGCAGGAAGAGGTGGAGGTAGTACTGCCCGGTGGCGGGATCAAGGGTCCAGGCCGGCACGTCCTGGCCGAACGCCGCCCGCCAGTTGTTGGGTGGGCCGCCGCCGGGCGAGGGGTCGCGCCACAGGTACCACCGGCGATGGGCGCTCTGGCGGGAGGACCGGGAGTCGACGAACCAGGGGTGGCGGTCCGAGGTGTGGTTGGCCACCCAGTCGATGAGCACTCGCAGGCCCCGGTCGTGGGCATCGGCCAGGAGGCGGTCGAAGTCCGCCAGAGTCCCGAAGATGGGATCGACGTCGCAGTGGTCGCTCACGTCGTAGCCGAAGTCGGCCATGGGGGAGCGGAAGAACGGAGAGAGCCACAGGGCGTCGACGCCCAGCCAGACCAGGTGGTCGAGGTGGCGGCGGACGCCTTCGAGGGTGCCCACCCCGGCTTCTCCGCCCACCCCCTCGGCGGCGAAGGAGCGCGGGTAGATCTGGTAGACCACGGCTGACCGCCACCAAGGGAGCTCTGCCATCGCGAGAGGGTAGGGCGGCATTGCGCCAGGCGATAAACTCCCTCGGGCTGCCGTTCGAGACGGGAGAGACCGTGGTGAAAAAGGGCCGGCATCGGCGCTATGAGGAGGCTCGAGCCGTCAAGCACGCCTCGAGCGAGCTTCGTCTGGGCGATGTCGGGTTCATCGAGATCGAGCCCTGCCCCGAGTGCAACGCCAAGCCCGGGGCCGAGCACGCCTCCTGGTGCCTGCACGAGGACCTCGAGGAGGACGAGGTGGCCGGCGAGGCCTAGTCGCTCGCCGGTGACGTAGGCTCGCGCCTCGTGCAACCGAGGAAGACGACGGCGGGCTTCGTGCTGCTCACCATGGTGTCCCTCGCCCTGGCCGGCTGCGCTCGGCCCTCTGGGGTCGTGCACGAGGGGGCCCTCTACCGCTCGAGCGGGGCCGGCTCCCCGCCCACTCCGGCGGTGGCCACGGAGGCCGCCGATTCGCTCGTTGGCGTCGTGGGTGGCGATGGAGCCCTCGACCTGTCCACGACGACCACCGTGGGCCCCGCCGTTGTCCCCGCCGTCGTGGCCCCCGTGCCCATCGTGCCCCCCACGACGGTGGCCTGGGCCCCCCCGGTGCTGGCTGCGCCGCCACCGGGCGCCGTCGCCGGTGGGGTGGAGGTCTATGCCGGCCTGGGCACCTGGATCGATGCCTACGACTGGAGCCGCACCTTCGGCAAGGACGGCCCCCTGGTCGAGGTGGCCGACATCGACCGCATGGCCGATCTCGGTGTGCAGACGCTCTACGTGCAGACCTCACGCTGGAACGCCCCGGCCGACATCCTGGAGCCCGAACGCCTGGTGCCCCTCATCGAGCGGGCCCAAGCCCGGGGGATGCATGTGGTGGCGTGGTACCTGCCCACCTTCGTCGACCCGGCTGCCGACCTGCGCCGGCTCCTGGCCGCGGCCACCCTCGACGTCGACGCCGTGGCCGTCGACATCGAGTCACGTGACGTGACCGACACCGACGAGCGCAACCGACGGCTGGTGGAGCTCAGCCATGACCTGCGCCAGGCCCTTCCCGGCGTGGCGCTGGGGGCCATCGTCTTCCCGCCGGTGGTGATGGAGGTCGTCAACCCCTCGTTCTGGCCCGGCTTTCCCTGGTCGGAGCTGGCGCCGTTGTACGACGTGTGGGTGCCCATGGCCTACCAGAGCTTCCGCACCGGCGCCTCCGGCTACCGCGACGGCTACCGCTACACCGCCGAGAACATCGACCGGCTCCGGGCCCACGTGGGCGACCACGCCGTGGTCCACACCGTTGGCGGCATCGCCGACGCCACCACCACCTCCGACGTCGAGGGCATGATCGCCGCCGCTGGTGAGCGGGGCGCCATCGGCGGCTCGCTCTACGACTGGCGCACCACCGGCCCCGAGCTGTGGGCCCACCTCAGCGGCTTCCGCCGCTGACCCCGCAGTCAGCTGAGCGCCACTGCTGGGGCGACCCTCGGGCCCTTCGGTTGGGGGCAGACCGCGGCGTAGACCGCGTTGGTGACGTCGGTCATGCGGTTGCGGTTCTCGATGGGGCCGGTGAGGCCGTTGCAGACGAAGACCATGACCAGGCCCTCGACCGGGTCGCACAGGCCCCGGCTGGAGGCCATGCCGCTGTGGCCGAAGGCCCGGTAGCCGATGGTGCCGCTCATGCTGCCAGCGATCTGGACCCCGAGGCCCCAGGGGGGGCTGGAGAGGAAGATCCGGTCCAGGACCCCGCTGCGGTGGCAGGCGGTGAGCAGGTCGAGGGTGAGGGGTCTGCGGAAGAGCCGCTCGGCGTGGTCGACCAGGAGCGCCTCGTAGAAGCGACCGAGGTCCGACGCCGGGCCCCGTCCTCCGGCGCCCGGTTCCACCTTGGCCCGGTGCCAGGGCTGATCGTGGATGTCCTCGATGTGGTACGGCTGCATGGAGATGGCGCCGTCGGCCATGACCGGCATGACGTGGCCGGTCCAGTGCAGCGGCACCAGGCGCTCGCCCAGGCGATCCTGGTCGGCCAGGGGGACGCCCAGCCACGACGAGACCATGCCCGCCGGCGCCATGACCTCCTCCCGCAGGTAGGTGTCGATGGGACGGCCGTCGACCACCCGGACGATCTCCCCCAGGATCTTCCAACCCGAGGTGGCGTGGTAGCTGGCCCAGGTGCCGGGGGGGTAGGCGGCCCGGTGGGCGGCGATGCGGGCCACGGCCTCGTCCCAGGAGACGTCGTCGTCGAAGGTCTCGGCCTGGGCGAAGCCACCCATGTGGGTCAGCACGTGGCGCACGGTGCAGCGCTCCTTGCCCCCGCCCCAACCGGCGACGTAGCGCCCCACCTCGTCGTCGAGGGCCAGCGCCCCGCGCTCTAGGAGCTGGGCCACGGCCACCGCGGTCAGGGGCTTGGTCGAGGAGTACCACAACATGAGGTCGTCGCTGCGCAGCGCACGGCCGGCCCGGGCCTCGCCCACGGCCACGTCGCAGACCACCTCTCCCCACAGGCTGACGTAGAGCTGGGCCCCGGCGTGCAGGCCCTCGGCCCGCTGGCGCTCGATCAGGGCGACCACGTCGTCGATGCCGGCCACCCCGGCCGCGGCGCCGGGCACCTCGCTGCCGGCCACTCAGGAGACCGGCGCCACCCGCAGCGCCGGGTGGGGCACGACGGTGGTGGCGGCAGGCGCGCCGGCGAAGCGCTCGGCCAGGGCACCCACCAACAGGTCGTAGACGGGTTGGCCGACCAGGGCCGCCAACTCGTCGGCCATGGTCGACAACACGGTGTCGTCCCCGGCGAAGGCCTGGGCCTCCTCGATGCACCACCAGTGGAAGTCCCGTCCGCCCTCGTCCCAGTCGCGGCGCTTCCACTCCCGCACGGTGGAGGTGACGTGGCCCACCTCGTCGACGCTGTCGACTCGTCGCAGCGGGACCTGCCAGCACACCTCGGGCTTGAGGTCCATGGGCCGCTGGCCGCCCTGGAGGGCGGCCAGGTGCAGCGCACAGCCGGCCCCCGCCGGGAAGCCGGCCCGGTTGAGCATGATGCAGCCACCCTGGTGCACGCGGGTCTTCCAGCTCCCGCCGGCCACCCGGCGGGCGATGCCTGCCCGGCGACCCACAGCGGCGAACTGCCATTGCGCAGGGGTGAGGGCGGCGGCCGCGGCCTCGACGGCGCCCCGGTCGGCGTCGTCGGTGAAGTAGGCGCCGTGCGAGCAGCAGCCGATGTCGGGCCGGCTGTCGATTCCCGGACAGCCCCGGCCGTAGATGCAGGTCCAGCGGCTGAGGAGGAAGGTGAGGTCGAACAGCCAGGTCCGGTCCTCCTCGGGATCCTCGAACGAGAGCCACTCGTGGGGGTCTTGGATGTCGGCCATCCCGGCCGAGGATACGGCCGGCGCCGGCTTCAGTCCTCCCCCTTCGACATCAAGGCTCGTTCCAGGGTGGCGAGGTCGAGATCCTCGAAGGTGTCCACGACCAGCGCAGCACCGTGGAAGTCGTGATCGGCGGTGTAGTCGTTGGCCACCACCACGCAGGCCAGGCCCGCCGCCCGGGCGGCCACCAGGCCGTTGTTCGAGTCCTCCACCGCCAGGACCGACGAGGCGGCGAGGCCCAGGCCCTCGAGCGCCTGGAGGTAGGCACTGGGGTCGGGCTTGCGCACCGGGGCCTCGTCACCGGTGACGACCGGCGAGAACCGGCCCGGGCCGAAGAGCCGATCGAGGAGGGGCTCCACCCACGCCCGGGACCCGGTGGTGGCCACGGCCAGGCGGACACCGGCCCCCTCCAGCTCGTCGAGCAGGGCGGTGGTGCCGGGGCGGGGCTCGATGCGCCCGTCGGCCACCAGCTCCTGGAACCGCTCGTTCTTGCGGGTGTGCAGGCGGGGGACGACGTCGTCGCGCTCCACCTGGGCCATGCCCTGGCCCTCGAGGTAGGCGTGCAGGCGCTGGCGGCCCCCGGTGATCTCCAGGAGCTTGCCGTAGGTCTCGACGTCCCAGCGGTAGGCCAACCCGAGCTCCTCGAAGGCCAGGTTGAACGCCACCCGGTGCCCATCGCGCTCGGTGTCGCCCAACGTCCCGTCGACATCGAAGATGACGGCGTCCACGCCGGGACACTACCGCCGGCTAGGCCTTGCGGCCGAGGCGGAATCGTCCCTGCGCCCGACGTGGCCGCCGGCACCGGTTCGTACGCTGGTCTCCGTGACCGCCGTCGACCCCGCACCGCCGCCGCCGGCCCCCAGCACCGCTCGTCGCATCGTCGGGATCTTCCGGCCCTACCGCCGCGAGGTGGTCGCCATCGTCGCGCTCGTCCTCGTCGGGGCCGGCGTGGGCGTGGTCAACCCCCTGCTCATCAAGGTGGTCTTCGACACCGCTCTGTTCCCGCCGGGCGGGGGCGGTCCCGACCTGGGTCGCCTCGGGGTGCTGGCCGCCATCATGGTGGTGTTGCCCGTGGTCGGGGGGGCCGTGGGCCTGATCCAGACCTGGCGGGCCAACGTGGTGGGCCAGCGGGTGATGCGCGACCTGCGCGAGCGGCTGTTCGACCACCTCCAGCACCTGTCCCTGCGCTTCTTCACCGACACCCGCACCGGTGAGATCCAGTCGCGGCTCACCAACGACGTGGGTGGTGTCCAGACCGTGGTCACCTCCACGCTGTCCGACATCTTGTCCAACGTCGTGATCATGGCCAGCGCGCTGGTGGCCATGGCCGTGCTGTCGCCGCCGCTCACCCTCCTGACGCTGGTCACCATGCCGCTGTTCGCCTGGTTGTCGAAGTTGGTGGGCGAGCGCCGGCGCAAGGTGACGGCCGAGGCCCAGGAGACGATGGCCGACGTCAGCGCCGTCACCCAGGAGACGCTGTCGGTCTCGGGGATACTGCTGGCCAAGCTCTTCGGCCGCAGCCGCCAGGAGGCCGCCCGCTTCCAGGCCCACAACCAGCGCCTGGCCGAGCTGTCGGTGCGCCAGCAGATGATCGGCCAGTCCTTCTACACCGTGATCTTCACCTTCTTGTCGGCCACCCCGGCGCTGGTGTACCTCGTCGCCGGCCTGGTGCTCGCCTCCCGTGGCCCCGGTGCGGTCACGGCCGGCACCATCGTCGCCTTCACCACCCTCCAGACCCGGCTGTTCTTCCCCTTCAGCCAGCTCCTGCAGGTCTCGGTGGAGCTGCGCTCGTCGCTGGCGCTGTTCGACCGCATCTTCGGCTACCTCGACCTGCGCCAGGACATCGTGGAGGCGCCCGACGCCGTGGCCCTCGCCCCCGAGGACGCCACCGGCCACGTCGCCTTCCGCCACGTGCGCTTCCGCTACGACGACGTGGCCGCCCCCGTCGACGACGCCGCCGCCGCCGGTGGGCCCGCCGATGGGCTCGTCGGGGAGGCGGTCCCCACCCGACCGTGGGCTCTCGACGGCATCGACTTCGAGGTCCGGCCCGGGCAGCTGGCCGCCCTGGTCGGCCCCAGCGGTGCCGGCAAGAGCACCATCTCCTCGCTCATCCCCCGCCTCTACGACGTGCAGAGCGGCTCGGTGGAGATCGACGGCATCGACGTGCGCCGGCTGCGGAGCGACTCGCTGGCCTCGCTGGTCGGCATGGTGACCCAGGAGAGCTACCTGTTCCACGCCACCGTGCGGGACAACCTGCGCTACGGCAAGCCTGACGCCACCGACGCCGAGCTGGAGGCGGCAGCCCGGGCGGCCCACATCTGGGAGCGCATCGAGCAGTTCCCCGACGGGCTCGAGACCAGGGTGGGAGAGCGGGGCTACCGCCTCTCGGGCGGGGAGAAGCAGCGCATGGCCATCGCCCGGGTGATCCTGCACGATCCCCGCGTCCTCATCCTCGACGAGGCCACCTCGGCATTGGACACCACCAACGAGCGCCTGGTCCAGGCCGCCCTGGAGCCGTTGATGCGGGGTCGTACCACCATCGCCGTGGCCCACCGGCTGTCCACCATCCGGGCCGCCGACGTCATCTTCGCCGTCGACGGCGGGCGCATCGTGGAGCGGGGCACCCACGAGGAGCTGGTGGACCGGGGCGGCCTCTACGCCCGTCTCTACCACCAGCAGTTCGGCGACGGCCGGGTCGAAGCCCACTGCCGGGACGGCCTCGTGCTCTCCACCGGCGAGGTCGTGGCCGACGAGGCGGTCCCGGCCTGACGACCGGCCTGACACCGGCCTAAGAGGTACCGCGGATAGGCAAGGTTCCCGCAGGCTCGGCGGCTCCGCCGCCGAGACCGAGGCTCTGCTTCGCCTATCCGCGCAGCCTCTTAGCGCAGCCTGTTCCGTCACCCTCGCCCGTTGTGTCACAGTGTGACGGACCGATGACGACGGGGACCGGGGTCGAGAGCGCTCCGCGGCTGGCAAGGCTCGCAGCGAGAACCGAGGGGACGACGTGTGCACGTAGCGAGAGGACACCGAGTCCGGGCCCTGATCGCCACGGCCGGAGTGGTGTTGCTCGGCACCGTGAGCCCTTCCACCGCGGGCGCGGCGCAAGGGTCCAACCCCCGGGCCGAGCGTGAACGCGTCCGGTCCGAGCAGGCGGCGGTAGCCGGCGAGCTCGACGCCCTTCAGGCCACCAACGACGAGGTCACCCAGGCGCTGGGTGACCTCGACGCCAACGTCGCCGATCAACAGGCCCTGCTGGGCGACGCCCGCCGGGCCGCGGACCTGGCCGCCGCCCGCCTGGCCCAGGCCCAGGCCGAGGAACGCCGGGGCGAGGAGGAGATCGCCGGCCTCGAGGACCTGGTGCGCGAGGTGGCCATCGAGGAGTACATGCGGCCCGTGGCCGGCGGCCCCACGGTGGTGCTGACGTCGGACTCGATCGCCGATGCCTCCCGACGCAGCGCCCTTCTCGACTTCCAGGCCCAGCGCGACGCCCAGGTGCTCGACGAGCTGCGCTCCGCCCGGGAGGATCTGGCCCGCAGCCGCCAGCAGGCCGAGCAGGCGGCGGTACAAGCG
>JAHWJI010000049.1 GCA_019348495.1 Actinomycetota bacterium | reverse complement strand
AACGGGTGCGGAACCGACAGCCCGACGGCGGGTCGATGGGGCTGGGCACGTCGCCGGTGAGCACGACCCGGCGTCGTGCCCGTTCACGCTCGGGGTCGGGCACGGGCACGGCCGAGAGCAGGGCCTGGGTGTAGGGGTGGGCGGCCCGGGCGTAGACGTCGTCGCGGGTGCCGATCTCCACGATCTTGCCCAGGTACATCACCGCCACGTGGTCGGAGATGTGCCGGACGACCGACAGGTCGTGGGCGATGAACACATAGGTCAGCCCCAGTTCGTCCTGAAGGTCCTCCAGCAGGTTCACCACCCCGGCCTGGATGGACACGTCGAGCGCCGATACCGGCTCGTCGAGCACCAGCAGCTGGGGACCGAGGGCCAGCGCCCGGGCGATGCCGATGCGCTGGCGCTGGCCCCCGGAGAACTCGTGCGGATATCGCCCCGAGTGCTCGGGGGCGAGGCCGACCCGCTCGAGGAGCTGCTCGACCCGATGGGCGCCGTCGCCGCCGTAGCGTCCGTGCACCCGCAGCGGCTCCGAGACGATGGCCCGCACCGTCATACGGGGGTTGAGCGAGCCGTACGGGTCCTGGAACACCATCTGCATCCGGCGTCGAAGCGCCCGGACCTCGCGCTTGGAGGCCTCGAGCACCTCCTGGCCCTCCATCCGCACCGAGCCGGCAGTGGCGTCGAGCAGGCGAAGCACCAGTCGGCCGGTGGTCGACTTGCCGCACCCCGACTCGCCCACCAGGCCGAGGGTCTGGCCTCGCGACAGCGTGAACGACACCCCGCACACGGCGTGGATCTTGTCGAGGCTGCGTCGCAGCACCCTGCCCCGCACCGGGAAGTGCTTGACCAGGTCACGTACCTCCAACAGGGGTGCCTCGGCCTCCTCGGCGGTTGCCATCGCCGCGCCCGTCGGCTGGGGAGCGGTCAAGGTGTGTCGGCCGACGAGGACGGGGAAGGGGCCAAGACGTCGGCAGCGGACACTTCCTCGGCGAAGTGGCAGGCGGCGGCGTGGCCGGGTGTCACCGCCTCCTCCAACGGCGGTTCGTCGGTGACGCAGGGCGCCGGTGTGCGGGCGAAGGGGCAGCGGGGGTGGAACGAGCACCCCGGCGGCAGGTGGATGAGCGAAGGAGGGGTGCCCTGGATGGGCCGCAGCCGGGTACCGGCGTCCTCGTCGACCCGGGGCAGCGACGACAGCAACCCGAGCGTGTAGGGATGCTGGGATCGGTGGAAGACCTCGGGGGCGCTACCCCGCTCCACCGCCTTGCCGGCGTACATGACCAGCACCTGGTCGGCCATGCCCGCCACCACCCCGAGGTCGTGGGTGATCAGCAGGATGGCCGAGCTCGTCCGCTCCTTGACCTCCTGGAGCAGCTCCAGCACCTGGGCCTGGATGGTGACGTCGAGGGCGGTGGTGGGCTCGTCGGCGATGAGCAGGTCGGGCTCGCACGACAGGGCCATGGCGATCATCACCCGTTGGCGCATGCCGCCGGAGAACTCATGTGGGTAGCTGCGGGCCCGGCGTCGGGCCTGGGGTATGCCGACCAGGTCCATCATCTCCACCGCCCGCTCCGCTGCCTGCTTGCGCGACGCCCGGCGGTGGAGCCGGACCATCTCGGCGATCTGGCGACCCACGGTGTGCACCGGGTTGAGCGAGCTCATGGGGTCCTGGAAGACCACGGCGATCTCCCCGCCGCGCACGCCCCGCAAGGCCTTGTCGTCCAGGCCGATCAGGTCACGCCCCTTCCAGACGGCCTGGCCCGACGTGATGCGTCCGGGTGGATCGGGGACCAGGCCCATGATGCTCATGGCGGTCACCGACTTGCCCGAGCCCGACTCCCCCACGATCCCGACGACCTCGTTCTCGTAGACGTCGTACGACACGCCGTCGACCGCCTTGACCACGCCGGCGTCGGTGCGGAACTCGGTGCGCAGGTCCCGCACCGACAACAACAACTCCCCCGGCTCGGTCATCACCTCAGCTTGGGGTCGAGGGCGTCCCGCAAGCCGTCACCGACGAAGACGAAGGCCATGACCGTCACGAAGATGGCGGCGCCGGGGAAGAACAGCATGTGGGGCGAGGTGAACAGGAAACGGCGGCCGTCGGCCACCATCAACCCCCACGCAGCCGTGGGCTCCACGATGCCCGCACCGAGGAACGACAGCGCCGCTTCGGCCAGCACGGCGGTACCCACGAGCACCGTGGCGTAGACGATCACCGGCTGGATGGCGTTGGGAAGGATGTGACGGGTGATGATGCGAAGGTCTGAGCATCCGGCCGCTCGGGCCGCCTCCACGTACTCCACCTCTTTCACCGACAACACCCGCGACCGGAACAGCCGAGCCACGGCCATCCACCCGAGGAAGCCGATGACCACGATGACCGTGCCCTTGCTGCGGCCGATGGCCACGATCACCGCGATGGCCAGCAGCAGGTAGGGAAAGGCCAGGAACACGTCGGTCACCCGCATGATGAGGGTGTCGGCCTTTCCCCCGTAGTAGCCGGCCACCGCTCCGGCCACCAGGCCGATGGACGTGGCGATGACCACGGCGAAGACCCCCACCTGCAGCGACGTCTGGGCCCCGTACAGCACCCGGGTGAACAGGTCACGACCCAACAGGTCGGTGCCGAACCAGTGCTCGGCGCCCGGTGGTTGGCGGCTGGCGTTGGTGTCGATGGCATTGGGGTCAAAGGGGCTGAGCACGGGCGCCAACAGGGCGGCGAGCACGAGCACGGTGACGACGGCCAGGCCGGCCATGGCCAGCTTGTTGCGCCGGAAGCGGCGCCAGACGTCGCCCCTCGGGGCGCGCCGGGACCCGAGTGCCACTCCGATGCCGGTGCTCACGGCACCGACCGGCGTGACCCCCGAAGCAGGGACACGGGAAGTTGCCCGGGTGCCGGTGGCCATCAGCGTGCGCCTTCGTCGCCGTAGCGGATACGAGGGTCGAACAGCCCGTAGCTGAGGTCGACCAGCAGGTTGATGAAGATGTAGGCCACCACCAGGACCAGCACCAGGCCCAGCACCACCGGTGCGTCCTGGGTGAGGATGGCGGCGAAGATCGCCGTTCCCATCCCCGGCCAGTTGAACACCGTCTCGGTCAGCACCGCCGAGCCGATCAGGATGCCGAGGTCGAGCCCGATCAGGGTCACCACCGGGATCATGGCGTTGCGCAGGCCGTGGCGAAGCACGACCTGTCGCTCGGAGAGCCCCTTGGCCATGGCCGTGCGCATGTAGTCGGCTCGCAGCACCTCGAGCATGGTGGAGCGCATCATGCGGGCCACCAGGGCGGTGGACACCGAAGCCAGGGCGAAGGCGGGGAGCACCAGGTAGCGCCACTGACCGTTGGTGGGCAGGAAGAACAGCGTCCAGGAGTCGGGGCCGATGCCCTGGACGGGGAAGCGCAGCCACTCGGGAAGGTCGTTCTGGAAGGTGAACACCCCAAAGGCGTACTGGAACAGGTAGCCCAACACGAACACCGGCACGGCCACCAACATGGTGGTCGACACCGTGGTCAAGGCGTCGACGAACGAGTAGCGCCGTACGGCCGAGACCACCCCGGTGGTGATGCCCACCACCACCTCGATGAGCACGGCCCAGGTGGCCAGGCGCAGGCTGGCGGCACCGGTGTCGGCCACGATCGAGCTCACCTCCCGCCGGTTCTGGTAGGACTCCCCGAGGTCGCCCGTGGCCAGCTGCCGCCAGTAGCGGCCGTACTGCACCCACACCGGTCGGTCGAGACCGTAACGGGCCTCGATGTTGGCCCGCACCGTCTCGGGCACGGCCCGCTCCCCCACCAGCTGCTGGACCGGGTCACCGGGCATGACGAAGAACACCACGAACAGCACCGTGACCGCTCCCCACACCAACAGCGGGACCAGGGCGAGACGGCGGAGGATGTAGCTACCCACGGCTCCCCTCTCGGTGGCGGGCAGCGGCGGCGGAGCACCGTGGCCACGACGCTGCCTCGCCGGCGGCGCTCGACAAGCGACGTGCCGGCCTAGGGCTCGAGCCAGATCTGGTCGTAGGCCACGAACTGCAGGGGGCTCTGGATGAAGTTGTTGACCGACTCGTCGTAGACGATCTGGCCCGTGTACCAGTTGAGCGGCACCACGGCCACGTCTTCGAGCACGAGCGTCTCCGCCTGGCGGTACAGGGCGTTGGCCTCGGCCTCCTCGGTGGTGGACCGGGCGGTGTCGATCAACTCGTCGTACTCGGGGTTGTCGTACTGGGCCAGGTTGTCACCGCCGATCGACTCGCTGTGGAACAGCGGGTACAGGCCGTTGTCGTAGGCCACGTAGTCCCAGATCCACCCGGCCCGGAAGAACTGGCCCTCGCCGGCGCGCATCTGGCTGAAGTAGGTGGTGGAGTCCCGCCCGTCGAGGGTGGAGGGGATGCCGATCTCCTCCAGGTTGGCCTGGATGATCTGGACCACCGGCTCGTGGCCGGCGCCGGCGTTGAAGTTCAGCCGGATGGGCTCGGTGACCTGGCCGCCCCATTCCTCGAGCAGTCCCCGGGCCCGTTCGACGTCGGGTGCGCCGGCGCCGGCGATGTCGCTGAGGCCCTCTTCGTAGCCGGGCAGGGCCGGCGGGGTGTGGCCGGTGGCCACCTGGCGCCCTCCGCTGTAGACGGTGTCGACGATGGCCTGCTTGTCGATGGCCAGGGCCATGGCCTGGCGGAGGGGGAGGTTCTCGTCGCCGCCGACCACCGGGTCGTTCATGTTGAAGGCGAAGTAGTAGGTCCCGAGGGTCTCCTCGGTGGCGTTGTGCTGGGGGTACTTCACCAGCGCCTCCTCGGTGCGGCCGGGCGGGATGTAGCCGGTCTGGCCCTGGCCGGCCTCGAAGGCCTGGTAGGCGGAGTCGACATCGGCCGAGATCCGGAACTCGAGGGCGTCGAGGTAGGCGTTGTGGCCTTCGAGGCCACCCCAGTAGTCACCGTTGCGCTCCAGCTTGATGTACTGGTCGTCGACCCAGGGCTCGGCCATCTTGAACGGTCCGTTGCCGGTCATGACCCCCCGCTCCCACTGCGACTGGTCGGCCAGGGCCTCTACCTCGCTCCTCGGCACTGGCGAGAAGACCAGGTGGGACACCGTCGCCGGGAAGATGGAGTAGGGGTACTCGAGGCGCACGGTGAGGGTCATGGCCTCGTCGTCGGCCACCACTCCGTCCAGCTCGGTGGCCTCACCGGCGGCGACGGCGTCGCTGCCCAGGATGGGATCGAGGTGGTAGGCGACCTCAGAGGCGAACTGGGGATTGGCCACCCGCTCCCAGGCGAACTTGAAGTCACTCGGCACCACGGGCTCGCCGTTGTGCCAGTTCACTCCCTGGCGGAGCCGGAAGGTCCATTCGTCGCCCGCCTCGTTGCTCTCCCAGCTCTCGGCCACCATGGGCTCGAGCTCTCCGGTCACGTAATCGGTCTCGGTGAGGCCGTCGAAGAGGAGCTGGCCGGGCTGGGAGCCCTGGATGGTGGAGGACAGGCCCGGGTCGATGTGGTCGGGGTTGCCCTGGGCGAAGTTCTGGAGGTCGACGAGCGTGCCGCCCTCGACGAGCTCGCCGGCGCGCTCCTGGCCCCCACTGCCACCGGGTTGGGTCGGCCCGGCATCTCCCTCGTCGCCGTTGGTGGCACAGGCGGTGGCCACCACGGCCAGGCTCAGGAACAGAGCGACGAGGCGGACGAGGACGTGACGGTCGCCTCGAGTGGGCACTGGTGGGTCCTCTTCGGTCCTTCCAAACGGCACCAAAGGCCAACCTACTGCAGACGCAGCGCCAGGATTACCGTGGTGAAGGAGAACAGCACGGCCACGGCCACCGTGATGCGGTCGAGGTTGCGCTCCATCACCGAGGACCCGGCTGCCGAGGCACCCATGCCTCCGCCGAACATGTCGGACACGCCGCCGCCCCGACCGCTGTGCAGCAGGACCAGGAGGACCAGCATCAACGACACCATGACGTGCACGACCACGATGGCGGCGGTCAGCATGTGGCTCCGGAGGGCACGTCGATCACGGCGACGACCCTACCAGCGCCCGCGCCGGGGCCCGCTACGCCTCCCGGTACTGGACGATGCGGGAGAAGTCGTCGGGATCGAGGGAGCCACCGCCCACCAGGGCACCGTCGATGTCGGGCTGGGCCATGAGCTCGGCGGTGTTGGTGGGCTTGACCGACCCCCCGTACTGGATGCGCACCGTCTCGGCGGCCTCCTGGCCGGCCACCTCGGACACCACGCCCCGGATGACCCCACACACCGCCTGGGCATCGTCGGGGGTGGCGGTGCGGCCGCTCCCAATGGCCCAGATGGGCTCGTAGGCGATCACCAGGGCGCCGACCTGGCCGGCGCTGACGTCGGCCAGGCCGGCCCGCACCTGTGCGGACACCCGCTCGTCGGTCGTACCCGCCTCCCGCTCCTCGAGGTGCTCGCCCACGCACATGATGGGCGTCATCCCCGCGGCCAGGATGGCCCGCACCTTGCGGTTGACCATCTCGTCGTCCTCACCGAAGAGGTCGCGGCGCTCCGAGTGCCCGGCGATGACGTAGGTGACATTGAGCTTGGCCAGCATCGGCGGGCTGATCTCGCCGGTGAAGGCCCCTTTGTCCTCCCAGTGGCAGTGCTGGGCCCCGAGGGCGACGGGCACGTCGTCGCCCTCCAGCACCGTCTGCACCGAGCGCAGGTCGGTGAAGGGCGGGTGCACCGACACGTCGACGGCGTCGTAGTCGGCCGTGGTGAGCCGGTACGACAGCTTCTGGACCGTCTGGATGGCCTCGAAGTGGTTGTGGTGCATCTTCCAGTTGCCACTCATCAGCGGCTTGCGGCCGCCCGCCGGGCTGGGCGCCATCAGCTCGATCCCGCCTCTCGTGCCGCCGCCTCACGAAGGGCCACCAGACCGGGAAGGTCGCCCTGTTCCAACAGCTCCAACGACGCCCCGCCACCGGTGGAGAGGTGGTCGACCTGGTCGGCCAGGCCAAAGGCCGCCATGGCCGCCGCGCTGTCGCCCCCGCCCACCACCGTGAAGCCCGGTGCCTCGGCTACCGCCTCGGCCACGGCCCTGGTGCCGGCGGCGAAGCGCTCGTCTTCGAACATGCCCATGGGCCCGTTCCACAACACGGTGCGGGCGTCGTGGACGACCTCGGCGAACGCCGCCGACGTCTCCGGCCCGATGTCGAGCGCCTTCCACCCGTCGTCGACCTCGGCACCGACTGGGCGCACCTCGTCGTCGGGTCCCAGCGCCACCAGGTCGTGCGGTAGGCGGATGCGATCGCCGGCGGCGTCGAGCAACGAGCGGCAGGTGTCGACCTGGTCGTCCTCGAACAGCGAGTCGCCGATGCCATGGCCCTGGGCGGCGAGGAAGGTGAAGCACATGCCCCCGCCGATGACCAGTACGTCGACGGCCTCGAGCAGCGCCTTGATGACACCCAACTTGTCGCTGACCTTGGCCCCGCCGAGGATGGCGACGAAGGGCCGCTCGGGCGACTCCCGCAGGCCGGCGAGCACCTCGACCTCTCGGGCCAGCAGCCGTCCGGCCGCGCTGGGCAGCGTCCGGGGCGGGCCCACCACCGAGGCGTGGGCGCGGTGCGCGGCCCCAAAGGCGTCGTTGACGTAGGCGTCGTGGCCCTCGACCAGACGGGCCACGAAGTCGGGGTCGTCGGCCTCCTCACCGGGGTCGAATCGAAGGTTCTCGAGCAGCTCGACCCCCGGCGCCTGCTCGGCCAGACGGGCCCGCACCGGGTCCATCGAGAACTCGGCGTCGGGCTTGCCCTTGGGCCGGCCGAGATGGCTGCAGGCGGTGACGTGCGCCCCGGCGTCCTGGAGCCACTCGATGGTGGGCAGGGCGGCCCGGATGCGCATGTCGTCGGTGATGTTGCCGTCGTCGAGGGGGACGTTGAAGTCGGCCCGGAGGAGGACCCGCTTTCCGTCGAGGGGCGGCAGGTCCTCCAACTGGGGAAGGTTCACGGCCGGCCGGCTACTGGTTGGCCGCGCCGACGATGAGCGCCAGGTCGACCAGGCGGCTGGAGTAGCCCCACTCGTTGTCGTACCAGCCCTGGACCTTGGCCAGGTTGCCCATGGTCATGGTCAGCTCCGAGTCGAAGGTGCACGACGCCGGGGAGCCCACGACGTCGGAGGAGACGATCGGGTCCTCGGTGTAGACCAGCACCTTGGAGAGGGGGCCGTCGGAGGCGGCGGCGCGGAAGGCCTCGTTGACGTCGTCGACGCTGGCCTCGTTGGCCAGGACGGCGGTGAAGTCGGTGATGGAGCCGCACTGCACGGGGACCCGCAGGGCGGTGCCGTCGAGCTTGCCCTCCATGGTCTCGAGGACCAGGCTCGTGGCCCGGGCGGCGCCGGTGGAGCTGGGGACCACGTTGACCGCCGAGGCCCGGGCCCGGCGCAGGTCCTTGTGGGCCAGGTCGAGCAGGTTCTGGTCGTTGGTGTAGGCGTGGACCGTGGTCATCAGGCCCCGCTCGACGCCGAAGGCGTCGTCGAGCACCTTGACCATGGGCACGAAGCAGTTGGTCGTGCACGAGGCGTTGGAGACGACCTTGTGGGCCGACGGGTCGAAGGTGTCGTCGTTGACGCCCACGCAGAAGGTGGCGTCGACGTTGGTGGCGGGGGCGGAGATGATGACCCGGGGGGCGCCGGCGTCGACGTGGGCGCCGGCCGTTTCGCCGTCGGTGAAGATCCCGGTGGACTCGATGACCACGTCCACCCCGAGGTCGCCCCAGGGCAGCGCCTTGGGGTCGCGCTCGGCGAAGACCTTGAAGCTCTGGCCGTCGACGGTGATGGCGTCGTCGCTGGCCGACACGTCGGCCTTCAGGCGGCGGTGGGTGGAGTCGTACTTGAGCAGGTGGGCGTTGGTGGCCGGCGACATGAGATCGTTGACCCCCACCACCTCGATGTCGGCCCCCGACTCGATTGCGGCCCGGTAGAAGTTGCGGCCGATGCGGCCGAACCCGTTGATCCCGACGCGAATGCTCATTCGTCCTCCCCGATCCCTCAGGCGGGCGTGGTCCGTCCGCGGTTGGCGCTGCGAGCAGTGTGAGGCGCTCGCCCTCCAGGCGAACCGTAGTCGTCCGAGCCCCTACCCCGCCCGTCCGGTTGTGCCCAGCCCGGGCCCCGACCCCGCCAGGCCCGCCAACGCCGTGGCCAGGAGGGCGGGGTCGTGCGCCAGACCGCTCCTTCCTGCCACCGGCCGCTCGACCACCTCCACGGCGCAGTCGCCCCGAGCCAGCGCGCCGGGGTGGCACAGGACCACGTCGGGATGCACGCCGTGGTCGGCCAGGGCGGCCACGTGGGCGCCCACGTCGAAGTCGTCGGTCTCGGGGAGCTGGGGACGGAGGTTGCAGACGTAGACCGTCTGGGCCGACGTGGCTGCCAGAGCCTCGGTCACCTCGGGGACGATGGCGGCGGCCAGGACGCTGGTGAACAGCGACCCGGGGCCGAGGACGATCTGGTCGGCCTCGGCGATGGAGGCGATCGCCGCCGGGGGCGCGGGCGCATCGGGAGGAACGAGGGACACCGCCGAGATGCGTCCGGCCGACGACACGTTGACCTGGCCCTCGACCGGACCTCCTGCGGCCTCGGCCTTGAGCACCACCGGGATGGTGCTGGCGGGCAGGACCCGTCCGGCGCAGCCGACGAGGCGGCCGGCCTCCTCCAGAGCGGCGGAGAAGTCCCCCAGCGCACTGGCCAGGCCGGCGATCACCAGGTTGCCCAGGGCATGACCCTCCAGCTCGCCGGCGTCGAAGCGGTGCTCGAAGAAGCCGGACCACGGCGAGGTGGGATCGCCCAGAGCGACCAGGCACCGGCGGAGGTCGCCCGGGGCGGGGATGCCGAAGGCCTGGCGCAGGCGACCGCTCGAGCCGCCGTCGTCGGCCACCGACACCACCGCGGTGACCTGCGACGCGTAGCTCCGCACGGCGGTCAGCGTGCCCGCCAGACCGTGGCCCCCGCCGAGGGCCACCACCCGGGGACCGCCGGGGGTCAGCGCCGGGCCGGCCGTGCCCACCGTGTCGGCCTCAGCGTCCGATGTCACGGTGCACCAGGCTGGCCTCGTAGCCCCTGCGACGCAGCTTGGTCGCCACCTCGTCGGCGATGACGACCGAACGGTGGCGGCCCCCCGTGCAACCCAGGGCCAAGGTGAGATACGACTTGCCCTCCTTGACATAGGCGGGCAGCACCATCTCGAGCAGGTGGTCGAGGCGCCGAAGGAACTCCGCCGTCTCGGGGAAGCGCATCACGTAGTCGCGGACGTCGGGGTGCTCGCCGGTGTGTGGGCGCAGGTCCTCCACCCAGTGGGGATTGGGCAGGAAGCGGCAGTCGATGACCAGGTCGGCGTCGAGGGGCGACCCGTGCTTGTAGCCGAAGGACATGACGGTGGTCTGCATGCCCGAGGAGGCGGTGTCCACCCCGAACAGGGCGATGATGCGCTCCCGGAACTGGTGCACGTTGAGCTCGCTGGTGTCGACCACCACGTCGGCCTCGGCCTTGACCGGCTCGAGGCTGGCCCGCTCCCGCTCGATGGTCTCGGCGATGCCCTCGCCCTCGCCCAGGGGGTGGCGCCGGCGGGTGTCGGTGTAGCGCCGCACCAGCACCTTGTCGGAGGCCTCCAGGAACATCACCCGCACCCGCGCGTTGGTGGCCCGCAGCGTGGCCAGGCTGGCGGTGAGCTCGTCGAGGCCGGCCCGGGGCCCGATGACCAGGGCGACCCGTTCGATCGTCGTGCCCGGCGCCTGGGCCAGCTCGGCCACCTTGTCGATCAGCGCCGGCGGGAGGTTGTCGATCACGAACCAGCCGAGGTCCTCCAAGACGTTGGCGGCCTGGCTGCGACCGGCCCCCGAGAGCCCGGTGATCACGACGAACTCGCTCACCGCCGGGAGCCTACCGAGGTGCGACGACGACTTCGGGCGACCCCGGCTCGAGCGTGGGCTCGGGTTCCCGCTCGGCCAGGAGGAACAACAGGCGGGGGATGGTGGCGGCCTCGGTGTACTCCTGGGCCCGGGCGAGGAAGCCCGCCGGAGGGACCGGCTCCTCCACGCGGCGGATGACGAGGCCGGCGGCGGCCATGGCGTTGACGTAGCGCGACAGCGGGCGGTGGACGAAGGCGATGAACACGTCCTTCTCCACCTCTTCGACGGAGTGGTCCTCCACCAGGTAGGCGCCGATCCGCCAGTACTGCTCGGGTGGGTCGAGGACGTGGTCGTCGATCCAGCCGCTGCCGGGCGCCTGGAGCAGGGGGTGGTTCAAGAAGAACAGGAAGCGTCCCCCGGGGCGGAGCACCCTGGCCACCTCGGCCAGGGCGGCGTCGACGTCGACGATGTGCTCGAACACCAGGCAGGCCACGACGGCGTCGAACGTCCCGCTGGCCAGAGGCAACGCCCCCGCCCCGGCCCGGACGTAGGCCGGACCGCCACCGCGGTGGGAGGCCAGGCTGAGCTGGGCGTGGGTGGGGTCGACGCCCACCACCAGGTCGGCACCACCGGCCGCAGCCAGACGGGCGACCTGGCCCTCTCCGGTGCCCACGTCGACCACGGAGCCCGCACCGGCGAGGTGCTCGGCCGCCAGCGGCAGGATCTGCTCGGTGTACTCGGCGTCGGCCCCGTCGGTGAAGCCCTCCTGCCACCAGGAGGCGTGCGCCTCCCACAGCTCGCCGGCGCTCTGCTCGCCGGCCCTGTGGTCGCCGGCCCTGTGGTCGGGCACGGGCGGCTCAGCCACCGGGGCTGTGGACCTTGTCCCAGACGGCCCTGGCCACCGTGTCGGGCAACCAGGCCAGGGCCTGGAGCTGTTCCAGCGTCGCCCGCCTGACGCCGGCCACGCCACCCAACTCCGCCCGTAGGCGCTTCTGGCGAACCGGTCCGAGGCCGGGGATGCCGTCGAGGACGCTCGTGGTCATGCGCTTGTCCCGGAGCTGGCGATGATAGCTGACGGCGAAGCGGTGGGCCTCGTCGCGCAGCCGTTGCAGCAGGTACAGCGCCTCGGACTGGCGGGGGATGCGCACCGCCTGGTCGAGACCGGGAACGAAGACCTCCTCGAAGCGCTTGGCCAGGGCGGCGACGGGGATCTCGTCCTCCAGGCCCAGCTCCTCCACCACCTCACGGGCCACGCCTAGTTGGCCCTTGCCGCCGTCGACCAACAGGAGCTGGGGCGGGTAGGAGAAGCGTCCCTCCCGCTCGGCCACCGGTCGCTCCCGCTCGATCAGGTAGGCCTGCAGGCGTCGGGTGAGCACCTCGCGCATGGCGGCGAAGTCGTCGTTTCCCGGCACGTCGCGCACCTTGAAGCGGCGGTAGTCGCCCTTCTTGGCCAAGCCGTCCTCCATGACCACCATGGAGCCGACGTAGTCGGTCCCCTGGATGTGGCTCATGTCGTAGCACTCGATGCGCAGTGGGGCCTCGGGCAACTCGAGCGCTTCCTGGAGCTCGCGCAGGGCGCGGGCCCGGCTGTTGTGATCGCTGGCCCGGCGCAGGCGGTGGCGGGTGAGCTCCTCGGCCGCGTTGCGCGTCACCGTCTCTTGCAGGCCTCGCTTGTCGCCCCGCATGGGGACCCGCACCGTCACCCGGCTGCCCCGGAGCTCGCTGAGCCAGTCCTGGTAGAGCTGGGTGTCGTCGGGCTCGTCGGGCACCAGCACCTGGCGGGGGATCCCGAGGTCGGGGTCGTCGTAGAGGCCCTCGATGACCCGTCCGACCAGCTCGGGTCGGGTCACGTCCTCGACCTTGTCCACGATGAAGCCCCGCCGCCCCACCACCCGGCCCTTGCGCACGAAGAACACCTGCACCGAGGCCTCCAAGTCGTCCTCGGCGACGCCGACCACGTCGAAGTCCTCTGAGCGCTCGGCCACCATCTGCTGCTTCTCGACGGCCTTGCGCACGCTCACCAGGCGGTCTCGCAGACGGGCGGCCCGCTCGAACTCGAGGTGGTCGGCGGCGTCGATCATGTCGGCCTCCAGGCCGGCGATCACCGCCTCGGTGTTGCCGTCGAGGAACGACACGAGGTCGTCGACCAGGCGTTGGTACTCCTCGTGGCTGACCTCCCCCACGCACGGGCCCACGCACTTCTCGATGTGGAAGAGCAGGCAGGGACGACCGAGGTGCTGGTGGCGGGCGAACTTGTTGTCCGAGCACGTGCGCACCGGGAACGTGCGCAGCAACAGATCGAGGGTCTCACGGATGGCGTAGGCGTGGGCGTAGGGCCCGAAGTAGCGGGTGCCCTTCTGCTTGCGGCCCCGCATCACCCGGGGTCGGGGCCACTCGTCGGCCAGGGTGACGGCCAGGAACGGGTAGCTCTTGTCGTCTCGCAGGCGGATGTTGAACCGGGGCTGGTGGGCCTTGATGAGGCTGTACTCGAGCATGAGGGCCTCGACCTCGTTGCGCACCTCGATCCACTCGACGGTGGCCGCCACCTGCACCATCTGGGCCGTGCGGGGCAGCATCGCCCGGGGGTCGCCGAAGTAGCTGTTGAGCCGGGAGCGCAGCGACTTCGCCTTGCCCACGTAGACGACCCGGCCCTCGGCGTCTTTGAACTGGTAGGACCCGGGCGCTTCGGGGATGGAGCCGGCGGGAGGACGTTGGACCACCGGACCAGTCTCGCCGCTGCGAAGCTCACCGGCACCTGACCTCAGTGAACGGAGGTGAGGTTACACTGGCAAGGACTCGCCGTCCTGGTACCGCGGCGACATATCCAGCTCCGAGACCGACATCCCCGTGCAGGGCGACCAGGCTGTCCGCACCGGTCAATCGGAGCCGCTCGCACTGGAGGCATTGCCCATGCTGCGCATGCAGTCTCCGCTCCCCGACCGCTATGTCGACGCCACGCCCGGTGAGCTGGCCGAATGGATCGCCGCGGCCAAGGCCACCCTGGGTGCCCGCCTGCTCATCCTCGGGCACCACTACCAGCGCGACGAGGTCATGCGTTGGGCTGACGCACGAGGCGACTCCTACCGGCTGTCCCAGCTCGCCGCCGACAACGCCGACGCCGAGTTCATCGTGTTCTGCGGCGTGCACTTCATGGCCGAGTCGGCCGACATCCTCACCGCCGCCCACCAACAGGTGGTGCTGCCCGACCTCAACGCCGGCTGCTCCATGGCCGACATGGCCGACATCGACGCCGTGGAGGAGGCGTGGGAGTCGCTCGCCGACGTCATCGACGTCCAGCGCCTGGTCCCCGTCACCTACATGAACTCCTCGGCCGCGCTCAAGGCCTTCGTGGGCCGAGCCGGGGGGTCGGTGTGCACGTCGACCAACGCCCGAGCGGTGCTGGAGTGGGCCCTGGACCGGGGGGACAAGGTGCTGTTCTTCCCCGACCAGCACCTGGGCCGCAACACCGGCCTGGCCATGGGCTACGGCCACGACGACATGAGGGTGTGGGACCCCCGGCGCGACCTCGGCGGGTTGTCGGAGGCCGACTGCAAGGCCGCCACCCTGCTGCTGTGGAAGGGTCATTGCTCGGTGCACCAGCGCTTCTCCCCGGCCCAGGTCGACGCCTTCCGGGCTGCCCACCCCGATGGCATCGTGCTGGCCCACCCCGAGGCGCCCTACGAGGTGTGCCAGGTGGCCGACCAGGTGGGGTCCACCGACGCCATCATCCGGGCGGTCGACGCCGCCCCGCCGGGCTCGGTCATCGGTGTGGCCACTGAGATCCACCTGGTGCAGCGCCTGGCCGCCGAGCACCCCGACCGCACGGTGGTGTCCCTCGACCCCATCGTGTGCCCGTGCTCGACCATGTTCCGCATCGACGCCCCCCACCTGGCCTGGGTCCTCGAGTCGCTCGTGGCCGGCGACGTGGTCAACCACATCACCGTCGACGAGGAGACGGCCGAATGGGCCAAGGTGGCACTGGAACGGATGCTGGCCATCGTGTAGCGGCGTGGCGGCCACGCCGCTCGTGGCCGCCCTCGACGAGGCCCTCCGAGTGCATCTGCGCCTCCGACGGGCCCGGTGCCCAGCGGAGGTGCGTCAGCCCGAGAGGAGCGGAGCGAGGAAGCGGCCGGTGTGGCTGTCGGGGTGCTTGGCCACCAGCTCGGGGGGTCCCTCGGCGATGACTCGGCCGCCGCCGGAGCCGCCCTCGGGCCCGAGGTCGACGATCCAGTCGGCGGTCTTGATCACGTCGAGGTTGTGCTCGATGACCAACACGGTGTTGCCCTGGTCGACCAGGCGCCCGAGCACGCCCAACAGCTTGCGGATGTCGTCGAAGTGCAGGCCGGTGGTGGGCTCGTCGAGCACGTACATGGTGTGGCCGGTGGAGCGCTTGGCCAGCTCGGCGGCCAGCTTGACCCGCTGGGCCTCGCCCCCCGAGAGGGTGGGGGCGGGTTGGCCCAGGCGTACGTAGCCGAGGCCCACGTCGACGATGGTCTGGAGATGGCGGGCGATGACCGGCTGGTTGGCGAAGAACTCCAGGGCCTCTTCGCAGGGCATGTCCAGCACCTCGGCGATGGTCCGGCCCTTGAAGAGCACCTCGAGGGTGTCGCGGTTGTAGCGGGCCCCCTTGCACACCTCGCAGGGCACGTAGACGTCGGGCAGGAAGTGCATCTCGATCTTGATCGTCCCGTCGCCCGAGCAGGCGTCGCAGCGCCCGCCGGCGACGTTGAACGAGAACCGGCCCGGCTTGTAGCCCCGAACCTTGGCCTCGGTGGCCCTGGCGAACAGGGTGCGGATGCGGTCGAACACCCCGGTGTAGGTGGCGGCGTTGGAGCGGGGCGTGCGTCCGATGGGTGACTGGTCGATGGCGATGACCTTGTCGATCGACTCGATGCCGGTGACCGAGCGGTGCCGACCCGGCGCCGTGCGGGACTTGTAGACCCGCTGCATCAGCGCCCGCAGGAGGATGTCGTTGACCAGCGTCGACTTCCCCGAGCCCGAGACCCCGGTGACGACGACGAAGCAGCCGAGCGGCAGCTCCACGTCGACGTCCTGGAGGTTGTGCTCCCGGGCCCCCTTGACCACCAGCCAGTCGTCACCGGTGGCCCGTCGCATCTCGGGCACGGGAATGCTGCGACGGCCGGCCAGGTAGTCGCCGGTCACCGATCCGGTGCACGACATCAGGCCGTCCACCCCACCCGAGTAGACCACCTCGCCGCCGTGCTCCCCGGCACCGGGACCGATGTCGACGACATGGTCGGCCACCCGGATGGTGTCCTCGTCGTGCTCCACCACCATCACCGTGTTGCCCAGGTCGCGCAGGCGCACGAGCGTGTCGATGAGCTTGTGGTTGTCGCGCTGGTGCAGCCCAATGGAGGGCTCGTCCAGCACGTAGAGCACGCCCACCAGGGCCGAGCCGATCTGGGAGGCGAGACGGATGCGCTGCGCCTCGCCGCCGGCCAGCGTCCCGGCCGAGCGGTGGAGGGAGAGGTAGCCGAGGCCGACGTCGAGCAGGAAGCCCATGCGGGCGTTGATCTCCTTGACCACCCGTTCGGCGATCATGCGGTCCCTGTCGGACAGCTCCAGCCCACGCAACACCGCGGCCGCCTCGACGATGGGCAGCGAGGCCACGTCGTGGAGGTTCCGCCCGTCGACGGTGACCGCCAGCGACTCCGGCTTCAGTCGGGAGCCGAGACAGACCGGACAGGGGACCTCGCGCATGTAGGACTCGGCCTGGCCCCGGCTCCAGTCGGACTCGGCATCGCTGTGGCGGCGCTGGAGCCAGGGGATGACGCCCTCGAAGGC
>JAHWJI010000048.1 GCA_019348495.1 Actinomycetota bacterium | reverse complement strand
CAGTCGGCGCTGGCGGCGGCGGGCAGCGACACGGCGCGCGGCGAATCCAGCGTGGAGAACACCACCGCCGGGCGCCTGTCTTTGACGCTTCCGGCCAACTTGCCCACATCCACACGGCTGCGCGGCGCGTAAACCCACTGGCCCTGCACCGGCCCGTTGGCGCCGGGCAGCGTGTCGGGCAAGACCGCGGCGGTGGTGGTGGGGGCCGAACCGGGCCAGGCCAAGCTCGATCGGGCCGCCGAGCTGGGCGTGCCCATCCTCGACCAAGCCGGCTTCGAGCACCTACTGGAGACGGGCGGGCTGCCCGGCTGAAGGCGGGGTGTCGCCGTTGGCGACGCCGTGCTGGATGTTCCGACAGGGCAGGCAAGCCCTGTCGGTCACGCCACCTGGAAGGTCCAGCGGACGGTGTCGGCGTCCTCTCGGGTCTCCCCGGCCACAGGTCGCCAGATGAGGGCGACGGCCTCCACCTGGCCGGCAGGCAGCTCCTCGATCTCCTTTCCGGGGCCAGGGGTGAAGAACACCTGGTTCTGGGGTGGTACCCGGCGGAGCTGGTCCTCGGGGATCTCGATGCCGTTGATCTGAAGGACGCCGGTCCACTCCGGCGCCAGGTCGATGCCGATCTCGCTCTGGCGAAGCACCTGGGCGCCCTGGCGGGGGGTGAGCACCTCCACGGCGCCGGTGGTGGCGACCTCGTCGGTGACGCCCTTGCCCAGGGTGAAGGCGTAGACGAAGGCGGCCAGGGCGGCCACCAACGCCAGCCCGACCACGACCTTGCGTGCGCCGATCATGCGGATCCTCCCAGGAGGGGGGCCAACCGCTGGCCGAGCCCGCTCGCCCGGGTGCGCAGCTCGGTCTCGGGCAGGCCGTCCCACACCCCCTCCATCACCTTCCAGAGCCGGGGGTAGACCACACCCTCGACATCGGCGGTGAGGCGCACGGAGAGCGGTGCCCGGCGGATGCGGCCCAGGACGGCGGCCAGGTTGGCCGCCAGCACCGGGCTCACGGAGTCCTCCTCGCCGCCCAGGCGGCTCACCATGGCGGCGAGGGCCTCGGCGTCCCACAGGCTCTCGGTGGCGATGAACGCCTCCAGCTCGTCCACCACCTCCCGCCGCATGCGCCATGTTGCCACCGCGGCCGGGCATCGGGCTTGCCACGATCTGCCACGCCGGTGGGGATACTCTCGGTGCGTGGCCACGTCACGACTGACGGAGCAGCTCGGCCGCGTGCTGGGCGGGCGCTACCGGCTCAACGCACCCATCGGCAGTGGGGCGTCGGCCCAGGTCTATCTGGCCGACGACGTCACCCTGCGCCGGCGGGTCGCGGTCAAGGTGCTCCACCCCGCCCTGGCCGACGACGACGCCTTCTTGCGCCGCTTCCGGGCCGAAGCCCGGGCTGCGGCGGCCCTCAGCCACCCCAACCTCATGGCCGTCTACGACTGGGGGGAGGACGACGGCCCCTACCTGGTGCTCGAGTTCCTCGGTGGCGGGAGCCTGCGGGCCATGCTCGACCAGGGCCGGCGCCTGACTCCCTCCCAGGCCCTGGTGGTGGGCCTCGACACCGCCCGGGCCCTGCACTTCGCCCACCGGCGGGGCTTCGTGCATCGGGACGTCAAGCCGGCCAACCTCCTCTTCGGCGACGACGGCCGCCTGCGCATCGCCGACTTCGGGCTGGCCCGCGCCCTGTCCGAGGCGGCCTGGACCGAACCGGGCGACGGTCTGGTCGGCACCGCCCGCTACGCCGCTCCCGAGCAGGCCCAGGCCGGCCGCGTCGACGGCAAGGCCGACGTCTACGCCCTGGGGCTGGTGCTCATCGAGGCGGTGTCGGGATCGGTGCCCCTGGTGGCCGACTCGACCCTGGCCACCCTCGCCGGCCGGGCCGACACCGCTGTGCCCGTCCCGGCCGCCCTCGGGCCGCTGGCGGCGGTGCTGGAGAAGGTCGGCCAGCCCGACCCGGCCGACCGCCCCGACGCGGCCGAGCTCGGGCGGGCCCTGCACGCCGCCGCCAGTGAGCTCGACCGCCCCGAGCCCCTCCCCCTGGCCGGCGCCGTCGACCTCACCACGGTGCGGGAGCTCGCCGACGCCGAACCCACGCTCCTGCCACCCCCGGACCGCGCACCGGCGGTGGACCCCGACGCCACCACGGCCAGCGCCGTGGGGACGGGCCCGGCCGTCGACGCCACCACCGGCCTTCGGGCTTCCGGGTCGGACGGCAACGGCGCCGAGACGACCACCATGTCGGGCCCGCCCACCGCGGTGTTCGACGGCCTGGAGATGTTCGACGACGAGGCGCCGGTCCCCGCCCCCTTCGACGGCGAGGGCGATGGCCGGCGCCACCGTCGCCGGCGCTGGGCCTGGTTGGTCCTGGTGATGCTGCTCGTCGCCGGCGCCGCCGCCGGGCTCGTGGCCTATGTCCAGGCCCAGCCGGCCACTGCGGCCGTTCCCCAGGTCGGCACCGTTCCCCAGGCCGAGGCCGAGGCGCTCCTGGCCCAGGCCCAGAGCCGAGCCGGCTTCGAGCGCCCGTGGCAGATCGAGATCAGGTCGGACTACAACCAGGGCGTGCCCGAGGGGCACGTGGTCAGGCAGGACCCTCCGCCCCAGACGGTCCTCGAGGAGGGGGAGACGGTGACGCTGTACGTGTCCCTCGGGCCGCCCTTCACACCCGTGCCCGCCCTGGAGGGGCTCACCGAGGAGGAGGCCGAGGCGGCCCTGGTCGAGGTGGGTCTGGCGGTGGGCGACGTGGGCTCGGTGCACAGCGAGACGGTCGCGGCCGGGCTGGTCCTCGACTGGTCGGCGGGCGACGTGGAGCGACCCGGCGAGCTGCGCGTCGGCAGCGAGGTCGACCTGGTGGTCTCCATCGGGCCGGCGCCGCGCACCGTTCCCGACCTGGCCGGCAAGACCCAGGGCCAGGCCGTGGCCGAGCTCGAGGCCGTGGGCTTGGGTGCCAAGGTCGTCACCCGCTTCGACGACGAGGTCGACGAGGGCCTGGTCATCGGCACGGACCCGGGCGGCGGGGCGAGCGTCGAACGGGGCGCCAGCGTCACCGTGGTGGTGTCCAAGGGACGGGACCTGGTCACCGTTCCCGACATCGTGGGCAAGACCCTCGACGAGGTCAACAAGGCTCTCGAGGAAGCCGGGCTGCAGCCGGGTGACGCGTCGGGCAACGCCAAGGGGCGGCCCTTCGCCACCGACCCGGAGGCGGGAAGTCGGGTCGAGCGGGGCACCGCCGTCGACATCTTCTTGAAGGGCAAGTGAGGGCTCGCCGAGGCGGCCCGGCTACTCGGTGAGGGCCTTGATGCGCTCGGCCACCTCGCCGGCCAGCGGGTCGACCTGGGCCTGGAACATCCCCAACAGCTTGGCCATGTCGCCCTGGACCTTGATCTTGCCGGCCATGAAGGCCTGCATGGCCTCGTCCCGGTTCTGGTCGACGAAGATGGCCCGGGCGGTGGCGTAGTCGAGAGTGAGGGTCACGTCGGGGGCGTCGAGGTGGCCCAGCTCCATCTCCACGGTCCCCGACGAGGTGTCGAGGTGGGCCAACATGGCTCCCTCGCCGAAGGGCACGTCGGTGATGACCTGGTTCATGCGCACCGCCTCGCCCGCGGGCTGGGCCCGCCCCTGGTACTCGTCGCGCACCTGGCGGGCCGCATCGATCCACTCGTTGCTGAGGAAGGGGTAGGTGGCCATGCCCGGCAAGCTACCCCGATCGGCGTGGCCTCTCCTCGCACTACCTTGCCGACGTGGGCGCCGCCGTGATCCTCGGAGCCGAGGCCTGGTCGGCGCCGGGTGGACCTTCGGGTGCCCTCGTGGTCCACGGCTTCACGGGCACGCCAGCCACCGTGCGCCCGGTGGCCGAGGCCCTGGCCGGGGCCGGTCTCGCCGTCGAGGCACCCCGCCTGCCCGGCCACGGCACCCACATCCACGACATGATCCCCACCCGCTTCGCCGACTGGTGGGCAGCGGCCGAGGAGGCCTACCTCCGGCTGGCCGCCCGCTGCCAGGAGGTGGTCGTCGCCGGCCCAGGCCCCGCCACCGGGGCTGGAGGAGGTCGTCGCCCATGGGGCCGGGCGCGCTGGTTCCTCAGTCGGCCCGGGTGCGGATCCAGGTGACGGCCATGATGGCGACGGCGACGGTGGTGCCCAGCAGCGACAGGATCACGAACACGGCGGGTGAACCGGCCTGGTCCTCGCCGATCGGAGGGAGGGGGACACGCTCGCCCGGGAGGTCCTCGGAGCTGCCCGCCGGGGGGATGGAGCTCGACGTGGTCTCGCCCGCCTCGATCGTCGGCGGAGCCGACTGGCCCGCGGCAGGGTGTGCGTGGGGCCCGAGGGACAGGGCCAGGACCAGCGTGGCGACGGCGGTGGGCCTTGGGCTGCTCACGGGGTGCGTCCGTAGAACAGCCGCTCCACCACGGCCCGGGCCCGTCGGGTGACCCGGCGGTAGTGCTCACGCAGCTCCACTGGCGCCGTGTCGAGCGAGCGGGCCAGGCGGGCCAACTCGTCGGCGGCTTGGGGCAGGGCGTCGGCCCTGTCCCCCCGAAGCAGGTACAAGCGGTTCCGGGTGCGTTCACAGAAGCGGTAGGCCTCGCGCAACACGGTGGCGTCGTCCACGGACAGGAGCCCGGCGTCGGTGAGCTCGCTCAGCGCCGTCATCGTCCCCGGGGCCCGCACCCCGTGTCGCAGTTGCAGGAGCTGGGCGCAGAACTCGACGTCGGAGAGCGAGCCCCGTCCCAGCTTGAGGTGGAACTGCGGGTCCTCGCCGGCGGGGATGCGCTCGCGCTCGATGCGGGCCTTCATGCGCCGGATCTCCCGCACGTCCTTCTCGCCCAGCCGCTCGCCCCACACGAAGGGGTCCACGACATCGAGGAAGCGACGCCCCAGCTCGTCGTCGCCGGCCACTGGGCGGGCCCGCGACATGGCCTGGCGCTCCCACAGCGCCGCCCAACGCTCGAAGTAGATCCGGTAGCCGTCGAGGCTGCGGGCCAGTGGCCCCTGGCGGCCCTCAGGCCGTAGGTCGGCGTCGAGCCGGTAGATGCGGGTGGCCGGCGTGGTGCCCTTCAGCATCCGCAGCAGACCGGTGGCGACCCGTTCTGCCTCCACGACATCGTCGGCGTGGGTCCCCTCGTAGACGAAGACCACGTCGAGGTCACTGGCGTAGGAGAGCTCGGCGCCACCGAAGCGGCCCAAAGCGACCACGGTGAAGACGACGCCAGGGTCGAGGGCCGACACGGCGGCGTGGACGGTCGCCTCGGCCAGCGCGGTGAGCTCGACCGCCGTCGCCTCCACGTCGGCCAGACCCACGATGTCGCGCACGGCGATGCGCACCAGCTCTCGCTCCTTGAAGCGCTTCAGCCCGGCGTTGTGGCCGTCGGCCCCGCGCCAGCGCATGGAGCTGGAGGCCCGGCCCCGCAGCTCGTCGGCACCGCGGTCGGACAGAGCACGGTCGTCGCCCAGGGTGGAGATGAGATCGGGGTTGTGGCGGAGCAGGTCTCCCAGCAGCGTGCTGGTCCCGAGCACCAGGCACAGGCGCCGGGCCGTCTCGGCCGACTCCCGGAAGGCCCGCACCAGCTCCGAACCCAGGCTGCTCGACGCCAGGGTGCGCAGCCCGAGCAGTCCCCGGTCGGGGTCGGGGCTGTCGGCCAGCCAGCCCAGGAGCAGCGGGAGGAGCTGGTCCATCAGGCGCGAGGATCGGGTCAGGCCCCGGGTGAGCTCCCGTACGGCCTGGCGGGTGCGGTCGGCGTCGGTGAAGCCGAACGCCGACAGGCGGGCCTCGGTGGCTTCGGGGCTGAGCGGGCCTTCGCTGGCTCCGGAGAACGCTTCCAGCAGGGGCCGGAAGTACACCCGCTCGTGCAACGAGCGCACGGTGACCCGGCACCGGGCCAGGGCGGCGTCGAAGGAGGCCAGCGCGGTCCCCTCGGGTGATCCCCGGAAGCCGAGGACCCGGGCCAGACGATCGCGCTCTCGGTCGTCGGCCGGAACCTCGTGGAGCTGGCGCTCGTCGACGAGCTGCACCCGGTGCTCGACCGTGCGCAGGAAGCGGTAGGCGACGCCGAGGGTTGCGGCGTCGTCACCGTCGAGGTAGCCGGCCGAGGCCAGCTCGGCCAGGGCGTCGAGGGTGGTGGGCGAGCGCAGGGCGGGGTCGTGGCGACCGTGGACCAGCTGGAGGAGCTGCACGGCGAACTCGATGTCGCGGAGCCCGCCCGCCCCCCGCTTCAGCTCCCGACCGTCGAGGCCCTTGCGGGCCACCTCGGCCTCGGCCCGGGCCTTCATGGACCGCAGCGAGCGCAGGTCGTCGGGCGGCAGGGGCCGCCCCCACAAGGCCTCGGCCGCGGCGGCACCGAAGGCGGCGGCCAGCTCCGGTGGCCCGACCACGGGGCGGGCCTTGAGCAGGGCCTGGAACTCCCAGGGGCTGGCCCAGCGCTCCCAGTAGGCCTGGTACGACGCCAGCGTTCGGACCAGCGGACCGTCGCGGCCCTCGGGGCGCAGGTTGGCATCCACCCGGAAGCACCTCCGGGCGATGCGCATGGCCTGGCGTAGCGCGGCGCTGGCCCGGGTCCCGCCGGGGCCGGTGACGTCGTCGGGGCCGACGAACATGACGTCGACGTCGCTGGCGTAGTTGAGCTCGCCACCACCGAGCTTGCCCATGCCCACGACCACCACGTCGCCCGTGGCGGCCAGGGCGCAGCTGGCCGCCAACACGTCGACGGCCAGCGCCGACAGGGCGGCGGCGGTGACGGGGAGGTCGTCGAGGCCGAGGAGGTCGCGACCGGCGATGCGCAGGTACTCGTGTGCCTTCCACCGGCGCAGGCTCTCCTCGTCTAGGTCGCCGCCCCTGGGCGGCGACGGCCGCCTACCCAGGGCGCCCAGGATCTCCAGTGCCCCGGCGTCGGTCTCGAGCAGCAGGGTGAGCGACCGACTGGCGGCGAGGACGGCGAGGACGACGGCCCGGCGGTCGGCGTCGTCCTCGAGGACCCCGGCCAGGCCGGGATGGGCGCCCTCCAGGCGTTCGACGCCGAGTCGCACGGCGGCGGGCGCCGCCGAGCGTTCGATGGCATCGTCGAGGGCGTGGAGCTGGCGAAGGCCGAGGCCGGTCCCGGACACCGCTCCAGTGTGGCCGGTGCTCGGGACCACCACGTTAGGCTCGCCGGAGTGCAGGTCCTGCGCGTCGCCGCCTGCCAGATCAACACCGTCGTAGGTGATCTCGACGGCAACGTCGAGCGCATCCTCGCTGCTCTCGACCGGGCCGAGGCGGCCGGCTGCGACGTCGCCGTGTTCCCCGAGCTGGCCGTCACCGGCTACCCGCCCGAGGACCTCCTGCTCAAGCCCGGCTTCGTGGCCGACAACCGCCGCGCCGTCGACGCCGTGGCCGGCGCCAGCCGGGGTTGCGTCGCCGTGGTCGGCTTCGTCGACGCCGGCCACGACCTGCACAACGCCGCAGCCGTGTGCGCCGAGGGGGCACTGCGGGGGATCTACCGCAAGCGCCACCTGCCCAACTACTCGGTGTTCGACGAGCAGCGGTACTTCCGCCCCGGTGAGGGCGAGCCCGTGCTGTTCTCCATCGCCGGCGTCGCTGTGGGGCTGTCGGTCTGCGAGGACGCCTGGAACCCCACCGGACCGGTGGCCCGGGCCGGGTCCGGTGGTGCGGAGGTGGTGCTCAACCTCAACGCCTCGCCCTACCACGCCGGCCGCCAGGAGGAGCGCGAGCGCATGCTGGCCACCAGGGCCGTCGACGCCGGCTGCGCCCTGGTGTCGGTCAACCAGGTGGGGGGCCAGGACGAGCTCGTCTTCGACGGGGCGTCGACCGCCTTCGACGCCACGGGCACCTTGGTGGCCCGGGCCGCCCAGTTCGACGAGGAGGTCCTCGTGGTCGACCTCGGACTGCCCGCACCCTTTCGATCCCGTCTGCTCGACCCGCGGGGGCGGCCCGCGGTCGAACCCCTTGTGGTGGTCCCCGTGAGCGAGCACTCGGGCGACGGCCGCCAGCGGCCGTTGACGCCCGGGCCGGTGGCTGCGCTGCTCGGACCGCTCGAGGAGCAGTACCAGGCCCTGGTGGTGGGCACCCGCGACTACGTGGTCAAGAACGGCTTCACCGACGTGGTGGTGGGCCTGTCGGGGGGCGTCGACTCGTCGCTGGTGGCGGTGGTGGCCACCGACGCCCTCGGCCCGAGCCGGGTGCACGGGGTGGCCATGCCCTCGCGCTTCTCCAGCGCCACGTCCTACGACGACGCCTCCGCCCTCGCCGATCGCCTGGGCGTCGAGCTGCGCACCATCGCCATCGAGCCCGCCCATGGAGCCCTGTTGGAGATGCTGGCACCGACGCTGGGCTCGCGGCCCCCCAACGTGACCGAGGAGAACATCCAGAGCCGGGTGCGGGGCGTGGTCCTGATGGCGTTGAGCAACGAGCTCGGTTGGCTGGTCCTGACCACTGGGAACAAGAGCGAGTCGGCCGTGGGCTTCTCCACCCTCTACGGCGACACGGCCGGTGGCTTCGCCGTGATCAAAGACGTCCCCAAGGGGCTGGTCTACGAGCTGTGCCGGTACCGCAACCGACGGGCCGGCGAGGAGCTGATCAGCGAGGAGGTACTGGCCAAGGCCCCCTCGGCCGAGCTGCGCCCCGACCAGCGCGACGACCAGTCGCTTCCTTCCTACGACGTGCTCGACCCGGTGCTGGCCGCTTACGTCGAGCAGGACCGAACCGCAGCGGAGCTGGAGGCCGAGGGCTTCGACGCCGAGCTGGTCCGCCGGGTGATCGCCCTGGTCGACCGGGCCGAGTACAAGCGTCGTCAGACGCCGCCGGGTGTGCGGGTCAGCGCCAAGGCGTTCGGCAAGGACCGGCGGGTCCCGATCACCAACGCCTACCCGGGCTGAGCCCGGTCGCCGGAGCCAGGAGCAATGAGTGCAACCGATGGCCTGTCGATCCACGAGGTCGACCGTCTGGTCGCTCGCTACGTCTGGTTGGAGCGTCGGCGCTTCGAGGTGCTGGGGTCGTGGGTGGCGTCGGTCCCCGAGCTCGAGGTGGCTGCCCTGCTGGCCACCCAGTCCCACCACCACGCCTGGCACGCGTCGCTGTGGGAACGGCACCTGCCCCGGCGCAGCGGGTACGAGGCGAGCGAGGGCCCGCCGGTGAGCGGGGCCCTGTCGGTGTTCCTCGACGCCGTGGCCGGGCCATCGGGCCCGACCGCCACCGTGGCCCGGTTGTCGGGGGCCTTCCTGGTGCTGGGACCACAGGCTGTGGCCAGCTACGCCGCGCAGCTCGCCCGGGCGACGACGGTCAGCGACGGCGCCTTCGCCCGCACCTGCCGGCTCGTGCTCGCCGACCAGCGCGCCGACGGGCTCGAGGGGGCGCAGGCGTTGCAGTCCCTGCTCACCACCGAGGAGCGGACCCGACAAGCGTCCCGTCACCAGGCCGAGCTCGAGCGCCAGCTCCTGGAGGCGGGGGGCATCACCGGATAGCAGCTTCGGTCGTCGTCGTCCTCACCGGTCGTCGCAGGACCGTTCCCGGGCCAAGACGGAGGGGTCCGGGGTGGGCGTCAGAAGCCGGAGTGGGGTGTCCCAGGCCGTTCGTAGTGTGCGGCTGGTGTTGCTGGGAGTCACATGCCCCGTGTGCGGGGCGCCGGGTCGGGCGCCGTGCGTCTCGTGTGCCGGCCGCCTGCGTCCGGCGCCGTCGCTGGTGCCACCGCCGGGGGTCGACGCGTGCCTGGCCCTGTTGGCCTACGAGGGGGCGGGGCGGGAGCTGGTGGCCCGGCTCAAGTACCGCAACCACCGGGCCGTCGTGCCCGGACTGGCGGCGGCCATGGCCTCGTTGGTCACCGGGCCGGACGGCGCCGACCTCGACGCCGACCTCGTCACCTGGATGCCCACCACGCCGGCCCGGCGCCGCCAGCGGGGCTACGACCAGGCCGAGCTGCTGGCCAGGGCCGTGGCCCGCCACCTGCACCGGCCCTGTCCCCGCCTGCTGTTGCGCCGGCCGGGCCCGCCCCAGACGGGGCGCCCGCTGGCTGAGCGCCACCGGGGTCCACAGGTGCTGGCCCTTCGCCGGGTCGAGGGCGTTGCCGTCCTGTTGGTGGACGACGTGGTGACCAGCGGGTCGAGCGCCCGGGTGTCGGCCCAGGCGCTGCGCTCGGCCGGCGCCCGGTCGGTGGTCGTCCTGGCCGCCGCCCGAACCCCCCAGCCCGGCGCTGTTCTACACTGAGGGCGTTGCGTACGGGTCTGTGGTTGCAAGTCGATGCCAGTCGCAGGCGAAACGACCCACGTAAGGCGACCTGTGGTCGCCGAGCATGGTGCGGCTTAGAGGTAAGCCCTGCCGTACGACGGGCCGATCCTCGGCCCGGGTGCGAGAAGGAGCCAAGCACGGGCGGTGGTGCCGCCGGGCCAGCAGTGGCCGCCGGCGTCGGCCCGTGTCACCTCCTCCGCAGGCGAGTGTGGGGTAAAAGACCAGGTCAGCCGTACGCAACGACGCATCCCCCTGCCCATCGACGAAGGGATCTGCCCGTGGACGTGAGCGTCAGCAGCCGCAACATCGAGTTGACCGAGGCGTTGCGCGACGTGACGACCGAGAAGATCGGCCGACTCGGCCGGTTCCTCGACGGGATGGACCGAGCCGAGGTCCACTTCTTCGAGGAGCGCAACCCCCGCATCGCCGACAAGGACGTGTGCGAGGTCACCATGGACGGCCACGGCCATCACGTGCGGGCCAAGGTAGCCGCCGCCGATCCCTTCGCCGCCGTCGACGCCGCGGTCAACAAGCTCGAGCACCAGCTCCACAAGCTCAAGACCAAGCTGGTGGGTCGCAGTCACCCCCGTCGAGCCCAGCCCCGCGGCGCCGATCCGCTGGCCGTCGACCTGGCCGCGTCGTTGGACGGGCTGGCCCCGGCCGTTGCTCCCGTGCTCCCCGTCGAGGACGACGTCGAGGCGGACGGGTTCCGCATCGTGAAGTCCAAGCGCTTCACCATGAAGCCCATGACGCCGGAGGAGGCGGTCATGCAGATGGAGCTGCTGGGCCACTCCTTCTACTTCTTCTCCAACGCCGAGACGGGCCGCGCCGCCGTGGTGTACCACCGCAGCGCCGGCGACGTGGGCCTCATCGACGAGGCCGGGTAGCCGCTGGGCACCACGTCGCCATCAGTGGTGGCCGCGCCGGTCCAGGCGGCAGTCCTGGCGCCCACGAGGGACGGTGGCCGGGCCCCTCGCCCCTAGACTCGCCCCGTGGGCATGTTCGATCGCATCCTCAAGGCGGGCGAGGGCCGCAAGCTCAAGGCGGTGGCCGGCCTCGTCCCCGAGATCAACGCCCTCGAACCCGAGACGGAGGCACTCTCCGACGACGAGCTGGTGGCCAAGACCCCGGAGTTCCGCCAGCGCCTCGACAACGGCGAGGATCTCGACGACCTGCTGATCGAGGCCTTCGCCGTGGTGCGGGAGGTGGCCCGGCGCACCATCGGCCAGCGCCACTTCGACGTGCAGCTCATGGGCGGGGCGGCCCTGCACTTCGGCTGGGTGGCGGAGATGAAGACGGGCGAGGGCAAGACCCTGGTGTCCACCTTGCCCGTCTACCTCAACGGCCTCACCGGCAAGGGCGTGCACATCGTCACCGTCAACGACTACCTGGCCCGCTTCCACGCCGAGTGGATGGGGCGCATCCACAACCGCCTGGGGCTCTCGGTCGGCCTGGTCATCCCCCAGATCCGGGGCAACGCCGAGAAGCGGGCCAACTACGGCTGCGACGTCACCTACGGCATCAACAACGAGTTCGGCTTCGACTACCTCCGCGACAACATGGCCATGACCACCGCGGCCAAGGTCCAGCGGGGCCACTCCTACGCCATCGTCGACGAGATCGACTCCATCCTCATCGACGAGGCCCGCACCCCCCTGATCATCAGCGGGCGGGTCTCCGACGCGGCCAACCTCTACTACAAGTTCGCCAACATCGCCCGCGGCCTCCAGCGTGACGTCGACTACGACGTCGACGAGGAGAAGCGCCACGTGGCCCCCTTCGACGAGGGGATCGAGAAGGTCGAGAACGCCCTCGGCGTCGAGAACCTCTACGACGAGCTGTCCCAGAACCTGGTGCACCAGCTCCAGGTGGCGCTCAAGGCCAAGGAGCTCTACCACCGCGACAAGGACTACATCGTCACCGGTGGCGAGGTGAAGATCGTCGACGAGTTCACCGGGCGCATCCTCGACGGCCGGCGCTGGTCGGAGGGCCTGCACCAGGCGGTCGAGGCCAAGGAGGGGGTGAAGATCAAAGAGGAGAACCAGACGCTGGCCACCATCACCCTGCAGAACTACTTCCGGCTCTACGACAAGCTGGCCGGCATGACGGGCACGGCGGTGACCGAGGCGGCCGAGTTCGCCAGCACCTACGACCTGGCCGTGGTCCCCATCCCCACCAACGTCCCCGTCGTGCGGGTCGACGAGGGCGACTTGATCTACAAGACCGAAGCGGCCAAGTACGACGCCGTGGTCGACGACATCGTGGCCCGCTACGAGGCGGGCCAGCCGGTGCTGGTGGGCACCGTGTCGGTGGCCAAGTCCGAGCACCTCGACGGCCTGCTCACCCGTCGGGGCATCCCCCACGAGGTCCTCAACGCCAAGCAGCACACCCGAGAGGCCGAGATCGTGGTCCAGGCCGGTCGCCTGCACGGCGTCACCGTGGCCACCAACATGGCCGGCCGTGGGGTGGACATCATCCTCGGCGGCAACCCCGAGGGACTGGCCGGCGCCCAGGTGCGGGCCGAGGGCCTCGCCCCCGAGGACGACGAAGGGGGCGGGAAGGAGCGTTACCGGCGCCTGCTGGAAGGCTTCAAGGCCGAGTGCGAGGCCGAGGGCGACAAGGTCCGCCAGCTGGGAGGGCTCTACGTGCTCGGCACCGAGCGCCACGAGAGCCGCCGCATCGACAACCAGCTCCGGGGCCGCTCCGGGCGCCAGGGTGATCCCGGGGAGAGCCGCTTCTACCTCTCGCTCGAAGACGACCTCATGCGCCTCTTCGCCACCGGCGCCATGAACTGGGTCATGGGCAAGGCCCTGCCCGAGGACCAGCCCATCGAGGCCAAGATGGTCTCCAAGGCCATCGAGCGGGCCCAGACCACCGTCGAGGCCCGCAACGCCGAGATCCGCAAGAACGTGCTCAAGTACGACGAGGTCATGAACGAGCAGCGCAAGGTGATCTACCGGCGCCGCAACCAGATCCTCGAGGGCCACGACCTGCATGACGAGGCCCTGACCAGCTTGCGCAGCGCCCTCGAGGGTGCCGTGCGCACGGCCTGCCTGTCCCAGGATCCCGAGGAGTGGGACCTCGAGGGACTGGTCGCCCAACTCAACGAGTACTACCCCACCAACTTCACGGTCGAGGACCTCAGCCGCACCGAGGTGGTCGACGAGATCGTCGAGTCGGTGGTGGCCGAGGGGGTGTCCCACTACGAGGAGCGTGAGGGCGAGTTCGGGGCCGAGACGATGCGCCAGGTGGAGCGCCAGGTCATGCTGCGGGTGATCGACACCCGCTGGCGCGAGCACCTCTACGAGATGGACTACCTCCAAGAGGGCATCCACCTCCGGGCCATGGGCCAAAAGGACCCCCTGGTGGAGTGGCAACGTGAGGGCTTCGCCATGTTCTCGGCCATGGTCGACGCCATCGCCGAGGACTTCGTGAAGTACGTGATGCACCTCCAGGTCGTGCGTGAGCCTCCGCCCGAGGCCCAAGAGGTGCGCAACGTGGAGTACTCCGCCCCGGAGGACGCGTCCCAGGGGGCCAAGGGCATTCGGGCGGCGGCAGTGGCCGAGGCCCAGGCCCAGGGCGAGGCCCCGCCCGAGGTGGAGGAGCCCGAGACGATGGAGCCGGTGGTCAGGTCGCCCGAGGAGAAGCTGGGCCGAAACGAGGCCTGTCACTGCGGCAGCGGCAAGAAGTTCAAGCACTGCCACGGCCGTTAGGCCGGCGGCGACGACGATCACCACGACGACGTGCGCGACCTCTCCGACGACCTGGACCTGTTGGCCAAGCGGGTGGCCGAGGCCGAGGCCTACCTGAACATCGAGGCCGGACGCCAGCGGGCGGCCCAGCTCGAGGTCGAGGCCAGCCGTCCCGATCTGTGGGACGACCCCGGCCAGGCCCGGCAGGTGACCACCGAGCTCGAGCACCTGCGGCGCGACGTGGAGCTCTACGACCGGTTGGCCGGCGACCTCGACGACCTGCGGACGCTCGATCAGCTGGCACGCGAGGAGGCCGACCAATCGGTCGAGGCCGAAGTCGTCGCCGCTCTCGGTGACGTCGGCCGCCGCCTCGACGAGCTCGAGCTGCGCTCGCTGTTCGCCGGCGAGCACGACGAGCGGGACGCCATCTGCGAGATCCACGCCGGCGAGGGGGGCACCGACGCCCAGGACTGGGCCGAGATGCTGGTGCACATGTACGAGCGCTGGGCCGAGCGCCGGGACCTGACCACCGAGATCGACGAAGCGTCCCCGGGCAAGGAGGCGGGACTGCTGTCGGCCACGTTCATCGTCAAGGGCCGCTACGCCTACGGGTCGCTACGGGGCGAGCAGGGGGTGCACCGCCTGGTACGGATGTCACCCTTCGACGCCGCCTCCCGGCGCCAGACCAGCTTCGCCTCCGTCGACGTGACCCCCTTTCTGGAGGACACCTCCTCGGTGGTCGACATCGACGAGAAGGACCTGCGCATCGACACCTACCGGTCGTCGGGCGCAGGCGGACAGCACGTGAACGTGACCGACTCGGCGGTGCGCATCACCCACCTCCCCACGGGCATCATCACCTCGTGCCAGAACCAACGCAGCCAGCACCAGAACAAGGCCCGGGCCATGCAGATCCTGGGGGCCAAGCTGGCTGAGCACCAGCGGGCCGAGCACCAACAAGAGCTGGAGGCGATCTCGGGCTCGTCGTCCCAGGCGGCCATGGGCAACCAGATCCGCTCCTACGTGCTGCACCCGTACCAGCTGGTCAAGGACCTGCGCACCGGAGAGGAGACCGGCAACGTGGCGGCCGTGCTCGATGGGCACCTCGACGGCTTCATGGAGGCCTACCTGCGCTGGGAGCGGGGCCGGGCCGACGCCGGCTGACGTCACGACGCCAGCAGCTTCACCAGGGCGTCGGTGTCGGACAGGTCCTCGAGCACGGCGTCGGGGCCGAGACCCTCGAGCTCCTCGATGGGGGTGTGCCCGGTGGCCACCAGGGCGCAGCGGGCGCCTCCGGCCCGGGCGCAGGCGAGGTCGTTGGGCGTGTCGCCCACCACCCAGACGTCATCGGGCCCCAGTGACCACCCCCGGCGCTCGGCCGCTCGTCGCAGTGCCACCGGCACCAGCGCCCGTCGCTCCCGGTCGTCACTGCCGAAGGCGCCGATCTCGACGTCGAGCCAGTGGTCGAGGCCGAAGGCGGCCAGCTTGGTGGCGGCGTTGACGGCGGTGTTCCCGGTGAGGACCGACTGGACCACGTCGGGCTCGGCGTCGAGGGCGGTCAGGATCTCGGGCACCCCCGGCAGGACGTAGCCCCTCTCGCGGATCAGGTGGACCGCCGCCGACAGCTCCGCTTCCAGCCGGGAGACGACCAGCGGCAGGTGGCGCTCGTCGGCGCCGGCGTCGAGGCCCATGCCGGCCAGGATCTCCAGGGCGATCTGGGGGTCGGTCTTGCCCCCCATCACCACCCCGTGCTCGCCCGGGTGGCTTCCCACCGCGTGCTCCACCGCCAGGGCAAAGACGTCCTTGGCCACGTTGCCGGCTCGCACCAGCGTCCCGTCGATGTCCCACAGCACGAGGCGGCTCGGCATGACGACCGACGGTAGCCCGCCACGAACTCGGTGCAGAAAGGAGCATTTCTCCGCGCCCGGCGCGGGAATGCCCATTCCCGAGTGGCGGCGATGACGTTGCGTGGTGGCTCCAGTTGGCTCCGGCGTGTTTTCTTCTCTAGCGTTCGGGCGTGCCGAAGCAAAAGCGTTCTTTCACCGTCGAGATCGAGGCCAAGCTCAGCGTGCTCGCATTCGACGAGGCGTCCGCCCAAAAAAAGGTCGAGAAGGCGCTGGCCAAGGGCCGTCCGCTGGGGCCGGACGTGGCCGCCACCGCCGAGGTGTGGACCTACACGGTCGCTGACGACAACGCCTCGTAGCCCGGTCGGGCACCGGCCGGGGCCGGGACGACGGCCGACCCCGGGCGAAGCGAATGCAAGGATGCATGACGTGGAAAGCGGTCCGCTGGACGGCCTGACCGTCGGCATCACCGCCGAGCGTCGCGCCGAGGAGCAAGCTCGGCTCTTCCACACCCGCGGCGCCGGCACGCTCCACGGCCCCACCATGAGCATCTCCTCGCTCGCCGACGACGAGTCGCTCCGTGCCGTGACCGAAGACGTCATCCGCCGGCCTCCGGGCTTCCTCGTCTCCTCCACCGGTTTCGGGATGCGGACGTGGTTCGACGCCGCCGAGCGCTGGGGGCTGCGGGCGCCACTGCTCGAGGCGCTGGCCAGGGCCCGGGTGGCCAACCGGGGCGCCAAGGTGGCATCGGTCAACACCGCCGCCGGCCTGGCCCAATGGTGGCGGGCACCCAATGAGCGGTTCGAGGAGTTGGTGGCCCGGGTGCTGGCCGAGCCCGTGGAGGGCGCCCGGGTGGTGCTCCAGCTGCACGGAGCGGCCCTGCCCGACGCCGTGGCCGCGCTCGAGGCAGCGAACGCGGAGGTGCTCGTGGCCGACGCCTATCGGGCCAGCCTGCCTCCCGACCCGACGCCGGCGATCGCCCTGGTCGACGCCACCTGCGCCCGCCGGCTGGCGGCGGTCACCTTCACCACCGCGCCGGCGCTGCACAACCTGTTCGTCCTCGCCCGGCGTGCCGGCCGCGCCGACCAGCTGCGGCAAGCGTTCAACCACGGGGTCGTCGCCGCCTGCGTGGGACCGGTGTGCGCCGAGGGAGCGCGCGAGGAGGGCATTACCGACCCGTTGGTGCCGGAACGAGCCCGGCTGGTCCCCATGGTCCAGGCACT
>JAHWJI010000047.1 GCA_019348495.1 Actinomycetota bacterium | reverse complement strand
GGATACGGGGACCAAGGTGAGTGGGAGGTTCCCGACGAGGGTTGGACCGAGCAGCCCGCCGGTGCGCAGCTCGACGGCGAGGAGATGGAAGACCAGCCGGTCGAGGACCAGGACGAAGACTTCTTCCCCATCGCCGACTACGACGACCTGCGGGTAGCCGAGATCAGGTCCGTCCTGTCGCAGCTGACGGAGGACGAGCTGGAACAGGTCCGGGCCCGGGAGATCATGGGAGCCAACCGCACGTCGGTCCTGGTCGCCATCGACCGGGAGCTCGGCATCGAGACTGCCCCAACGAAGCGGGCGCCGGCGAAAAGAGCGCCGGCGGCCAAGAAGGCCCCGGCCAAGAAGGTGGTCGCCACCGAGGTGACCGCCACCAAGGCTGCGACCAAGAAGGCCCCGGCCAAGAAGGTGGTCGCCACCGAGGTGACCGCCACCACCGCTCGGACCAAGAAGGCCCCGGCCAAGAAGGTGGTAGCCACCAAGGTCACCGCCACCAGCAAGGCTGCGGCCAAGAAGGCCCCGGCCAAGCGGACCGCGACGCCGAAGAAGGCTCCGGCGAAGAGGGCGACAACCCGGACCCGCTAGGTCTCGCCGTGGGCTGCCGGGGCCCTGAGGAGGCTCAGGCCGGACCCAGCTGGACCTCCAGGACGGCGCCGTCGATGGTGAGGGTCGATGTGATGGTGCCCGGCTCGTGCGACGCCTCGGTCAGCGCCAGGTCCTCGGCCAGGACCTCGCCGGCGATCCATCGGCTATGGGCCCGGACCGCGGCGACGAGGTGGTCGTCTTCGGTGACCAGGGTCACGCGGATGCGGTCGGCGATGGCGAACCCCTGCTCCCGGCGGAGGTCGTTGAGGGCGCGCACCAGCTCGCGCGCCGTGCCCTCGAGGCGGAGCGTCCGGTCGAGCTCGAGGTCGAGGGCCACGGCCCAGGTCCCGTCCTGGGCCAGGGCGATGTCGAGCTGACGCTCGGCCCTGACCTCCACCTCGTCGGCGCTCAGGCGCACCCCGGCCACCTCGACGAAGCCGTCGCGCGCCAGGGCGTCACGCACCTGGGCGCCGTCGGTCGCGGCCAGCGCGGCCTTGACCTGGTTGACCTGGGCCCCGAGACGGGGGCCGAGTGCCCGGAAGTTGGGTACCACCTGCCAGCGCACCAGCCCGCTGAGGGCCTCGATCTCCTCCAGGCCCTTGACGTTGAGCTCCTCGGCGATCTCACCCCGGACGTCGTCGCCGAGGGTGCAGCCCGGGTGGAGGAGCAGAGCCCGGCGCAGGGGCTGGCGCACCTTGGCGCCGGCGTCGGTGCGGGCCGCCCGGCCCAGCCCGACCAGGCGGCGGGCGGCGGCCATCTCCTCGGCCAGGGCGGCGTCGGCGGCACCGCTGGGGCTGGGCCAGTCGGCGCCGTGCACCGAGGTGCCGCCGGTGAGGCGGGTCCACAGCTCGTCGGCCAGGAACGGGCAGAACGGGGCCAGGAGCTCGGCGGTGACCACCAGGCAGCGGTGCAGGGTGGCGTGGGCCACGGGGTCAGAAGCCCGCCAGAAGCGGGGCCGGGAGCGGCGCACGTACCAGTTCGAGAGGTCGTCGACGAAGCCAGCCAGGCGAGTGGCGGCCCGCAGGGCGTCGAAGGCCTCCAGGGCGTCGGTCACCTCGGCCACGGTGGCGTCGAGCTCGGCGAGGACCCAGCGGTCGAGCACGTGGGTGGGCGACACCGGACCCGACAGGTCGGCCGGCGCCGTGAAGCCGTCGAGGTCGGCGTAGGTGGCGAAGAAGGAGAAGACGTTCCACAGGGTCAACAGCGTCTGGCGTGTCGACTCCCGGATGCCGTCCTCGGAGACCCGACGAGGAGTCCAGGGCTGACCGGCGGAGAAGAAGTACCAACGCAAGGCGTCGGCCCCGGTGGTGGCGAAGACGTGGGCGGGATCGATCACGTTGCCCCGCGACTTCGACATCTTGTGGCCCTCACCGTCGACGATGAGCCCGAGGCACACGACGTTTCGGTACGGGGTGGCGTCGAAGACCAGCGTGTTGACCGCCAGCAGGGAGTAGAACCAGCCCCGCGTCTGGTCGATGGCCTCGCAGATGAAGTCAGCCGGGTACGACGACGCGAACCGGCTCTGGTGCTCGAAGGGGAAGTGGAACTGGGCCGAGGGCATCGAGCCCGAGTCGAACCAGGCGTCGAGGACCGGGGCAAGGCGCCGGGCGACGGCCCCACACCCCTCCGTCGGGCAGGCCAGCTCGACGTCGTCGACGGCAGGGCGGTGCAGGTCGAGGTCGCCCAGGTCGCGCCCGGCCAGCCCGGCCAGCTCGGCCACCGAGCCCACACAGGTGTCGTGGCCCCGGACGCATCGCCAGACCGGCAGGGGCGTGCCCCAGTAGCGGTCGCGCGACAGGGCCCAGTCGACGTTGCCCTCCAGCCACTTGCCGAAGCGGCCGTGCTTGATGTGCTCGGGGTACCAGGCGATGCGCTCGTTCTGGGCCACCAGGTCGCCCCGGTGGTCGGCCGTGCGCACGAACCATGACGTCTTGGCCCAGTAGATCAAGGGGGTGGAGCAGCGCCAGCAGTGCGGGTAGGCGTGCACGTACTCCTGCTCTCGAACGAGCAGGCCCCGGCTGGCCAGATCGTCGATGATCCCCCGGTCGGCCTGTTTGACCTTCACCCCGGCCCAGGGCCCGACCCGCTCGTCGAAGGTGCCGTCGGGGCCGACGGGGTTGAGCACCGCCAGGCGCTCGGCGCGCCCGATGGCAGCGTCGTCCTCGCCGAAGGCGGGGGCCAGGTGCACCAGTCCCGAGCCGTCGTCGGTGCTGACCCACTCGGCGGCCACCACCCGCTCGGCCCGCTCGGCGCCGCCAGGGGGCAGGTCGAGCAGCTGGTAGGGACGCCGGTAGCGGCACCCGACCAGCTCAGCCGCTGACAACCGGGCCACCACGTCGTAGGGGGCGCCGGCGCCGAAGAGCCGCTCGGCCGCCGCCTCGGCCATCACCAGGTCGCGCCCCTCGGGCTCGTGGACCCGCACGTAGGCGATCTCTGGCCCCACCGCCACGGCCACGTTGGAGATCAACGTCCATGGCGTCGTGGTCCACACCAGCAGGTCGGCGTCACCGTCGACGAGGGGGAAGCGCACGTAGATCGACGGGTCGGCCACCTGGCGGTAGACGTCGGGCTGGCCCATCTCGTGGGAGGACAACGCCGTGCCGCAGCGGGGACAGTAGGGGCTGACCCGGTGGCCCTCGTAGAGCAGGTCCCGCTCCCAGAGCTGCTTGACCAGCCACCACACCGACTCGATGTAGTCGCGCGACAGGGTCCAGTAGGCGTCCTCGGTGTCGATCCACGTCCCCGAGCGCCGGGTGAGAGAGACCCAGTCCTCCACGTAACGCGACACCGACGCTCGGCACCGCTCGTTGAACGCGGCGATGCCGTAGGTCTCGATCTCGGTCTTCGAGCTGAGGCCCAGCTCCTTCTCCACCTCCAGCTCCACCGGCAGCCCGTGGCAGTCCCAGCCGCCCTTGCGGGGGACCTGGTGGCCCCGCATGGTCTGGAACCGGGGGAAGAGGTCCTTGAACACCCGGGACCAGACGTGGTGCAGGCCGGGTCGGCCGTTGGCCGTGGGAGGGCCCTCGTAGAAGATCCACGGCTCGCCGTCCTTGCGTAGCTGGCGGACGTGGCCGACGATGTCCCGCGCGTCCCAACGCTCGAGTGTCCGCTGCTCCAGGGCGACCAGATCGAGCGGCTCCACGGGACCGAAAGGCATGGGGCCAGCGTAGGGGAGCCCGGCCCGACCCTGAGGGGCCAGGGCGACCGGGCGTTGCCGGAGCGGTCGGCGGTTGCTACATTCGGCGACCCTTTGTCGAGGGGGAAAGGAGCCAGTTGATGCCCAGGGCCACCACGTCGGCCAACACCACCGCTGCATCGTCGGCGGCGACGGCCAAGGCCGCGAAGAAGACCAAGGCAACGGAAACCTCCACGTCGGCGAAGACGCCCACGACGAAGGCGGCGAAAGCCGTCAAGGCGGTCAAGGCGGTCAAGGCGCCGAGGACCAAGGCGAAGAGATCCTCGCCGAAGGGCTCGAAGGGGTCCAAGGCCACCACCACCGCGTCGGTGGCGCCCGATCGGACGCCGGACGACTCCGGGTCCGTGGGCGACAGTCCCTTCCTCGAGGCCCAGCGGGCCCAGCTCCTGGCCGAGCGGGAGGCGTACGCCCGATCAGCCTCGTCGCTCCAGGCCGAGGCCGACCAGCTGGCCCAGGATCGCGAGCCGGGCGACGTCCAGTTCGACGAGGAGTCCGGGGAGGGAGACTCCATGAACGTGGAGCGCGAGCGCGACCTGGTCCTGTCCGCCCAGGCCATGGCCTCCATCGAAGAGATCGACCAGGCGCTGGCCCGCATCGACCAGGGCACCTACGGCGTGTGCCAGCGCTGTGGTCAACCCATCCCCGAGGAGCGGCTCAAGGCCCTGCCCTACGCGTCGATGTGCGTGCGCTGCAAGAGCGGGGGCCTCGGTCGCCGCTGAGGGTGACGGAGCGATGACGGCGCCCGCCCGGGGCCGGGGGCAGCGGTGGGTGTTGGTGACCGTGGTGGCCGTGGCCGTGCTGGTGGTCGATCAGGCCACCAAGTGGTGGGCCCTGGGCGCGCTGGGGGGCCAAGGCCGCACCATCGACCTGGCCTGGACCTTGCGCTTGCGCCTGGTGTTCAACCGGGGGGCGGCCTTCGGCTTGGGCTCGCGCTTCGCTCCTCTCATCGCGGTGTTCGCCGTGGTGGTGGTGGTGGCGCTCCTCCACAGCGTCGGCACCCTGCACGGCCGCTGGGCACGCGCCAGCCTGGGCCTGGTGCTGGGTGGCGCGGTGGGCAACCTCGTGGACCGGGTGTTGCGCGACGACGGCGGCTTTCTCGGCGGTGAGGTGGTCGACTTCATCGATCTCCAGTGGTGGCCGGTGTTCAACGTGGCCGACATGGCCGTGTCGGCGGGGGTCGTCCTGCTCGTCCTCACCGCCTGGCGGGATCCGGGCCTGAGCTCCCCCGACGAGGCCGCGTCGGGTAACGGCGTCGCGTCCCGAGGGTCCGGGCCCGTCGTCCGCCCATGAAGGCGAAGGTGCCCGAGGCCCTGGCCGGGGAGCGCATCGACCGGGTGGTGGCCATGCTCACCGGTCTTCCCCGCTCCACGGTGGCCCGGCTGGTGGCGTCGGGCGAGGTGCGCGTGGCCGGTCGGGCGGTCGGGGCTCGTTCCCGTCGGTTGCGGGAGGGCGAAGAGATCGACGTGGATGTCGCCGGTGCCGGTGCGCTCCACGTGGATGTCCCGGCCCCCGAGGTGGAGGTGGTGGTGGTCCACGCCGACGACGACGTGGTGGTGGTGGACAAGGCGCCGGGGATGGTGGTCCACCCCGGTGCCGGCAACGCCCGGGGCACCTTGGCCCAGGCCCTGCTGGCCCGGTACCCGGAGCTGGCGACGGTCGGCCAGGCCGGCCGGGGCGGGGTGGTGCACCGTCTCGACAAGGGGACGTCAGGTCTGATGGTGGTGGCCCGCAGCCCCCACGCCTACGACGCCCTGGTGGCCCAACTCGGGGCCCGCGCCGTGGGGCGTCGCTACCTGGCGCTGGTGTGGGGCTGTCCCCGGCCCCCACGGGGTCGGGTCGACGCGCCCATCGGCCGGTCCCGACGTGATCCCACCCGCATGACCGTGTCGAACCAGGGCCGGGAGGCCCGGACCACCTACGAGGTGCACCGGAGCTTCGACGTCCCGGCCGAGGCCGCCCTGGTGGCCTGCTGGCTGGAGACGGGCCGGACCCACCAGATCCGGGTCCACCTGGCGGCTGTGGGCCACCCGGTGGTCGGCGACGCCCGCTACGGCGGCCGGCGCGCACCCCTGGCGTGCCCCCGGCCGTTCCTCCACGCCGAGCAACTCGCGTTCGACCACCCGTCGACGGGAGAGCGGCTCAGCTTCTCCTCGGCGTTGCCTCCCGATCTCGACGCGGTGCTGGCTCAGCTGTCGTAGCCGGGCCAGGAGGCCCGGCGGCGCCCGATGGCGCCGCCGGCGCCACGCCGAGCGAGCGGGCCACGCAGTCGGCCAGGCTGAACGAGTCCAGGTGGCGGCGCATGTGGTCGCCCACGTCGGCCCACATGGCGAGCAGCACGCACTGGCCCTCGTGGTCACATGCGCCGTCCTCGTGGGGACGACCGAAGTCACCGGCGACGATGGGCCCGTCGACGGCGCTGACGATCTCGCCCAGGGTGATGTCATCGGGGGGGCGGGCCAGTACGTAGCCCCCGCCCACCCCCCGCTTGGACCGGACCAGCCCGGCGCCCTTGAGGGCCAACAGGATCTGCTCGAGGTAGGGCTGGGGCAGACCGGTGCGCTCGGCGATGTCGCGCACCGACGTGGGGCTGCGCCCTTCGTGGGCGTGCAGCGCGAGCGAGAGCAGTGCCCGGGCTGCGTAGTCACCCCGGGTGGAGACCTTCACCCCGACCATCGTACGGGAGGGCCCGGCCGGTGCCGGGACCCCCGCCGGTGACCTTCGACCTGGATGTGCAACACAGCTACCCGGGGTGGTGGACTAGAGAGGTGGGTGTGACTCAGGCGAGCCGGACCGCCGCCGATCCATTGGTGCCCGACTACGACGGCGCGTGTCTCAGCAACGTCGTCCCCGCGCTGTTGGAGCGGGTGCGTCCCGCTCCACCGTGGCTGCCGGCAGCCGCCGTGGACGCCACCCAGGTGGTGCTGCTGGTGCTCGACGGCCTTGGCTTCGAGCAGCTCGACGCCCGACGCCGGCTCGCTCCCACCCTGGCCACCATGCAGGGCCACGCCATCTCCACCGTCGCCCCCTCGACCACTGCCACCGCACTCAGCTCGCTCACCCTCGGCTGCCCGCCCGGCGAGCACGGAGTGGTGGGCTACCGCATCAACGTGGCCGGCGACGTGCTCAACGTGCTGCGCTGGCAGACCCCCGAGGGCGATGCCCGCCAGGGCATCCCTCCCGACGACATCCAGAGCCGTCCTGCCTTCCGCGGGCGGCGCCCCCCGGTGGTCACCCGGGCCGAGTTCGCCGACACCGGCTTCACCTCGGCGCACCTGGGCGAGGTCCGCTTCTGGGGCTGGCGGGTGCCCTCGACGTTGGTCACCGAGGTCCGTCGCCTGCTCAGAGCCGGGGAACCCTTCGTCTACGCCTACTACGACGGGATCGACAAGGTGGCGCACGAGTACGGTCTGGGCGAGCACTACGACGCCGAGCTGGTAGCCGTCGACCGGATGGTGGCCGACCTGGCCTCGGCCCTGCCGCCCGGTGCCGCCCTGGTGGTGACCTCCGACCATGGTCAGGTGCAGGTGGGCCAGGCCGTGGTCCCCCTGCACGACGACGTCATGGCCCATGTCGCCCTGCTCTCCGGCGAAGGCCGCTTCCGCTGGCTCCACGCCCGCCCGGGCCGGGTGGAGGCCCTGACCGAGGCCGCCCGGTCCTGTCACGGAGGCGACGCCTGGGTCCGCTCCCGGGAGGAGGTGGTGACCGAGGAGTGGTTCGGCCCCAAGGTCAGCGACGCCGCCCGCCGCCGCTTCGGTGACGTGGTGCTGGCGGCCCGTGAGCCGGTGGCCTTCGACGATCCGGCCGACACCGGTCCCTACCGCCTCCAGGCCCGCCACGGATCGCTGACCTCGGCGGAGATGCTCGTGCCTCTGGTGGGGATCCAGGCCTAGGCCGGCGGATGGTCGGCCAGGATCCCAGCATGGTAGGTGGCGCCGGCGACCCGTCGAACCGTGAGCCGGCGGGTGACGGTTCCTCCCCCGCCCTGGAAGGCGGCGGGGTGGACGCGTTGCTCGAGGCGGGGAGGCCAGAGGAGGCGGTCGAGCCGGCCGAGGGGGTCGAGGAGGTCGAGCAACCGGCCAAGGTGATGCGGATCGGGTCCATGATCAAACAGCTCCTGGAGGAGGTGCGCCACGCGCCGCTCGACGACGCCAGCCGCAGCCGGCTCAAGGAGATCTACGAGACATCGGTGCAGGAGCTGGCCCAGGGGCTCTCGCCCGACCTGCGGGCCGAGCTCGACCGACTGACCCTGCCCTTCGAGGACCAGACACCGAGCGAAGCCGAGCTCCGGGTGGCCCAGGCCCAGCTGGTGGGCTGGCTCGAGGGCCTCTTCCACGGCATCCAGGCCGCCCTCTTCGCCCAGCAGATGGCGGCCCGGGCCCAGCTCGAGGAGATGATGCGCCAACGGGGCCTGCCCTCGCCGGGCGGCCCCGGGCCGGGCCCGGATGGCCCTGGCGGCGCGTACCTCTGACCCCGGGCCGTCCGGCACTGACGCGGGGATGGCGCGAAGCCGGGGCCGACGGATTATCGTCGGCGTCAGCGAATGACAGTCATGTAACTCATCCACAGGCAGCTGTGGACTTGTGGACGAGAGGCCGGAGAGGCGGCACGCCTTGGGGAAGAGCTTTGCCCACCTGCACACCCACACCGAGTTCTCCATGCTCGACGGCGCGGCCCGGGTGTCCGAGGTGGTGGCGGCGGCGGTGGCCGACGGCCAACCGGCGCTGGGCATCACCGACCACGGCAACATGTACGGCGTCCTCGACTTCTACGCCGCCTGCCGCACGGCGGGCATCACCCCGGTCGTGGGAACCGAGGCCTACATGGCGGGCGAGAGCCGCCATGAGCGTCCCCGGCGCCGCGGGCGCCTGGACGACGGGGGCGGCAGCAGCGACGGCGGCGAGAAGCTCTACTATCACCTCACCCTGCTGGCCGAGAACGACCGGGGCTACCGCAACCTGCTCAAGCTCTCCAGCCGGGCCTACCTGGAGGGGTACTACTACAAGCCCCGCCTCGACTGGGAGCTGCTGGAGGAGCACCACCGGGGCCTCATCGCCACCACCGGGTGCCTGGGCGGCGTGGTGCTCCAGGCCCTGTTGCGGGGTGACAGCCAGGGCGCCCTGGCCCGCGCCGCGCGGCTGCAGGACATCTTCGGGCGGGACTCGCTCTTCGTCGAGCTCCAGGACCACGGCCTGGCCGAGCAGCGCTCCACCAACCCCCAGCTCATCGACATCGCCCGCCGGCTGAACGCCCCCCTGCTCGCCACCAACGACAGCCACTACACGTGCCAGGAAGACGCGGTGGCCCACGACGCCCTGCTGTGCGTCCAGACCGGCAGCACCATCGACGACCCCAACCGGTTCAAGCTGGAGGGTGACCAGCACTACCTCAAGTCCAGCGCCGAGATGCGCTCGTTGTTCGCCGAGGTCCCCGAGGCGTGCGACAACTCGCTGTGGATCGCCGAGCGGGCCGAGGTGGAGATCGAGTTCGGCAAGCCCCGGTTGCCGGCGTTCCCGTTGCCGGCGGGCTTCGTCGACGATGCGGCCTACCTGCGCCACCTGGCCTACGAGGGCGCGACCGGGCGCTGGGGGGCGACGCTGCCTCCCGCGGCCGTGGAGCGCCTCGACTACGAGCTGGGCGTCATCGCCGAGATGGGCTTCTCCTCGTACTTCCTCATCGTGTGGGACCTCATCGCCTACGCCCGGGGCAGGGCCATCCGGGTGGGCCCGGGCCGGGGGAGCGCGGCGGGCTGCTGCGTGGCCTACTGCCTGGGCATCACCGACCTCGACCCCTTGCGCTACGACCTGCTCTTCGAGCGCTTCTTGAACCCGGGCCGGCTGCAGATGCCCGACATCGACATGGACTTCGACTCGCGCTACCGCGACGAGATGATCCGCTACGCGGCCGAGCGCTACGGACGCGACCGGGTGGCCCAGATCGTGACCTTCTCCACCATCAAGGCCCGGGCCGCGGTGCGCGACGGGGCCCGGGTGCTGGGCTACCCCTACGCGGTGGGGGACAAGGTGGCCAAGGCCATGCCTCCGTTGGTGATGGGTCGCGACACCCCACTGTGGGCCTGCCTGGAGGAGCACGAGAAGCACGCCGGCGGTTTCCGCGCCGCCGCCGACCTGCGGGAGATGTACCAGTCCGACCCCGATGCCCGCAAGGTCATCGACGTGGCCAAGGGCCTCGAGGGGCTGCGGCGCCAGGACGGCATCCACGCCGCCGCCGTGGTCATCACCGACGAGCCCCTGACCGAGTACCTCCCCATCCAGCGCAAGCCCGAGGCCGGGTCCGACCCCGACGACGCCCCCATCGTCACCCAGTACGAGATGCACGGGGTGGAGGCGCTGGGCCTGTTGAAGATGGACTTCCTCGGCCTGCGCAACCTCGACGTCATCTCCGACACCGTGGAGCTCATCCGCGAGAGCCGGGGCGTGGACCTCGACATCGACGACGTCCCGCTCGACGACGACGCCACTCTGGCCCTGTTGCGCCGGGGTGACTCCATGGGGGTGTTCCAGCTCGAGGGTGGCCCCATGCGCTCGCTCATGCGCAGCCTGGCCCCTACCAGCTTCGACGACGTGGCCGCCCTGGTCGCCCTCTACCGCCCCGGGCCCATGGCCGCCAACATGCACAACGACTACGCCGACCGCAAGAACGGCCGGAAGCCGATCGTCTACTACCACGACGACCTGAGCGAGATCCTCAGCCCGACCTACGGGCTGATGATCTACCAGGAGCAGCTGATGCTCGTCGCCCAGCGGCTGGCCGGCTACTCGCTCGAGGAGGCCGACAACCTCCGCAAGGCCTGCGGCAAGAAGATCAGGGCCATGATCGCCCTGGAGCGGGAGAAGTTCGTGGCCGGGTGCGAGGCCAACGGCTACGGCACCGAGCTGGGCACCGCCCTGTTCGACATCATCGAGCCCTTCGCCGACTACGCCTTCCCCAAGAGCCACTCCTACGGCTATGGCCTGGTCGCCTACCAGACCGCCTACCTGAAGGCCAACTTCCCCGTGGAGTACCTGGCTGCCCTGCTCAACTCGGTCAAGGACGACCAGGACCGCTCGGCGGTCTACCTCAACGAGTGCCGCCAGATGGGCATCACCGTGCTGGTGCCCGACATCAACGCCTCGGCCTCGGCCTTCACCGCCCGCCCCGGCGAGGCCGCCGGGGGATGCGGTGGCGCCACCATCCCCTTCGGGTTGTCAGCGGTGCGCAACGTGGGGGAGGGCCTGGTCGGCCTCATCATCGCCGAACGCGAGCGCAACGGCCCCTTCGTCGACTTCCACGACTTCTGTGCGCGGGTTGATCCCCAGGTGCTCAACAAGCGGGCGGTGGAGTCGCTGATCAAGGCGGGTGCCTTCGACTCCCTCGGCCACGAGCGCCGGGGGCTGTTGGTGGCCCTCGACCAGATCATCGACCGGGCGCTGGCCCGCCGGCGTGAGCGCCAGCAGGGGGTCATGAGTCTCTTCGGTGACGGGGGTGACACCGACGAGCCGAGCGCCTTCGACGAACGGGTCCCGATCCCCGAGCTGGCCTTCGACAAGATGCAGCGCCTGGCCTACGAGAAGGAGATGCTGGGCCTCTACGTCAGCGACCACCCGCTCATGGGCATGGAGCACCTGTTGCGGCGCCGCACCGACTGCACCATCCGGGAGTTGCGGGAGGCGCCCGACGCCGGTGAGGTCCGTACCGTCGCCGGCGTCGTCACCCACCTGGCCCGCAAGTACACCCGCAAGGGCGACCTCATGGCCATCTTCGTGCTCGAGGACCTGGAAGCGGCCATCGAGGTCATGGTCTTTCCCAAGGCCATGGCCGAGCACGGCCCCACCCTGGTCGAGGACGCCGTGGTCACCGTCAGGGGCCGGCTCGACGTACGGGAGGAGCCGGCCAAGATCGTCTGCATGGAGGTGGCCGTGGTCGAGCTGGCCCAGGGCCAGGCTCCCCCGTTGCGCCTGCACCTGCCCCCCCGGGCCCTGGCCGGCGCAGCGATCGAGACCCTCAAGCAGCTGCTCTTGTCCCATCCCGGCGCGTCACCTGTCGTCGTCCGGGTGGGAGACCAGCGGGTGCGGCTGTCGGCGGAGTTCGCCGTCGACCAGTCGAACGGTCTGCGGGGCGAGCTGCTGTCCCGTTTCGGGGCCTCCGTCATCGACGACTGAGGTCGCCGGGCGCCCGTCGAGTTGCGCCCGGGGCGGTTCAGCCTGTGGACTAGAGGGGTCACGGGAGGCGTCCAGCGAATCGGGGCGAAGATGGCGATCGACGTCGAGACCAAGGACTGCACGTCGCTGAGCGATGCCGAGCTGGCCGATCTGGGCGACATCTGCACCGACGGGCCGGCCCGGTTCGACATCGGGCTGCTGTCCAAGCAACGCGAGGAGTGGGTGTTGATCACCCTGGTCCACGACAGCGGCGCCCTCGCCGGCTTCTCGTTCTGCACCCTCGAGCGCATCGGCGGCACGCCCAGCGTGCTCATCGGCCTGGCGTCGGTCAAGCGCTCGCCCCGCCGCCGGGACGTGCTGCGGGCCATGATGGGAGACCAGCTGCACCGGGCCGTGCTCGCCTTCCCCGACGAGGACGTCCTGATCGGCACCCGCCTGAGCGACCCCGCCGGTTTCGAGGCGTTCACCGTCTTCACCGAGTTGCACGACGTCGTTCCCCGGCCGGGTCACAAGGCCACCGGCGAGGAGCGGGCCTGGGGCCGGCGTCTGGCCAAGCGTTTCGGGGTCGACGCCGACTACCGCGACCGGGAGTTCGTGGCCCCGGGCGAGGGGGTGGCTCCCTGCGTCCTCGACTATGAGGTCGAGGACGCAGGCGACGCCCAGACCGCGGCCTTCTTCGGTGAGGTCGACGCCGCCCGGGGCGACTGCCTCATCGCCTTTGGCTGGGCCATGGCCGAGGATCTCGCCGCCCTGGAGTAGCGCCCGGCCGGGCATGGAGTGCAGCGAGGCGCTACGCCGTCGCCGGATGGTCCGCAGCTTCGACGCGCGGCCGGTGGCGGCCGCCGTGGTCGACCGGGTGCTCGACGCCGCCCGGCGCGGACCCTCGGCCGGCTTCAGCCAGGGCGTGGACCTGTTGGTGCTGGTGGGCTCCGAGCAGACGGCTCGCTACTGGAGGCTGGCCTTTCCCGAGCCGTCGGGGCGGGCCCGCTTTCGCTGGCAGGGGCTCTTCGACGCCCCCGTGCTGGTCGTCCCCCTAGTGGCGCCCCAGGCCTACCTCGACCGCTACCGGGAAGCGGACAAAGCCGGGACCGCCCGTGGCGAGCTGTCCGGCTGGCCGGTGCCGTACTGGTGGATCGACGGGGGGATGGCGGTGATGGCGGCCCTGCTGGCTGCCGTCGACGAGGGACTCGGGGCGCTGTTCTTCGACCTCGAGCACCCCGACACCGTCCTGCCGGCCTTCGGCGTCCCCCCCGGCCGCCTGGCCTTGGGCACCATCGCCCTCGGCCATCCCGGGCCTGACGACGGGCCCAACCGCTCTTCCGCCCGTCCTCGGCGCTCCCTCGACGACGTGGTCCACCGCGGCCACTGGTGAGGACCTGCTCAGGGGGCGGCCAGCTGGGCCTCCAGGGCCTCCACCGTGGTCACCGGCTGCCGGCAGGCGAAGCCCTGGCAGACGTAGGCGTGGCCGTCGCTACGCCCCTCCCAGAGGGGCGAGGGGTAGGGCTCGCCCCAGGCCAGCACGGTGCGGGGCCGGAAGCGGCGCTGGACCGCGGCCACCAGCTCCGGGAGCCGGCCCACCACCGCCACCTCGGTGACGGGGCCGGCCACGAGGTCGACCGCCCCCAGCAGGTGGGTGAAGGCACTGGGGTGGCTGGCCGCCGGCTCGGCCAGCAGCCGGACGACGGATTCGGCCGCGTCCCGGTAGCGGTCCTCGCCCGTCAGGGCGGCCAGACGGGCCAGGGCCAGTGCGGCGGCGCTGTTGGCCGACGGGGTGGCGTTGTCGAAGAGGTCCTTCTGGCGGGCGACGAGCTCCTCGGCGTCGTGGCCGGTGGTGAACAGCCCACCGTGCCCGTCGTCCCAGAACAGCGCCAGCAGGGCGTCGGCGCAGGCCCGGGCTTCGCCGATCCAGCGGGCCTCGCCCGTGAGCTCGGCCAGGCGGGTGAAGCCGTCGACCAGGGCGGCGTGGTCGGCGGCGAAGGCGAGGTTGGCGCGCCGGGTGCCTGGGTTCGCCCCGGTCTGGGCCGGGTGCCAGGAGCGCCGCCAGCGTCCGTCGTCACCCCGCAGGTGCTCGAGCAGGAACTCGGCCAGGCGCACGGCGCGGCGGCGCCACTCCTCGTTGCCGGTGGCCGCAGCCGCCTCGGCCAGGGTGGCCAGGAACAGCCCGTTCCACTCGGTGAGGACCTTGTCGTCGAGGCCCGGGCGCACACGCTGCTCGCGAGCGTCGAAGAGGGCCTTGCGGGCCCGCTCGACGGCCCCGGGCCGCAGGAGGTCGCCCCGCACCGGGCGGTGCAGGATGTTCGAGCCTTCGAAGTTGCCCGCGTTGGTCACGCCGTACCACTCGATGGCCGCCTCGGCCGCCTCGACGTCGTCGCCGCACGCCGAGCGGATCTCCTCGGGACGCCACACGTAGAAGCGGCCCTCCTCGCCCTCGGAGTCGGCATCCTCGGCCGAGAAGCACCCTCCACCGGGCGCAGCCAGGTCGCGCAGCACGTAGCCGATGGTCTCGTCGAGGACCTGTCGGTAGCGGGCCTCACCGGTGACCTGCCAGGCGTGGGCGTAGAGACGGGCCAGCAGGGCCTGGTCGTAGAGCATCTTCTCGAAGTGCGGCACCATCCAGAACGCATCGACGGAGTAGCGGGCGAACCCGCCGCCCAGGTGGTCGTACATCCCTCCCGAGGCCATGGCGTCGAGCGAGGTGGTGACCATCTCGAGCATGTCGGCCTCGCCGGTGCGGTCGTGCACCCGCAACAGCAGCTCGTGGCTCATGGTCTGGGGGAACTTGGGGGCGCGGCCGAAGCCACCCCAGTCGGGGTCGAACTGGGAGCGCAGGGCGGCCACGCCCTTGCCCAGGAGCTCGACGCCGGGCAGGTCACCGCTGCCTGACACCAGGGCCGACTGGCGCAGGGCCTCGGCCAGACGACCAGCCTGGTCGGCCACCTCGGCCCGGCGGGTGCGCCAGGTCTCGTCGATGGCCCGGCACAGGTCGACGAAGCCGGGCAGGCCGGCTCGCCCCCGCTTCGGGAAGTAGGTGCCCCCGAAGAAGGGCTGGCCGTCGGGGGTGAGGAAGACCGTCATGGGCCAGCCGCCGTGCCCGGTCATGGCCTGCACCGCGTCCATGTAGACGGCGTCGACGTCGGGACGCTCCTCCCGGTCGACCTTGACGTTGACGAACAGCTCGTTCATGACCTCGGCGGTCTCGTCGTCCTCGAACGACTCGTGGGCCATGACGTGGCACCAGTGGCAGGCCGAGTAGCCCACCGACAACATGACCGGCCGGTCACGCTCCCGGGCCTCGGCGAAGGCTTCTTCTCCCCAGGGGTACCAGTCGACGGGGTTGTCGGCGTGCTGGCGCAGGTAGGGGCTGGTCTGGTCAGCGAGTCGGTTCACACCTCGACGCTACCCGGGGAGGCCGTCTCCGGCCCCCGCCGGCGCTGTTCTCTGCGTGAGGGCGAAGGCATCGGCCAGCAACTCGTAGGAGCGCTGGCGGGCACCCGGGTCGTGACAGACGGTGAGGACCACCAACTCGTCGGTCTCGTGGTCAGCGGCCAGGGCCAGGAGGGCGGCGTGCACCCGGTCGGGAGCGCCCACCACCCGCTTGGGCCGATCCTGGGCCAGCTGCGTGCGCTCCATCCGGGACACCGGCTGGGCTTCGGCGTCCTCGACCGGCAGCAGTGGGCCGCGGCCGGCGCCCTCCGGCCGGAGCCGCCACACGTCCTGGCTGATCGCCAGGCGCTCGGCCTCGGCGTCGGTGTCGGCGCAGATCACCGAGACCCCGAGGGCGGCGACGGGGTGAGGGCACTGGGGCGAGGGCCGGAAGCGGCGGCGGTAGCCGGCAACGGTCTGGGCACCGAAGGCGGGCGTGACGAAGTGGGCGAAGCAGAAGCGCAGGCCGAGGCCGGCGGCGAGGCCGGCGCCGTAGCTGCTCGAGCTGAGGACCCAGACCTCGGGGGCGCCGGGGGCCTCGGGCAGGGCTCGCACCTCGCCCGCGCCATGATCGTCATCGGGGTGCCCGTGTAGGAGCTCCACCACCTCGGCCACCCGGGCCGGGTACTCCTTGTCGGTCAGGGCCTCGGGTTGGGAGCGCAGGGCCTCGGCGGCGGCCTCGTCGGCACCGGCAGCCCGGCCCAACCCCAAGTCGATGCGGTCGGGGAAGAGCGCGTGGAGCACCCGGAAGGACTCAGCCACCTTGAGGGGGCGGTAGTAGGGGAGGAGCACCCCGCCGGCGCCGACTCGGATGGTCGTCGTCCGACTGGCGACGTGGGCAGTCAGGACCTCAGGCGCGGTGCCGGCCAGCGAGGCGGTGTTGTGGTGCTCGGCCAACCAGTAGCGCCGGTAGCCGAGACGCTCGACCGTCCGGGCCAGGGCGACAGTGGCGCGCAGCGCTTCCGTGGCCGTCGAGCCGTGAGGCACGGGCGACTGGTCCACCACGCTCAGGGTGATCATGAGAGGCCGGCCAGCGCGGCCCGACGGAGCTTGCCCAGGGCGGTGCGCGGAAGGCGCTCGACCAGCACCAGCGCCCGAGGGGCGGCGTAGGCGGGCAGGTGCTCCTTGGCCCAGTCCCTCAGCTCGTCCAGTGTGGGCGGCGCGGCCGGGTCGACGGGGACGACCACGGCCACCACCCGCTGGCCCCACTCCCGGTCGGCTCGGCCTGTCACCGCCACCTCGGCGACCGAGGGGTGTCGGGCGAGCACCGCTTCCACCGGCGCCGGCCACACGTTCTCGCCGCCGGTGACGACCACCTCGGCGATGCGGCCGACCACCGCCACAGTGCCGTCGGCGGCCACCGAGCCGGCGTCACCGGTGGCGAACCAGCCGTCGTCGTCCTTGGGGTCGGGCCCGTCCCGGTAGGCCCGCAGCAACATGGGGCCACGGACCTGCAGCTCGCCGTCGAGGGCCCGGACCTCCACGCCGGGGAGCGGACGGCCGTCGTAGACCACCCCGCCACCGGTCTCGGTCATCCCGTAGGTGGCCACGACGTTGGTCGGACGCTCGGCCGGCGGGGCCGAGCCCCCCAGCAGCACCCGTCGGAACCGCGAGGTGTCGATACGGGCCAGAGCGGTGACCACCAGGGACACCAAGGTGGCG
>JAHWJI010000046.1 GCA_019348495.1 Actinomycetota bacterium | reverse complement strand
CGTGTGGCGCCTCCGGCCGTACCGTCGCACCGTCGGACAGAACCGACGGCAGTGCCAGCTTCTCATCGGGCCTTGGTCCGTGCCCGAACGGCGCGGGCACTGGCCGGGGGCTGCCGCAACGAGACCCTCGGAATAGTGGGAGGCACCGGTGAGCACGGCCACGGCCACGTCCGACGACGTCCTGGTGGCGAGCCCCTCGCCTCGGCGGTGGTGGTTTCCCCTGGCCTTGTTCGTGGCGGTGAGCGTCGCGCTGGTCGTGGTCGTGGGGCTGAGCGCGGTCCACCTGCCCCGGGCAGCCGAGGCTGGCCTGGCCAACCCCGACGTCCCTGTTGGGCCATGGATGGAGGGCTGGGTCCGCTGGGACGCGGGCTGGTACCTGGCCATCGCCGACGACGGCTACTTCTACGTGCCGGGACGCCAGTCGTCGGTGGCCTTCTTCCCCGCCTACCCGTTGCTCCTACGTGCCGTCGACGTCGTCGTCGGCAACCCCGTCGTGGCGGGCATGCTCGTCACCTGGGTGTGCGGTCTGGGCGTGGCCGTGCTCTTCTGGCACTGGTGCCGTCGACGCCTGGCGCCCAGCCCGGCCACCACGGCCGTGGTGTTGTTGTTGGTCTTTCCCTACGCCTGGTTCTTGCACCTCAGCATCTACGCCGACGCCCTGTTCATCGTGGCCGTGCTGGGGTCGTTCACCCTGCTCGACGCCGACCACCCGTGGTTGGCCGGGTTGGTGGGGGTGGTGGCCACTGCCGCCCGCCCCATCGGCCTGGCCGTGGCCATCGGTCTGGCCGTGCGGGCCCTGGAGCGGCGGGGCGCATTGCGGGTTCCCCTCGGGGCGCTGGCCCGATTCCGGATCCCGATCAGCCTGCGCCGCGATCGCCTACGGACGGCCGACGCCGGCGTGCTGGTCTCTCTGGGCGGGTTGGGCGCCTACTGCGGCTACCTGTTGGTCCGCTTCGGCGATCCCCTGGCCTTCGCCGCCGTGCAGGCCTCCCCCGGCTGGGAACAGCAGGCCGGTCCCCGGACATGGCTCAAGGTCGCCTTCCTGAGCGAGCTCCTGGGCGGCGATCGCTTCGTCGCCGTCCGCCTCCTCGTCCAGGCGCTGCTCACGCTGGGCGCCCTGGCGCTGGTGCCACTGGTGGTTCGTCGCTTCGGCTGGGGTTACGCCGTGTACTGCCTGGCCATCGTGGCCCTGCCCGCCATCTCCACCAAGGACTTCCAGGGCATGGGCCGCTACCTGCTGGCCGCCTTCCCGCTCTTCGCCGTGGCCGGCGACCTCCTCGACGGACGCCACCGGCTGCGGGCAGCCGTGGTGGCGGCCAGTGCCGCTGGCCTGGTCCTGGCCACCTCGCTGTTCGCTCGCGGCTATTACCTGACGTGATGGCCCCGCTGTCCGACGGACCCAACTTCGAGCGCCTGACCCTGTTCTTCCCCATGTGGAACGAGGAGCTGACGCTGGCCCGCACCGTGGCCGCCGCCCACGAGATCGGTGGCGAGCTGGTGGCCAGCGGCGAGATCGGCGCCTACGACATCCTCATCGTCGACGACGCATCCACCGACACCACCGGGGCCCTGGCCGACAAGATGGCCCACGACGACCACCGGGTCCAAGTGGTCCACCACCCGGTGAACCGCAAGCTGGGGGGCAGCGTCAAGACGGGCCTGGCCGAGGCCAGCGGCAGCCTGGTGCTCTACACCGACGCCGACATGCCCTTCGATCTGGCCGACCTGGCCAAGGCCGTGCGCCTCCTGCGGGTCTACGACGCCGACATCGTCAGCGCCTACCGCTTCGATCGCACCGGCGAGGGTTGGCGCCGAGCTGTGTACTCCTTCGCCTACAACCTCCTGGTCCGCTCGCTGCTCGGGCTGTCGGTGCGCGACGTCAACTTCGCCTTCAAGCTCGTCCGCCGCGAGGTGCTCGACCACGTGGAGCTGCGCAGCGAGGGCTCCTTCATCGACGCCGAGCTGCTGGCCCGGGCCAAGCACCTCGGCTTCCACATCATCCAGTTCGGTGTCGACTTCTTCCCCCGGACCCGGGGGGTCTCCACCCTGTCGTCACCGTCGGTCATCCTGCGCATCGTGAAGGAGATGACGGCGCTGCTCCCCGACATCCGGGCGCTGGAGCCGCTTCCCCCCGAGAGGCGACGGGCCCACCGGTCCCCCGAATGACCGGGCGCCACCTCCTCATCGTCAACGCCGACGACTACGGCCTCACCACCGGGGTCTCCCGGGGCATACTCCAGGCCCACCTGGAGGGCATCGTGACCAGCACCTCGGTGCTGACCCTGGCCCCGGCCTTCTCGACCACGGCCGGGTGGCTGAGCGACGTGGGATCGCTCGGAGTCGGCGTCCACCTGGCGGCGGTGGGGGAGGACCCGCCCCTGCTGAGCGCGGCGGAGGTCCCCACCCTGGTCGACAAGCGGGGCCGCCTGGCGCCCTCCTGGCGCCAGTTCCTGCCCCGGGCGGCGGCCGGACGCATCGACGCCGCCGACCTCGAGCGGGAGTTCGCGGCCCAGATCGACGCCGTCGCCGATGCCGGGCTGGCCATCGGCCACCTCGACACCCACCAGCACCTCCACCTGTGGCCGTTGGTGCGAGCTGTGGTGCTGGACCTGGCCGAGCACCTGGGCGCGGGTGTCCGGGTCACCCGGTCTGCCGCCCGTTCCCCGGTTGGCGTGGTGGTGCGTCGCCTGGCCCGCAGGCTGGAGGCCGACGCCCGAGCCCGGCACCTGCGCTTCCCGGCGGCGGCGGCCGGCCTCGACGAGGCCGGGGCCCTGGATCAACGCACCCTGGTGACCGCCCTGGCCCGTCTCGGCGCCGTTGGCGCGCCCTCAGTCGAGGTTGGCTCTCACCCGGGCGGCGGCAACGACCCCGAGCGCCACCGCTACCGCTGGGGCTACCGCTGGGAGGACGAGCTGGCGGCGCTGACGTCGCCCGAGGCCCGACGGGCCGTGGACGCCGGCGGGTTCGTCCTCGGCACCTACGCCGAGCTGACCACCACCGGGCACCCCTCCTGAAGGGCCGTCGCCTCCTCGGGCTCTACCGCGGCTCCGCCGTCGGCGTGCGGCTGCACACGGCCGTGCGCTGGCGGACGTGCCCCTTCCCCCTGGTGGAGGCGGCCGTCCCCCGCGAGGGCCGGGTCCTCGAGGTGGGCTGCGGCCACGGGTTGCTGTCGCTGTTCCTGGCCCTGTCCGGGCCCGCTCGCCAGGTGCAGGGGGTCGACGTCGATGACGCCAAGGTCGACGCCGCCCTGGAGGCCGCGGGACGACTCGGACCGAGCGACGCCCACGTCTCGTTCGTCACCGTAGCGAAGGGGTGGCTGCCCGAAGAGCCCGCTGACGCCATCGTGATCGCCGACGTGTTGTACCTGCTGGCGCCGGGCGAGCAGCGCCGGCTGTTGGCGGCGTGTGCCGGCTGCCTGGCGCCGGGTGGGGTGCTGGTGATCAAGGAGGTGGCCACCGAACCTCGCTGGAAGTTCCGCTGGAACCAGGTGCAGGAGACCCTGTCCACCAGGGTCCTCGGCATCACCGAAGGAGGTGGGGGCCTACACTTCGTCCCGCCGGCGAGCATGGTCGGATGGCTCTCCGACGAGGACCTCGACGTCGAGTCTCGACCTATCGACCGGGGCTACCCCTGGCCCCACCACCTCCTGGTCGCCCGGCGCTGAGGAGTCGGTCGCGCCGGGCTGGCGACGTGGGCGGAGCCGGCTTGGTACCCTGGTCAGGTCATCCCCCCGCCAGGGTGACCGTTGGATCGGTCGCACTGGTGCCGGTCCTCCCTCTGCCAGCGAGGTCCCTGTGATCAAGCTCGACAACGTCTCCAAGCACTACAAGGGCGACGTCGTGGCCCTGCGAGAGGCCTCGGCCGACATCGTCAAGGGTGAGTTCGTGTTCCTGGTGGGCCCCTCGGGTTCGGGCAAGTCGACCTTCATCCGGCTGCTCAACAAAGAGGAGGAGCCCGACGGGGGCCGCATCTGGGTGGCCGGCAAGGACATCGCCCAGCTCAGCCCCTGGAAGGTGCCCTTCCTGCGCCGCAACATCGGCTGCATCTTCCAGGACTTCAAGCTCCTGCCCACCCGCAACGTCTACGAGAACGTGGCCTTCGCCCTGGAGGTGATCGGGCGGCCTCGCCACGTCATCCACTCCCAGGTGCCGGCCATCCTCGAGCTGGTGGGCCTGGGCAAGAAGTTCAAGAACCTGCCCCACGAGCTCTCCGGCGGCGAGCAGCAGCGGGTGTCGATCGCCCGGGCCTTTGTGAACCGTCCGCTGATCCTGCTGGCCGACGAGCCCACCGGCAACCTGGACCCCACCACGTCGGTCGGCATCATGCGCCTGCTCGATCGCATCAACCGCACCGGCACCACTGTGGTCATGGCCACGCACGACCAGGGCATCGTCGACACCATGCGCCGGCGGGTGGTCGAGCTCGATCGGGGCACCATCGTGCGTGACCAGACCCGCGGCGTCTACGCCTGATGACCGACGCGACCTGACGGGGGAGGAGGCCTGATGAGCGGCAAGTTCGGTTACGCCTTGCGGGAGACGCTGCAGAACCTACGACGCAACCTGGTGCTCACCGGCGCCTCCATGCTCACCGTGGCCGTGTCGCTGTCGCTGGTGGGCGCCGCCTTCTTGTTGGGCTACGGGGTGGACAACGTCACCCAGCGCTGGCAGGGGGGCATCGAGTTCGAGATCTTCCTCAACGAGAACATCACCCCCGAGCAGCAGGCCCGCATCCAGCGCGAGCTGGATGCCAGCCCCGACGTCGAGCGCAGCCAGTTCGTCTCCCAACAAGAGCAGTACGAGCTGTTCCGGGTGCTCTTCGCCGAACAGCCCGAGTACCTCGAGACGGTGACCGCCGAGGTATTGCCCCCATCGTTCCGGGTCGAGCCCAACATCGCCGACGCCGACGTGATCAGGGCCCTGGGTGATCGCTTCCAGGCCGAGCCGGGGGTGAGGGAGGTGGTGTTCGCCGAGGAGACGGTGCGGACGCTGCTGCGGGTCTCGGGGATCGCCCAGAGCATCATCTTCGCGGTGGCCGCGGTACTGCTCTTCGCCGCTGCGCTGTTGATCTTCAACACCATCCGCACCGCCATCTTCGCCCGCCGCCGGGAGATCGAGGTCATGAAGCTGGTGGGAGCCACCAACTGGTTCATCCGGGTCCCGTTCATGCTCGAGGGCCTGATCCAGGGCGTGGTCGGGGCTTCGGTGGCCTTTGGGATCGTCTACCTGGTGCGCAACGCCGCCCAGGACGCCGTACGCAGCGTCCCGTTGTTCGACGCCTTCATCGTGGTCACCTCCCAGGTGGCCACCACCGGCATCCTCACCCTCTTGCTCGGCGCCGCCATCGGTGCGGTGGGGGCGGGTGTGGCGGTGACCAGGTTCCTGGACGTGTGAGGCCTTGACGGCCGTCGCTTGATAGGCCACCCTTACTGGTGAAGGTCTGGGTACTCGACGTCACCTAGTCACAGGAGCGGCTGAACATGGCAACCGGCCAGGCGGAGGGTCTCGGGGCAGTCGATCATCCTGCGTCGAGCGAGCCAACGCCCGGGCAGTACGGCGCCGTAGGGGCGTTCGCGGGACTGTCGGTAGTGGGCGGCCACAGCCACGTGAGGGTGCGCCTGGCCGGTCGTCCCGACGCCGAGGTGACGCTGGGCGCCATCCCCGACGCCAGGCTGGCCAGGACCTTGACCGCGGGGTTCCGTCGCCTGGCGTGGGTCCGCATCGACGCCAGCGGCCCCATCACCCGCTGCGAGGTCTCGGGCATGACCCGCCGTGCCCACCGGTGCCGGCTCCCACTTCCCGCCGCCCTGGCGTTGGCCGAGGCGGACGTACCCACCTTGGTGCGGCTGCGTCCGATGGGGACCTGACGTGGTCATCTGCCATTGCCGAGCCGTGTCCGACGGCTTGGTGCGGGCCGTGGTCGTCGATGGGGCCGACGACGTCGACGCCGTCATCCGCCGCTGCGGCGCCGGTTCGGTCTGCGGCGGCTGCCGTCCGTCGATCGCCCTGCTGCTGGCCGAACTGGCGGCCGCCGCCGACGACACCAGGGTCGCCGCGGTCGGGCTGCGTCCCCCGTCGGCCGCCTGAGCGGTCTACCATCGCCGCCCATGCAGGGACGCCCCGAGGTCATCGAGTTGCTCAACGAGGTGCTCACCGCGGAGCTGACGGCCATCAACCAGTACTTCGCCCACGCCAAGATGCAACAGAACTGGGGGTACCTGCGCCTGGCCGAGCACACCCAGGCGGAGTCGGTCGACGAGATGAAGCACGCCGAGACGCTGATCGAGCGCATCTTGTACCTGGAGGGGGTGCCCAACCTGCAGCGCCTCGGCCCCGTCCGCGTGGGCGAGACCGTCCCCGAGCAGTTCCGCCTCGACCTCGACGTCGAGTACCAGGCCGTCGAGCGCTTCAACCGGGGCATCGCCCTCGCCCGCGACGTGGGCGACAACGGCACCAGGGAGCTGCTGGCCACCATGCTGGTCTCCGAAGAAGAGCACACCGACTACCTGGAGACCCAGATAGCCCTGATCGAAGCCATAGGCGAACCCCTCTATCTCGCCGGCCAGATCGGGTGATCGGTCTCACTCGTTCGCTTCGCTCTCTCCGTTCGACCGAACTGATCGTGTTCCGGCCGACCGGCGGAGCCGGCCGACCTCCACTCTGAACACTTCCTGGCGAGCTTCGCTCGCTGAGTCGACAGCCAGAGTGGGGCCGCCTTCGGCGGCGGTCGTGGCCGTCGCCCAATGCCGGCAGCTCGCCCGAGCGAAGCGAACGAGTGAGACCGAGGGCCCTAGTGGAGGTTGTTGAACTCGGCGTCGCCGCCCAGGAGGTCGAAGAGGGTGTACTGCCAGCCGGGGTGCTCGCTGTGGTCGTGGCTGGCGGACAGGATGGCGTATTCCCCCTCCAGCTCGCCGCCACCCTCGTACCACATGATCGAGTTGGGGTCCTCGCTGTGCTCGAGCCCCAGGGCGTGGCCCAGCTCGTGGATGGCGACCTCGCGGCGGCGAGCCTGGTCGAGGCGGCAGTCGGCGCACACCTCGAGGTAGGCGCCCTGGATGTGGCCGTTGTCGACCATGTCGTAGCTCTTGCCGTCGAAGGGGCCGTCGATGCGGGTGTCACCGAGGCACACGCCGATGCGGTTGCCGTCGAAGTCGCAGTCACCGCTGCCCTTCTCCCAGGTGAGCCGGAGGTCGGCACCGGCCTCGTTCCACACCGCCACTGCGTCCTGGGTGGCGTGTTGCCAGCCGTGGTCTCCCGTACGGTCGACCACCACCAGGTCCCGGCTGTCCTCGTGCCAGTGGCGCTGGTTGCCGAACACGGTGGTGGCGGTGACGGTGGAGGCGCCCAAGATGAGACTGGCGGGCACGGCCAGGGCCATGAGCACCACCTTCTCGGTCCGCCCCGCCCGCTGGTGGGCCACCTGGGCGATGCGGACCACGATGGCCACCATCGTGGTGACGAAGGAAGCCAGGGCCAACCATCCGAGTGTCATAAGGGAGGTATCGGCGACAATCGCTCAGAACCTGAGCGGATTTCCTCAGTAGCCGATCCACTCCCGGCGCTGGTACTCGAGGATGACCGGGTCGAGCAGGGTGGAGGCCTCCACCCCGGTGGGGATGCGGTCGGGGGCGAAGACTGTGGCCGCGCCCAGCACCTCGGGGGTGAGGAATCGCAACTCGGGGGCCTCGTCGCCCAGGACGAGCCCGGGCGGGTTCGGTGTCCATCCGGCCAGGACGAAGCCCCAGTCGCCGAAGGAGGGCACGTCGACGTGGTACGGGGTCGGCGTCAGCCCGGCCTCGCCCACGGCGGCCACGATCGACCAGTACGACGACGGGGCGAAGAACGGCGAGCCCGCCTGCACCACCATGCGGCCGTCGTCGGTCATCAGGCGTCCGACCATGCCGTAGAACTCGACGGTGTAGAGCTTGGCCAGGGCTGTCGAATCGGCGTCGGGTAGGTCGACGAGCACCACGTCGTAGGGCTCACCGGCGTAGCCCCGTGACCAGTTGAAGGCGTCGCCGGCCACCACCTCGACCCGTGGGTCCTCGAAGGCGCCCCGGTTGCGGCTGGACAGGGCCGGGTGGGTGCGGGCCAGGTCGACCACGGCGGCGTCGAGGTCGACCAGGGTGACCTTCTCGACGTCGGGGTAGCGCAGCACCTCCCGCAGGGCGAGGCCGTCGCCCCCGCCCAGCACCAGCACCCGGGTCCGGTCACCGGCCATGGCCGGGTGCACCAGGCTCTCGTGGTAGCGGTGCTCGTCGAGGCTGGAGAACTGCAGGTCGCCGTCGAGGTAGAGCCGCACGTCGCTGTCCCGCCAGCCGTCGACCAGGGCGGAGGTGAGCACGATCTCCTGGTAGGCACTGCGCTCGGCGTGCACGATGGGGTAGCGGTAGAGGCGCTGGCGGGCCGTGACCTCGAACCTGCCGGCGTAGGCGGCGGCCCCGGCCAGCACCACGAGCCCGCACACCGTCACCGTCCCCACGGCCACGCGGGCCGGGCGCGACAGGCCACGCCGGAACACCCAGCCGGCGAGGAGCCCGGCGGTGGCCACGTTGAGGGCCCCCACCACCAGCGCCCCCTGGAGCAGGCCGAAGATCGGGAGCAGGACGAAGGGGAAGGCCAGGCCCCCGACCAGGGCGCCCCCGTAGTCGACTGCCGACAGGTCGGCCACGGCGCCGGCGGCCTCTTGGTGGCGCACCCGCTGCACCAGGGCCATGAGCAGGGGGACCTCGGCGCCGATGAGGCCCCCGATGAGCGTGGCGGTCACCAACATGACCGGTGTGTAGAGGTTCAGCCAGGCGAAGGCGGCGTACAACAGGGGCACCGACAGCGCACCCAGGAGCCCGAGGCTGATCTCGACGGCGGCGAAGGTGGCCACCGGCCACCGCAACAGCGGCTTGACGGCCAGGGCACCCAGGCCCATGGCGGCCATGACGAAGCCGACAACCAGGGAGGTCTGGGTGATCGAGCCACCGGTCAGGTACGAGCCCAAGGTGATGAGGGAGAGCTCGTAGACCAGCCCACAGGCGGCGCAGACGAACACGGCCAAGAGGACGACTCGACGGGCCCCGACGGGGGAGCCCACCATGGCCCGGGCCGGCTCCGGCGTCTCCGGGCCGAGCTCGGTGCGCTCGACGGTGGTGGTCATGGGTGGCGCTCCGGTGGCGGGGTCCGAGATGGCGGTCAGGAGATGGCGGCAGCGAGGATGGCGCCCAGGGCCAGGTGGTTGGCCGCCACCACCCATGCCGCCGGCGAGGGGGTGTCATTGGTCACGATCTCGCCCAGGTCGCCCGGGGTCAGGCGATCGGCGACGAGGAACGACACGGCCAGCAGGGCGATGCCCAACAGACCGTAGGCCAGGGCGCTCACCACTCCGGGGACGAAGCCGTCGAGGGAGGTCAGGATCGACGTGGTGATGATGGTGGCGATGGCGAGCAGGCCCGAGGCCAGCACCACGGCGGCGTTGACGTTGCGATCGACGAGGATGAGCCGACCCAGCTCACCCGGGGTCAGTCGGTCGACGACCACATAGCCCACGGCGAGCAGCACGATGGCCAGGGCACCCCACACCACGCCCTCACCCAACCCCTGGAGCAGCTCCCGGGCGCTGAATCCGGCATCGATGTCGACGGTGTCCATGGCTTCTCCTCTGGTCCTCGTGCTGTTGTGGTCTGGCGGGTGGCAGGATCACTTACCGGCACCGGCGCCGCCACCGCGGAAGCCGCCACCGCCTACGCCCCCACCGCCGCCCGGACCCCGGCCACCCCGGGGTCCGTAGGAGAAGGGGGAGCCTCCCCAGAAACCCCCGATGATGGGCAGGTAGCGGTTGCGCACCTTCTCGTAGTCGTCGAACTCGATGCGCGACCCCTGGGCTTCGGGGAACACGGCAACGATGTAGTCGCCCGCACGCATGAACTCGGCCTGCTGCTCGGCGATGCGGTCTCGTGGGCGGATCCGGGCCGAGATGCGGTCGGCAGTGGGCTTGACCGCCTCACTCGAGAGCCAGGTGTTGGCCCGATTGGGGTCGGCCTCGTAGGTGGCATCGAGAAAGGCGCGCACCTCCTCTCGGGAGGGGCCACTCGAGCCGCAGCCAGTGGCCACGAGCGCGGCGACGAGGGCGAGGACGAGCGCGGGGCTCGCCCATCTCGCCGTCATCGGTCGCGCTCGACGAGTGCCTCGAGGACCACCAGACGGGAGGACGTGGTCACCACCTCACCGGTGGCGGGGTAGCTGTGCCACCCTGACCAGCGCAGCTCGTCGATCCCCGTCGATTCCAGGTGCAGGCCGGTCGTGGCCCGGGCGTCGCCGGGAAAGCGGGCGCACAGGGCGTGGGCGGTCCCGGGCAGGGAGTCGACCAGGTCGTCGACCCGGTGACGGAACTCGGCGGGATCCAGCAGCTCGGTCCGGGAGGCGAAGGCGTAGTCGACATCGTGTCCGGGCTGGTGGTGTCGCCTCGGCAGGCGGACGCCACCCGGAGCGTCATCCGGCCGGCAGGCCAGCGTCTCGGAGCAGGCGAGGACATCGCCGCGGGTGGCCAGCACCTGGTGGGACGCTCCCAGGATGCGCAGCTCGACGGACCAGTCGTGGGCGTCGACCCTGCGGGCGAGGAGCGCCTCTTGGCCGGGAAGGTCGAGGAAGAGGCCGAGGTCGGCGGCGCAGGCGTCGCGGTAGGCGACCGCCAGGTCCACGACGCCGGCGGTCAGGATCTCGACGCTCATCCAGCCCGGGGAAACACGTCGAGCACACGGGGCAACACGGTGTGGCCCACCGACACCTCCCACGCCTCGCCCTCACCGAAGCGCTCGAAGCTGAGGCGTTGGTCGTCGGGACCGTGGTAGTCGATGTAGCGCGCCGTGCCCGAGGGCGCCGTGCCCGTGGTGCCCTCCGCGGTGTAGCGGGCCTGGCCCTCCTCGTGGAGGTGGTAGGCCACCTGGGCGTGGGTCACGCTGCGGGCGCCGGGCTCGCCGTCGACCTCGCTGAGAGGAACCCGCCGCCAGAGGATGACGCTGATGCCCTCGTCGTCCTCCACCGACAGCCAGTGCTGGTCGCGGGCGTCGCTGATGAGGTGCTCGGCCCAGGTGTAGCCCCCGTCGTCGAAGCGCAGCGAACCCCGCACCACCCAGTCACGGGCGTGGTAGCCGATCACGTCGCTGACCTTCAGGCCGTAGAGAAGGTCCTCGTTGCCGTGGCCCTGGGCGAACGGGTCTTGGGGCTTGGCCGCCTCCTGCTGGCGTCGGGCCTCCTCAGCCTTGCGGTTGCGCAGGTAGGCTACGACGGCGGCCGTGCCGGCGCCGATGAGCAGCAAGAGGATGACGAGCTCCACGGGGGGGTCCAGTGGTCGGGGGCCGGAGGGAGGTGCGGGCCCAGCCTACGGGTCCATGGGTGAGCGCCTCCGTCAGGCGGTCGACGGCGTCTCGCGGCGCGGCGGCCAGCGCGGCCTCGTGGGCCACGGGATCGAGGTGACGAGGTCAGCTTCCTCGCGCCGACCCCTGCTCGACCCGCCAGCGGGCGGCGGTCATCTCGGCGGGGCGGCCGGCGACGACGCCGTCGACCCCGAGGCCGAGCCAGTCGCGGTACACCCGAGCCTGTTCCTCCTCGGCGCCCGCCGCCCAGACCCACACGTCAAGACCCTCGGCGTGGGCTCGATCCACCACTTGGGCGGTGAGCAGCGAGACGCCGCCTGACGTGGGCGGGATCTGGATGAGCGAGTAGCGCTCATCGAGGGGCTGGCCGCCGAACAGCCACGCGGTCAGCTCCTGGGACCCGGGTGACACCGCCACCTCGGGCGCCAGCGCGTGAAACTCCTGAACCACCGCCGAGTCGAACGACACGACGACGCTCGACTCGATCCGGTCGAGCTCGCGCAGCTCGGCGGCGAGTACCCGCGCCACCTCGACGGGGTCAACGTGCTGGCCGCCCTTGATCTCGATGTCGAGGGGGAAGTCGGGGAAGCGGGCGGCGATCTGGCGGAAGGTCGGGATGGCGAAGTCGTCGGGGGTGTAGCCGGCGGGCGGGGGTCGCTCACCGGTGCGGATCCCCCGGTACGGGTACTCACCGGCGGGCCGGTCGGGGCACGGCCAGCACCGCGACCACCAGTGGGCGGCGTCGAGCGCCTGCAGCTCGGCGAGAGTCCGTTCGACGACCGGCCCCGTGGCCTCGGTCGTACGGTCGAGCGTCTCGTCGTGGTGGACGACGAGGACGCCGTCGGCCGTCAGCTGCACGTCGAGCTCGAGCACATCGGCCCCCTCGAGCACCGACTCAGCGAAGGCGAAGGGCGTCGAGTGCGGGTGGGCTTGGTCGCCGCCGGCGTGGGCGACGTTGACCTGTCGGGCGCCGGCCAACAGCTCGCTGATCGTGGGTGGGACCACGGCGGGGCCGTCCTCCGCCCCGCCGTTCTCACAGCCGGCGAGGGCCAAGGCGACCGCCACCACAACGGCGAGGAGCAGCTGGCGCGCTCGCCAACCGCGGGTGGTCGTGGCCATCCGACCTCCTGTCCGGGAACGTCCCTCGATCCTTCCCACTCGGCCGCGGACCAATCCGGCCGCCGGGCCACCAGACTCGTCCAGGTGACCTGGCCGGCGACCACGCGCACTGCAGCCTCGCCGTCGGTGGCGTCCACTGCCCGGCGCCACGCCGAAGGTGGCGTCGCCGTCGAGGTGCGAAACCTCTCGCACCGCTACGAGACATCCGAGGGCTCCTTGGTCGTGCTCGACGACGTCACCTTCTCGATCCCGCCGGGCGGCCACGTCGCCCTCACCGGGGCGTCGGGTGCCGGCAAGACCACGCTGCTGTCGATCCTCGGCGGCCTCGAGTCGCCCCAGTCGGGGCACGTGCACGTGGGCGGCCACGACCTCCACGGCCTCGACGGCGACGAGCTGGCCGCCTACCGGCGAGCGACCGTCGGCTTCGTCTTCCAGCACTTCGGCCTGCTCGACACGCTCACGGCGAGCGAGAACGTGGAGGTGGCCCTCTCCCTCGCCGGCGCCCGGGCCGGCGCCCGGCGCGCCCGGGCCCGAGAGCTGCTCGCCGCCGTCGGCCTCGCCGAGCGCGCCGGCCACCGTCCGGGCGCGCTGAGCGGCGGCGAGCGCCAGCGGGTGGCCATCGCCCGCGCCCTCGCCAACCGGTCCCGGCTCGTTCTCGCCGACGAGCCGACGGGCAACCTCGACGAGCGAGCCGCTACCCGGGTGCTCGAGCTGCTCGAGCACCTTCCCGGCGAGCAGGGTTGCACCCTCGTGGTCGTCACCCATGATCGCGCCGTCGCCCAGCGCGCCCCCACCCGCCTGCATCTCGTGGAGGGGCGGTTCTCGGCGCGGTGACATGGGCTGACGCCGTCCTCTTCGCCGCCCGCGGCCTCGTCCGCCGGCGCAGCCGCGCCGTGCTCACCGTCGTCGCCGTCGCCCTCGCCGCCGCCCTGCTGACCGCGCTGATGATGATCACCGAGACGGGCCGCTCCCGGGTGCTCGAACAGCTCTCCCGAGGCGGGCCGCTGGCGGGCATTCGCGTCGACGAGGCCGTCGATGACTCCCAGCTCGACGCCGTGCGCGGCCTCCCCGACGTCGCTGCCGTCGTTCCCATCGCCACCACCCGGCTGTTGGTCGCCACCGACGGCGAGGTGGTGACGGCGGGAGAGCAGCGGGGCGGGGATGAGGCACCGGGGGCGCCGGACGTGCGCCGCGGCACCGACCTCGAGGGGATCGTCGGCGTCGACCTCCGCCAGGCCGACAACCTGCCCATCACCGTGCTCGCCGGCCGGCTGCCCGAGGCGGGGACGACGACGGAGATCGCGGTGGACCAGCGCTGGCTCGAGCGCCGGGGAGTGGCCCAGAGCGAGGAGGCCGACGTCATCGGCATCGAAGTGTCGCTTGGCGCCGTGCGCGAGGGGCCCGGTGGCCGGCTCGACCCACTCGCCGCCCGCTGGACCCGCGCCGTCGTCGTCGGCGCCGTGGCCCAGGAGGCGGGGCGAGGGGCGGTCCTCGCCCCGTTGCCCGTCGTGCTCGACGCCCGCGCCTGGGCCCAAGGCGGTGGCGGGGCGCCTGCCGTCGAAGACCCCGCCACCGGCGGCGGCGGGGAGGGCGGCACCTACGAGGCGCTGTTCGTGGTGGCCCGGGGGCTGAACCAGGTCGACGAGGCCCGCCAACAGCTCAGTGGCCTCGGCCTCCCGAACGAAGCGCCCGAGAACCTCATCGCCTCCGTGCTGCGCTACCTGCATGTGGTCGAGCTCGTGCTCGCCAGCATCGGGGTGATCGCCCTCGTGATCGCCGCCCTCGGGATCGCCAACGCGCTGCTGGCCGCCGTGCGTGAGCGCCGGCGCGAGATCGGCGTGCTGAAGGCGATCGGGGCCCGCGACCGCGACGTGCGGCGCATCTTCCTCCTCGAGGCGCTGGCCCTCGGCCTCGGCGGCGGGCTAGGCGGCACCGTGCTCGGCTGGGCCATCGCCCGCGGCGTCGGGGCCGTGGTGAACGACTACCTGACCGCCCAGGGCCTGGCCGGCGTCACGGTGTCGCTGCCGGTGGCCGTGCTCACGGGTGGGGTCCTCGGCTCGGCCGTGCTCGCCCTGCTCGCCGGGACCGTACCGGCGGTGCGCGCCGCCCGGCTGCCGGCGCGCGACGCCATGGGGGAGGGGTGAGGCGGCTGGGCGCTGGGGCCCGTCGTTTCCCGCTCGCCCTCGCCACCCTGACGCTCTTGGCCGCGTGCACCAGCGGGCGCGCCGACACCATCGAGGTCGAGGCGCTGCCCCCGCCGTTCACCTACGTAGCCGTGGGCGCCAGCGAGACGGTCGGCATCGGCGCCGACGACCCCTTCACCGACTCCTGGCCCAGCGTCTTCTACCGGACCGCCCTCGCCCGCTCGGCCACGCTCGTCAACGTGGGCGTGAGCGGGTCGACCGTTCGCCAGGCCCTCGAACAGCAGCTGCAGCCTGCCCTGGCCGAGGAGCCGCGGCTCGTCACCGTGTGGCTCAACGTCAACGACCTCGTGCGCCAGGTGTCGGTGGAGCAGTACGAGCGTGATCTCGGAGCGCTGGTCCGCGGCTTGCGGCGGGGCGGGGCCACGGACGTGCTCGTCGCCAGCACGCCCCCGGTGGTGGACCTGCCCGTCGTGCGGGCCTGCCTGCCCGGCGGCACCGGCTGCCAGCTGTCGTCCCCCCTGCCGTCGGCCAAGGTGATCACCGAGCGTGTCGCCGCCTACAACGCCGCCATCGCCCGGGTGGCGCAGGCCGAGGGCGCCGTCGTCGTCGACCTAGGGGCAGCCGCCGGCGGCGAGATCAACGCCCTTGTCGCCGCCGACGGGTTCCACCCGAGCACCGAGGGCCACCGCCGGGTGGCCGGCGCCTTCGCCGACGCCCTGGCGTCGTTGCCCTCGGCGGGCGAGCTCCGTCCACCGACCGACGGTGACCCGGCGGGGTAGGTGTTGGTTGGTGGCGAACGCCTCAGCAGCCAGTGGCGTCGCCGAGCACCCGGCACGCCTGGGCCATGCGCGCCGCTGACAGGCGGGTGACGAGGCGGCGGAAGGTGGCTCGCTCGAGGGTCTGGAGGTTGTCGAAGTTCACCAGGCAGTCGGTGGGCACGCCGTCGGTCTCAGCTCGCAGGTCGAGCTCTGAGACCAGTCCACGACGGGTCCGGGTCAAAGCGGCGACGACCACCGACCCGATGCGATCGGCGACCGGGTCACGAGTGAGCACCAGCACGGGACGGTCGCCGCCCGGCGCCGCGGCGAACCAGACCTCACCTCGTTGCATCGGCCCAGTCCGTCCAGTCCTCCGCCGGGCCCCAGGACGCAATCTCGGAGACCGCCCGCTCGGCCTCCTCCAGAGGCGCCCGTTCCCAGGTGAGCGCGTCGGCCTCGCTGGCCAAGCGCACCAGGTGGCGCCGGAGCGCCTGCCTGAGCAGCTCGGAGCGATCAATGCCGAGGCGCTCGGCCCACTGTCGCACCGCGTCTGCGTCCGCCTCCCCCACTCGGAAGCTCAACATCGTCATACAGCGGTAGCTGGTATGACAACACCGCCTCCACTGTTCTTCGTGCTGCCGCCGACCTGGCCCAGCACTGGATCCACCTCAAGACCACCAACCCGACTGAGTCCACCTTCGCCACCGTGCGGCTGGGAACCCGTGTGACCAAGGGCTCGGGGTCGAGCGCCGCCGGGCGTTGTCCCTCTCAGAGAAGAAAGTGCCACATCGTCCAATGGATACGCTGGAGGACCTAGTTCACGCCCACACCCACGCCCAGGCCAGGGTCACGGCCACCAGCACCACCCAGGTGATCGCCACCGCGGCCACCCCTCGGGTTCGAAGGCGCTGGGACAGTCCCGTCCGCCCCAGGAGCCAGTCGGCCACGAGGAGCACCTGGAGGCCATGGAGGACCAAGGCGTGGGGGGCCTTGAACGCTCCCGCCCCTTGCGCGCCAGCGGCGATCATGAAGCCACCCACGACGACCTGGCCCAGGACGAGCAGTGCCAAGCCCACCCGGATGGCGAGCGATCGGCTGGGCAGGGTCTGCAGGCGTCTCGCGCTGCGAGCAGCCAGGACGACGGTGGGAACGGCCACCAGGCTGATGGCCACGCCCATGGCGGCGAAGACGGCGGCGTCGAAGGAGGTGGCCTCGTTGAAGTGGGAGGCCACGCCCCTCCACCGCTGCAGGGAGATCAGGAAGGTCTCGATGAGACTGCCTGCGCCCACGCTCACAGCCAGCGGCCAGGCCGTGACCGGGCGCAGGGAGGAGGAGGGGAAGGCGTCGAGTATCCACCCCAGCGTGATGCAGAACAGTCGGAGGAGAGCAGCTGGCGGTCGAGCTTCTGGACGGGACTGGACCTGGAGAAGTTCCGCTCGGTCGCAACGTCAGGTCCGCACTCGGCTTTGCCGTGGGAGACCGGGTGGGCGGCGGCGAGGGAGGTGCGCGTCACTCTAAACCTCGATCCCATGAAGCCGTTCCCTGAGGACCTCAGCTTCGGGGGGATCACACGTGAGTTCGACGATCGAGGCCTCGTCGCCGCCGGTGTCGATGGGTCGATGGTGCTGACGAGACCGATGCACCAGAGGTCCCGCCGATTCGTCGAAGCCCGC
>JAHWJI010000045.1 GCA_019348495.1 Actinomycetota bacterium | reverse complement strand
GATGCACGGCTCGTCCTACAGCGGCGACGGTCACAAGGCTCTCTACGATCTGGCCGCCGCCTACGAGGAGCAGTACCTCCGACCGGCGTTTTGACCGGGTGCAAGCCCCGATGGTGAAGAGGCTCGGGGGCGCATTGTGCGTCGCCCGTCGGAGCCGCGTGTCGAAGAGATGGCGCCCGGCCAAGACAGCACGACCGCGCCCGCAGCGGTCCTGTCCCCATCTTTCGGGTTGGTCCTGCGGACTCAGAGCAACTCATTCCGGCGACCAGGCAAGCATCGCCAGACGTGGCCACGCCGTCGGTGGGGGTGAGTAGAACCGCGGGTCGGTCACCGTCGCTGATCGGTGGTGTCGTTGTGGCGGTCCCGGGGGTAGAGCTGCGCCGTGCCTGATCACCGTCCCGCCTTCCTCATCGATGTCGACGGCACGCTCGTCGACACCAACTACCTCCACGTCGTCGCCTGGTGGCGAGCGTTCCAGGACATCGGCGAGGACGTGGCCATGAGCAGGATCCACCCGCTGATCGGCATGGGCTCCGACCAGCTCGTGCACCGCCTCCTCGGCCGAGACAGCGAGGAGGCGAGCGATGCTCACTCCCGCCACTACGAACCGTTCAAGAACGACATCAAGGCGTTCCCCAAGGCGGCCGAGCTCCTGACCGTCCTCGCTCGACGGGGAGCGCGGGTGGTGTTGGCCACGTCCTCGGACGAGGAGGACCTCGAGCGGCTCCGAGAAGCCGTCGACGCCGAGGATGCCATCGACGACGCCGTGTCGAAGGGCGACGTCGACCACAGCAAGCCGTCGCCCGACATCTTCGGAGCGGCCCTGGAGAAGTTCGACCTAGACCCGAGTCGGACGCTCGTCGTGGGGGACACGGGCTGGGACGTGGAGGCGGCCGGCAAGCTCGACCTCCCGGTGGTGTGCGTGCTCACGGGCGGCTCCACCCGAGAGCATCTCGAGGAGATGGGGGCGGTCGCCGTCTACGAGGACGTGGCCGAGTTGCTCGACCAGCTGGACCAGAGCCCGCTGAGCAAGCTCCTCGACGGCTAGCCCCCTACCTTTGGCCGGTCGTCTCCTCAGACGAGGCCGGTCCCCGACCGCCTGGGCACCAGGACACGAAGGAAGTCGACGAGGCGGTCGACATGGGCGTCGAACGTGAAGTCGCCTCGCTGGGACCAGACGCTTTGGCGCAGCGCCGCCATCTGGTCCCGGTCCCGTAGCTGGGCGACCAGGTCATCGGGGTCACGCCAGAAGACCCCGAGGTGGCGTGCTCGTGCCAACGTCTGGGTGGCCACCGTAGACCCGGTGTTGTCCCGCTGGATCATGGGCACGCCGGCGGCGGCCAGGGTGCCCATCCGCGCCGGGTAGTTGAGGTCGTCCCATGTGGCGGCGTAGGGGTCGCCGTGGTTGTCGCTGCGGAAGCTGTGGAGCCAGCCTGCGTCGTATTGCGAGAACTCGGCGACCCAGTCCGTCTGGTCGACCTGGGGATGCAGGTGGAAGTGGTCGGGCGCCAGTTGCTGCACCTGCGTCACCCACGAGCGCATCTGCGCCACAGCCTTCCCGCTGTAGAGGTGCACGTGGACGTTCGCCCGGGCGAGGGCGGCGATCTCCTCCGGCTCGGGACCCATGGGCCGTCCGGGGATGACCGTGTGCACCGCGCCGTCCCCCCGCGAGAGGAGCGCTGAGCGCTGCCCGGACAGCCACTCGGCCTTCGGCAGGTCGCCGTCGATGACCAGGCTCGGGCAGTGCGCACTGGAGGGCACCGTCGCCGCGAACCACTCGCGCAGCTCCGGGCTGGAGTAGACGACACCGTCGGAGAGGGTGTGCAGGTCGACGAGCTGCGACCACAGGCCCTGCTCGCGGGCGAAGAACGGACCCTCCTTGAAGTGCCACACGAACGGCACGCCGAGGGCCGCGGTCAGCACTTCGTGTGCCAACGGGATGGTCTGCCAGTTGAGCAGCGCGTAGATGACGTCGGGCCGCAGGCGGCTCACGGCGTCGCGCCAGTCGTCGAGGGGGACGTCGGCGACATGGCCGAACGGCAACGGCCCCACGGTGTTGAACCAGTGCGGGCTGTCGGTCCACAGGCCGTGCAGCTCGTGGCCCCGCTCCTCCAGCAGGAGGATCCGTTCTGGGTTGTGCGCCAGCTCGCCGACGACCAGCACCCGCAGCCCGTCGGGCACAGGCGGGGTCGATGGCCGCTCGCGAAACCGGCGGTAGTGCTCCACCTCGTCGTGGAGGTGGCCGGCCGTGCTCTGTAGCCGGAGCGGTTCCTGCACCCGGTAGCGGGCCCGGTAGGTGTTGAGCCCACCCCAGGGCTCGCGCAGCGCCTTGTGCCGTTGGCGGGGATGCCAGCCCCATTGGCACGTGACCCGAGCGGTCTCGACCACCGATCCCCGCCCGACCAGCCGTGTCCACAGCATGTGGTCGAGGTCGTCGGTCGTGAGCTCCGAGCGTTCGGTCCACCGCTGCTCGGTCCGGCGGTGGGCGACCTGCACGAGCTGCAACGGTTCGCCCTCGATCCGCCCCGGTGACGTTTCGGAGTGATGGTGACGTACCCCCGCCACCGCCAGGATCGCCTCCGGTGCAGCGTCGAGGGCGGCCACGAGCGACGCCAGGTGATCGCCGTGGTACAGGTCGTCGGAAGGCAGGTACGCGATGTACTCGCCCCTCGCACAGTCGAGGCCCCGGTTGAGGGCGGCGCCGAGGCCGCGGTTGCGGTCGAAGACCTCGATGCGCACCCGAGCGTCGTAGAGCGCCTCGCCCAGCGCCATCTTGGTATCGCCCGGTGACCCGTCGTCGACGACGATCAGCTCCCAGTTCGCCTCGGTCTGCGCCAACAGCGACGACGTCGCCCCGGCCAGGAAGGTGTCCTGGTCGTACGTCGGCATCACCACGCTGATGCGCACCGCGAGGCTCGCCTCCTCGCTCTGTTCGCTCATCCTCAACGCGTTCCTTCCTCCACCCATCGCCCATGCGGCTGGCCACAGCTGAAGTCGCCGTGGCCAGCAACCTAGACGCCAACCGGAGACGACGCCCACGAGGTGGTCGGGCTGTGCCGCCCGCGACCACATGCCATGGGTACCATCCGGCTGCGAGTCGCTGGGACTCACCAGGTCGGATCGGAGCAGCCATGAGCGCAGCCACGTCTGGACGACGAGACGTGGCCGTCGTCGTGTTGGCCGCAGGGCACGGACGACGGCTGGGCCCGGCCGGGGGGCCGGGGCCCAAGTGGCTCATCGAGGTGGGCGGGGCGCCCATCGCCGAGCACCACCTCATGGCGGTCGAGCAGGCCCTCGGCCCCGACACCGACGTGCTCGTCGTGGTCGGCCACGCCGCTGAGCGAGTTGAGCGGTTCTGTGCGGCCCGTGCAGGACGCAGCGCGCTCCGCCCGCTGCTGGTGGCCAACAGCCAGTACGTGCAGCGCAACAACTGGTACAGCCTCCTGGTCGGCCTCGATGCCGCGGAAGACAGGCTGGGCGAAGATCAGGTCGTGGTCATCCTCAACAGCGACCTGTTCGGGCTACCGGCATGGTTCGGGGCCTTGCTGCGCACCGCAGCCGGGCTCTCCGGCGTACCCGGGACCCTCGCCGTGGACGTCGGCCGTCCCGTCACCGAGGAGGCCATGAAGGTGGCCGCCGGGCCGAGCGACGCCGCCGGGCGCCGGTGGTGCACCGCCATCGGCAAGGTCGGCGTCGACGATCCGGTCGGGGAGTACGTGGGCCTGTCGGCGCTGGCACCGTCCGGACGGGCGCTGGTCCGCGACGCGCTGCGGGCCTTCACGGCCGACGGGGCCAGGGCCGACGCCTGGTACGAGGCGGCGTTCCAGGAGATCAGCGCCACATCGCCGTTCCTGGCCCTGACGCCGACGCCGTCCTCCGCCTGGGTCGAGATCGACGATGCCGAGGATCTCCGGGCCGCCGAGGGGCTGGCGAGCGCTTCGCTCACCCCTGGGGCCACAGCGACCTGACCAGGACCGAGGCCTCCGGTGCCTCCAGGGCCGCCAGCTCGAGAATGGTGAACCGACCGGGCCTGGTGTTGGGGGCGCGCAGCAAGACCTCGACCATGTCATGGTGCGAGAGCCCGAGTTGTCGGGGATGGTGCGGCAACCCCAGGTTCACCAGGCAGCGCCGGAACCCCTCGATGTCCAGACCGTGGAGCGCGACCGACACCAGCGAGGCGAACGCCACCTGGGCGCCGTGGTGAGCCCGACCCCCGAACAGCTCGTCGATGGCATGGGAGATCTTGTGCTCCGCGCCGGAGACGGGCCTGGACGTGCCCACCATCAACATGGCCAAGCCAGAGTCGACCAGCGCGTGGGCCAAGAGGCCGATCAGCCATGGCTCGACGCGTTCGCGACCGAGCGGCTCCTCGAGCAGAGGCTCGATGAGCCGGAAGGACTCCGCCGAGAGGTGCCAGCCCGCGTGGTTGATCCGCTCGAGGCCGGCGTCGGAGGCCAGCTTCCAGTCGTGGAGGGCGAGGGGGTTGGCGAGCAGGTCGCCGATGCCGGCGCGAAGCGACGAGATGGGTGCCCTGATCAGGGTCGGTAGAGAGAAGAAGGCGACGTGGGGAGCGACCGCTTCCAGGCTCTCCGTCAACCCGCCGACAGTCTGGGGGAGCACGGAGACCGGAGAGCAGACACCGTCGTGCGACAGCTGGGTGGGAACGGCGGCGAGCGGTATCCCGGCGCCGGCGGCGACAAGTTTGGCGGCATCCAGGCACCGCCCGCCGCCGACGGCGACGACGGCGTCGGCGCCGCGTGCGGTCCCGCTGCACGAACGGGCCCAGCCCTGGGTGGCGTGCGGCCCGGGGACGGCGGTGCCGACGACTCGGGTGATCCTGTCGACGAGCTGGCGCCCATGGGCCGAGACGACCAGGAACGGCCGCTCGACTTCGTTGAGCCACAACCACTCCGCCAGCTCTTCGGCGGCTTCGGCCTCGTCGTCGGTGGACGCCGAGATGGTGACCCGAGGCAACCTCGTGGCCGATGTGACGACACGGATCGCTCCGAGGGGCTCGACGGGCAGGACGGGGACCTCGAGCCCCGAGGGCGAGCCGTTACAGGAGAACGCCGGCGCCGCGCTCCCTCTATACCTGGGCATCGAGGTGCCTGATCGTCCAGTACATGCGATGCACCGCGGTGATGAGGCCGAGCACGGCGACCACGGCCAGTCCGATGAAGGCACGTCCGAAGAGGCCCGCGACCACGAGGATGAGCATCCGGGTGTCCCGGCTGGCGATGCCCACCTGGCAGTCGGTGCCCAGGGCCTGGGCCTTGGTTCTGGTGTAGCTCGTCATGAAGGTGGCGACCAGGGCGACGAAGCCGACCGGTGCCAGCTCGGAGAGGTCGGAGAACGTCAAGCCGACGACCAGGGCGGCGTCAGTCCACCGGTCGAAGACGTGGTCGAGGTAGGAGCCCGACCTCGACGCCCGACCGGTGATCCTGGCCAGGTCTCCGTCCACGCAGTCGGTGAGCGATCCCAGCAGCGTCAGGATCGCTCCGAGGACGAAGGCCCTCCTGGCAAAGGCGAGGCCGCCGGCGAAGGAGAGGGCGGCGCTCGCGTACGTGACCTGGTTGGGGGTGACCGGCGTGCCCGCCAGCACCGACGCCGCCGGGACCGACAGGGGGCGGTACACGTACCGCGTCAGTGCGTAGCCGATCTCCACCACGGTCTTCCCCCCCCTCTCGAGCCCCCAGCCCCAGGAGCTGCTCACCCCCTGGACGTGAAGGTCTACATCATCTGCTGCCGTTCGCCTAACAGACTGCTGTCAGGACCCACCTGCGGGCCCTGGGCCCACCCCGACGAGCGGAGACATCGGCCTCTGGGCCTCGGAACCTACCCCCACAACTGGCTGGCCAGCCCCAGCACCGGCAGTATGCCCCGGTGCCCCGTGGTGACAGGCTGGTCGTGGGCTTCGACCTCGACATGACCCTCATCGACCCGCGCGACGGCATCGCGTCGGCGATGACGGCGCTCGAGTCCGAGATCGACGCAGGTATCGACGTGCAGTGGGTGATCGACAACGTCGGCCCACGGGTGGAGACGGTCCTCGCCCGCTGGCTGCCCGCCGACGACGTCGAGCCTGCGGCGGTGAGGTACCGAGAGCTGTTCGAGGCGGTGGGCGTGGCCACGACCAAGGCGATGCCCGGAGCGGTGGATGCCGTCGAGGCGGTCCGCAGCGTGGGGGGCAAGGTCATCGTCGTCACCGCCAAGTACGAGCCCCACGCGTGGGCCAGCCTCCGAGTGATACACGTCTCGCCGGACGCGGTGTTCGGATGGCGGTTCGGACCTGGCAAGGCAGACGCCCTTCTCGCCCACGGGACCGACGTCTACGTCGGCGACCATCCCGGTGACGTTCTCGCCGCCCGGGCGGGTGATGCCCTGGCCGTGACCGTCGCCACCGGTCCTGCGTCTCCCGACCAGCTCGCCGGGGCCGGAGCCGACGTCGTGCTGCACAGCCTGGAGGACTTCCCGGCCTGGCTGGAGCAGTACCGGCGGTCGACGCCCTAGGCACCGCAGCGGTCGGGCCGCGGCGCGACGGTGTCCCCTAGCGTTGTGCACATGGTGCGGCGTACCAAGATCGTGGCCACGATCGGACCGGCCTCCGAGTCGTCTGAGGCCATCAGGTCGCTGGTGGAGGCCGGCATGGACGTCGCTCGCCTCGGCTTCGCCCACGGCACCCTGGCGTCCCATCTCGAGAACCTGCGCCGGATCCGAGTCGCCGCTGCCGACTGCGGCCGCCTTGTCGGCGTCTTGGCGGACCTACCCGGTCCCAAGGTGCGCACCGGACCCTTCCCGGCGCCGGTCGGGGCGCTGCTGGCAGTCGGTGCCCGGGTCACCCTCGTCGCCGGGCCGGGCATGAGCGACTCGGCCATGATCACCGTGGAGGAGCCCGGCCTGGTGGGCGATCTGGAGGTCGGGGACCACCTCGCCCTCGGTGACGGTGCCGTGGTCCTCGAGGTGCAGGACACGGGGCCGGACAAGGCCCTCGCCGTGGTGCAGAACGGCGGCTGGCTCCAGGGCCGACCCGGGTTGCACGTTCCCGCCGGACGGCTGCGGGCCTCCTCGCCCACCGCAGCCGACCTGCACCTGCTCGAAGAGGTGGTGGCCGCCGGCTTCGACATGGTGGCCATCTCCTTCGTCCGCTCGGCCGACGACATCTCCCGGGCCAGGGCCGCGGCCGGCCCCGGCGGTCCCCTCCTCGTGGCCAAGATCGAGACCCGGCCGGCCGTCGACCAGCTCACCGAGATCATCGACGTGGCCGATGCGGTGATGATCGCCCGGGGTGACCTGGGGGTGGAGTGCCCCATCGAGGAGGTCCCTCACCTGCAGAAGCACATCATCCGCACCTGTGTGGCGTGGGGGCGGCCGGTGATCACCGCCACCCAGATGCTCGAGTCGATGGTGCACGCCCCAACGCCCACCCGGGCCGAGGTCTCCGACATCGCCAACGCCGTGTTCGACGGCACCGATGCCCTCATGCTCTCGGCCGAGACCGCCATCGGCCATGATCCCGTCTCGGCTGTGCGCACCATGGCCCGCATCGCCATCCGGGCCGAGGCCGAGGCCGACTACGTCCAGTGGGGAGGCCGCCTGGGCAAGCTCCAGCGCCTGCACGCCCTACCAGGGCTGCTGGCCATCACCGCGGCCACCAGCGCCGCCGCCTGGCAGCTGGCGCTCAACGTCGAGGCCGACGCCATCCTCTGTTGCACCCGTACCGGCGCCAGCGCCCGGGCCATCGCCCGCTTCCGGCCCACTGCGCCACTGATCGGGCTCAGCCCGAGCGCGGCGACCGCCCGCCACCTCACCCTCACGTGGGGACTGCTGCCCATGACCGTCCCCGAGCAGGCCACCACCGACGACATCGTCTGGTTCGCCGTGGAGCGGGCCCACGCCATGGGCCTGGTCGACCAGGGCGACACGGTGGTGGTGATGGCCGGCAACCCTGTCGACCCCGAACCCGTGACCGACGACCTGCGGGTGGTGCGGGTGCGCTGAGATGCGGTCAGGCCACCAGGTCGCGACCCACCCGGCCGGTGCGCAGGAACACCTTGCGCCGTGGCCCTTCGCCCAGCCGGAAGCGCCGCCACACCCAGATCAGTGCGCCGGCTCCGACGAGCTCCAGCGCTGCGTTCGCCGTCCCCCGGGCGGCGCTGGGCAGCACCTGGGCGCCGACGTCGACGCCCAGCAACGGCCACCAGAACACCTCGGTGTGGGCCCATGCCCCGTCGAGGACCAGGTGGAGGAAGGTGCCGATGGCCAGGGCCAGCAACTGCCGTCGGCGTAGCCGGCGTCCTCTCGTCGCCAACATGACGACGGTCAGCAAGCCCACGCTGGCCAGCAGGGTGTGGGCCGGCCAAGGCCCGGTGACGCCCACGAGATCCAAGAGCCCGTCGACCACATCGGGGAGGAGGGCGCCGGCGACGACCAGACGGTGATCGAGGGCCGGATCGCGGAACACGACCCAGACCCCCACCAGCGCCATGCCTGCGAACCACAGGATCAAGGGACCAGGATCCGCCCGCACTCCTCGTGGCGCACGACGGCTCCCTCACCAGCCCGACGGAGGCTGTCGAGCTCCACGGCCGCCAGGCCCAGGTGACAACCCGTGCAGCGGCCGGCGTCGACCCGGGCCACGCCCACGCCGCCGAGTCGGCGGCGGAGACCTTCGTAGGTGGCCAGCAGCTCGTCGGGCACCTGGCGGGCGGCGGTGTCCCGGGCCGCCTGCTCGACGGCGATCAAGGCGTCGATCTCCCCTTCGCCGGCGGCCAGGAGCGCCGCCAGCCGCTTCCCCTGGGCGCGCAGCACCTCCTGCTCCTGGCCCAGGCGCGCACGCTCGGCATCGAGGGGCTCACGGGCCTCCATCACCTCGAGCACCTCGTCCTCCAGGCCACGCTGGCGGCGCCTCAGCGCATCCACCTCGGCCGCCAGCGCCTGCAGCTCCCTCGGAGCGACCACGGCTCCCGAGTACAGCCGCCCGGCGCTGGCGGTGGCCTTGGCCACCACCAGCGCGGTCTCGTCCTCCAGGCGGCGCTGCGCCCGTTCCAGCTCGTGCGCACGAGCCTCGTTGTCGGCCACGCTGCGCTCCACCTCGGCCAGGGCGTCCGCCCGGGCCACGAGGGTCGCTCGCTCGGGCAGCGTCGCTCGACGGTGGCGGAGCTGGTCGATGACCAGATCGTGGGCCTGGACGTCGAGCAGCGCCTCCAGCGACGAGGAGCTCACCGGGGCCTGCCCGAGTGAGCGCTCAGCAAGGAAACGGCGGATTGTCCGCCGGCCAACCCGGCGGGTTGCAGCTGCCGCTGCCGCCGCCGCCCGGCGCGGCCCCACCCTCGCCGGGGCCACCGCCTCCGTCTCCCCCGCTGTCCGGCGGAGCCGTCGCCGGCGGCTGGTCCACGGGAGCCTCGCGAGCCGGGGAACTGTCGCGGAGGGCGGGGGCATCGTCTCGGCCTGGGTCTCGGCCTGAGTCTTGTCCCGGTGCCGGTGCCGTCACCACATTCTCCTCACCACCCGACGGGGATGGGTCGGCCCCCTCATCCCCACGGCTCGGCACAGGGCTCTCCCCCTCCAGGCGCAGCGACATCGCCGGCCCGGCAGCCGGCGGGTCGGCGAACGCCTCTGCGGGCTGATCCGCCAGGGCGGGGCCCATGTAGGCCTGCCAGATCCTCGCCGGGTAGGACCCACCGGTCACCCGGATGCCCCCCACGTTGGTCATCTCCACGTTGCCGGCGGGCGAGCCCATCCACACCGCCGTCGACAGCTGGGGGACGAAGCCGACGAACCAGGCGTCGCTGTAGGCCGAGGTGGTGCCCGTCTTGCCCGCCGCCGGGCGCCGATCGGCAAAGCGGGCCCGCGTGGCCGTTCCCCCGGTGACCACCCCCTCCAGCACCTCGGTGGTGAGTCGGGCGGTGTCGGCGGACACGGCCTGTGTGCCCTCGGATGCACCGCGCAGGAGCACGTCGCCCTCTTGGCCGACCACCTCCTCGACGAGATAGGGCCGGTAGTGCATGCCGTCGGCGGCGAAGGCGGCGAAGGCCCCGGCCATGTCGATGGGCAGGACCTCGTTGGTCCCCAGCGGCATGGAGAGGTCGGGGGCGACGGGGGTGGTGATGCCCAGGCGCGCCGCCGTCTCGGCCACCTTCTCCAGGCCCACCAGCTTGCCCAGGCGGACGTAGGCGCAGTTCACCGAGCTGCGGGTGGCTTCGCTGAGGCTGAGCACGCCACCGGCGGAACCCTCGAAGTTCTCCAGCTCGTAGGGGTCGGGGATGCCGCCGGGGTTGGGGAAGGCGCACGGCCCCCGTCCGTCGATCGTGGAGGCGGGCGAGATGCCCTGCTCCAGGGCGGTGGCAAGCACGAAGGGCTTGAACGACGAGCCCGGCTGCTGGCCCACCCCCTGGGTGGCGATGTTGTACTTGTCGGTCTCGAAGCCCCGGCCACCGACCAACGCCCGCACCGCTCCCGTACCCGGCTCCACGCTGACCACCGAGGCGGTGAACTCCCCATCCGGGTCGGGGATGGTGGCGGCCACCGCCTCCTCGGCCAGCGTCTGGAGCCGGGGATCGAGCGTCGTCTTGATCGTCAGCCCGCCGAGGAAAAGGGCGTTGTAGCGATCGGTCTGGGTCTCACCCAGGCGGGGATCCCCCAGCAGGCGCTGGGTGACCTCCTCGACGAAGTAGTCCTCGGGCTTGGGCAACAGCTCGAGGTTGCCCGGCTCACGTGGCACCGGTACCTGGCGCATCTGCTCGGCGCCGGCGGCGTCGAGCTGGCCCACGGCCACCAGGCGGTCGAGCACCAGGTTGCGCCGCTCCGTGGCCACGTCGGGATAGCGGAAGGGGTCGTAGCCGATGGGGTTGCGGATCAGCCCGGCGAGGAAGGCGGCCTGGCCCTGGGTCAACTCGTGGGAGCCCACCCCGAAGTAGAGCTCGGCTGCTGCCTGCACCCCGTAGGTGCCGTTGCCGAAGTAGACCGTGTTGAGGTAGCGCTCGAGGATCTCGTCCTTGGTCATCTGGTCCTCGAGGCGGGTGGCCAGCACCGCTTCCTGGAGCTTGCGCTGGAGATCCTGCCTGGGCGTGAGCAGGGCGTTCTTCACCAGCTGCTGGGTGATGGTGGAGCCGCCCTGGAGCACGTCGCCGGCGGAGACGTTGGCCGCCAGGGCCCGGGTGGTCGCCCGCAGGTTGACGCCGGCGTGGTCGTAGAAGGCCTCGTCCTCGACTGCGAGCACGGTGTCGACCACCACTTGGGGGACCTCCGACAGCGGCACCGACTTGCGGTTCTGCTCCCGGTGCAGCACGGCGATCAAGCTGCCGTCTGCCGCCAGGACCACCGACCGCTGGGGCAAGGGGTCGAGGTCGATCTCGCTGGTGGGTGCCGCCGCTCCGGCCTGCAACATCCCTGCGGCGGCCTTGGCCAAGAGGGCCAAGCTCAGCGCACTCAGACACCCGACCAGGGCGACTACCCCGAGGAGGCGCCCGACGCGATCGAGGGTCTCGCGGCGCGACTTGCGTGTCCTCCCGTCCATGCCCACGACCACGCCAACGCTAGCGGGAAGCGCTCGCCCGGCCGCGTCGCCCTCACCACCGAGGTTCGAGTCTAGAGTCGACTCCAAGGATGCGGAGGTGACGCGAGCGCTCGGGGCCCTGGTGGCGGTGGTGGTCGGCCTGGCCGTGGTGGTCGGCGCCGTGGTCGTCCTGGCTTCGAGCGAGGCGGTGCCGGCGGTGGAGGCCAACGTCGTGGTCAACCCGCCCGGCCCGATCACGGCCAACAACTCCCCCACCCTGGTCCGCCACCCCGACCGGCCCGACCACCTGGTGGCGGCGCACCGCATCGACCGACCCGGTTTCTCCGCCCTGGTGGAGTGGAGCGACGACGGGGGCGCCACGTGGCAGCCCACCGTGCTCCCCCTGCCTGCGGGCACTCCGCCCTGCGCCGCCTCCCCTCAACAGGCTCCCTGTCCCTTCGCCCCCGACGTCGCCTTCGGCCCCGACGGCACCCTCTACGTCCTCTACGTCGAGCTCCAGGGCCAGGGCAACACGCCGGCCCGGTTGTGGCTGGCCACCTCTTCCGACGGCGGGCGCAGCATCGGGGTACCGGTGCAGGTCGCGGGCGAGCTGACCTTCCAGCCCCGCTTGGCGGTCGACGCCGAGGGCACGGTCCACGTGGTGTGGCTGCAGGCGGCCGACGTCGCCCTGAACCGCCTGGTGGGCCAGGCCGTGGTCGTGGCCTCGCGCTCCACTGACGGCGGCCGCAGCTTCTCCTCACCCGTTCCCGTCAGCGACCCGGCACGCGAGCGGGTGGGGGCGGCCAGTCCCGTCATCGCCACCGATGGTGACGTCGTGGTGCTCTACGAGGACTTCAAGGACGACCGGCGCGACTTCGAGGGCCTGGAGGGGCCGCCGGTCGAGGGCCCCTTCGCCCTGGTGGTGACCCGCTCCGAGGACGGGGGGCGGTCCTTCTCCCCCGGTGTCGAGCTCGAGTCGGCCATCGTGCCCACCAAGCGCTTCCTGGTCTTCCTCCCCGAGCACCCCTCCATCGCCGCCGGTCCCGATGGGGTCCTCTACGCCGCCTGGCACAGCGCCACCCACGGTGACGACGACGTCTTCGTGCGCCGGTCCGACGACGGCGGCACCACCTGGGCCACGGCGGTGCGTGTCAACGACAACGCCATGGGCGACGGCACCCACCAGTACCTGCCGCGGGTCTCCGTCGCCCCCGGTGGGCGCGTCGACGTGCTGTTCTACGACCGCCGGCTCGACCCGGCCGCCAACGTGATGACCGACGCCTTCCTGGCCACCTCCGACGACCGCGGCGCGTCCTTCACCAACCTGCGGGTGTCCTCCACCTCGTTCGACTCGTCCGTCGGCCCCGTGTTCGACGAGACCTTCGGGGCCGACTTCGGCACCCGTGTGGGCCTCGACAGCACCGATGAGGGCGCGGCGGCCGCCTGGACCGACACCCGCCTGGGCAGTGCCGACGACGGCCGCCAGGACGTCGTCGCCGCCCCCATCATCGGGCTGGGCTCGTCGGGCTTGCCCTGGTGGGTCCTGATGGTGGCCCTGGCACTCGCCCTGGGGGCGCTGGCGTGGTTCACTCTGCGACGACCCCCACGCCATCGACCTCGGGAGCATGTGTGAGGCCAGCATCATGAGAGTGGCGTTCGTGGGCAAGGGCGGCGCCGGCAAGTCGGCCATCGCCGGCACCTTCGCCCGGCTCCTCGCCCGCCGCGGGCAGCCGGTGCTGGCCATCGACTCCGATCCGCTCCCGGGACTGGCCTTCTCCCTCGGCCTCGACCGCGACGACGCCCCCCTGCCCGACGAGGCCATCGAGGACCGCCCCGAGGACGAGGAGGGGCCCCGCTACCGGCTGCGAGCCGGCCTCAGCGCCGCCGACGCCGTCGACCGCTACGCCGCCACCGCCCCCGACGGCGTGCGCTTCTTGCAGTTCGGCAAGATCCGGACCGATCCCCGGACGCTGTTCCGCTCGCAGATCACCTTCCGCCAGATCATCAAGGAGCTGCCCGAGGACCGCTGGCACCTGGTGGGCGACCTGCCCGGAGGGACCCGTCAGGCCTTCACCGGCTGGGGTGGCTACGCCGAGACCTACCTGGTGGTCGTGGAGCCCATGGCCAAGTCCCTGCTGTCGGCCCGGCGCCTGGCCCGCCTGGCCTTGGCTGGCGATCGCCCCGTGCGGGTGTTGGCCGTGGCCAACAAGGTGAGCGAGCCCGGCGACGCCGAGCTGGTCGCCCGCCGCAGCGGATTGGAGGTCGTCGCCTCGGTCCCCCTCGAGCCTGCGTTCGCCGACGCCGAGCGCAGTGGTCGGGCACCCCTGGATGTCGTCCCTGATTCTGGCGCAATAGGCGCGGTATCCTCCTTGGTGGAACATCTCGATCGTCAACCGCTCAGGAGAGCCCCGTCATGAAGCTGACCTCATGAAGCTGGCAGTGACAGGCAAGGGGGGTTCGGGCAAGACGACCACCTCGGCGGTGTTGGCCCGCACCCTGGCCCGCCGGGGCCACGACGTCGTCGCCTTGGACTGCGACTCCAACCCCAACCTCGGCATCTCCCTCGGCGTGGGTGACGACGAGACCGAGCGACTGGTCTCGATGCGCCAGGCCCTCGACGAGGGCGAGGAGGAGCACGCGCCGGCGTGGGACCAGGTCCTCGACCACTTCGGCTCCGACGCCCCCGACGGCGTGCGCCTGGCGGTGGTGAGCCGGATCGACAACCCCGAACCGGGCTGCCTTTGATGCGGCCTCTCCGCCGAGCAGTTGCTCGGCAGCGTGGACTTCAGCGGCCAGATGGTGGTGGCCGACCTCGAGGCCGGGGTCGGCACCCTCACCCGCCTCGGTGACGCCGGCGTCGACCTCGTGCTGATCGTGGTCGAACCCACCCCCAAGTCGGTCGAGGTGGGATGTCGTGCAGCCGCTCTGGTCGCCGACAAGCAGCTGGGTCGGGCCGTGGTCGTGGCCAGCCGCATCCGCAACGACGACGACCTGGCCATGGTCACCAAGGCCTTCCCCGACCACCAGGTCGTGGCCATCCCCGACGACCCGGCCATCGTGGCTGCCGACCGCAACGGCGTGGCTCCCCTCGACAGCGCCCCTGACGCCCCCGCCATACAGGCATTGGTGCGCCTGGCCGACGAGCTGGTCGCTCCTGGCTCCTGACGATGGCCAACATGCGGTGACGGACGCATCACGCCCGTCACCGGTGCCATCGGCGGCCTTGCCCATGCTGGCTGGCCTCGGGTTGGTGGTCGGCTCCTGGGCGCTCCTGCCGCCGTACTCCGGCCCGCCGCTCAACACCGCCGACATGGTGGAGTTCGTCGACCACGTCGTGCCCGGCGTCGTCGTCATCGCCATCTCGGTCGCGTCGTTGCTGCTGGCCCGGGCCGGGCGGGCCGCCGGGGCACGGTTCCCGGCCGGGCTGGGCATCGTCCTCGCCGGGTTCTGGATGGTCGCCACCCACCTCCCTCTGGTCCTCCAGGCCACCCGCCAGCAGGCCCCCTGGGGCGCGACCATCTACCACAGCCTCCCCGGCTTGGCCGTCTTGGCCCTGGGTGTGGCCTGGGCCGTCATCTACCGCACACCAGCACCGGAGGGCGGCTGACCCTCGCACCTGTCACCGGGGCCCACGCCGGCGCTGGGTGCGCCGCGCTGGCTGGCTCCGGCAGCGGACGCAAGATGTTCCCTCATCTGCCTTCCTGGACAGATAAGAGCTATGCGACTGAGATCGGTAGCGACGTTGGTAATGGTTGTGCTGACGGCGGCAGGTTGCTCGGATGACACAACCGAGTCCGAGACAGGGAACAACGAGCCTGCACCCACGAGCACCTCGGAGCCGGAGTCCTCGACCGACGACGACCTCCGGTCTCTACAGGACCTGCTGTCGGCGCAAGGGATAGACGAGAGTCTGGCCACCTTCGGCTTGGAGTGGTGCACGCACCAGGACATCGCCATGCTTTCCCGGGAGGTGGGCGGTATGGAACTGGCGGAGCGTGTAGCCGCGGCTGCGTCTGAATCCGCCTGTTAGCGGTCGCATCTGGTCACCGCTTGCGGGCGAACTGGATGCCGAGCAGGACGATCCCGGCCAGCACCAGACCGCCGACGACGGCAGCGATGGTCGGCCAGATGCTCTCTTGGGCCGGCAGCGGCGAGAACTGGGCGACGACGCCGAAGTTGTCCTGGGTCTGGGTCTGCTCGTCGGCGAAGCGCGTGTCGGGCCAGGCGATGGCCGCGTACGAGTCGGCCGACGCCACCCCCGGAGGCTGGCGGACGTCGCCGGTGGAGCTGGCGCCGACACTGAAGTTGATCGGTTGGTCGGTGACGCCCATGTTGGGCGCCCACGTCGCCCCACCGTCGGTCGAGTACGTGGAGCGGACCTCGATCAGGAAGTCGCTCTGCTGACGGTTGTCATGCCAGATGACGTCGACCCGCCCGTTGGGGGCCACGTCGAGCTGGGGGTAGAAGCTCGTGTAGCCGTCGCTCGGGTCGTCGTCGTTGATGGCCACCGGCTCGGTCCAGCTCACGCCCCCGTCGGTGGAGCGCCGGACCACGATGTCGGTCCTGCCGGCCTTGGGTGCGTCGCCGGGCGTCGCCGCGTAGGCCAGGACGAACGTGCCGTCGGGGCCGCCTTCGGGGGTCCAGCCCATGCCCGTCTGGGAGCCTGCGGCGGTGTAGACCGGCGTGCTCAGCTCCGAGACCGTCCACTTGCGCCCCTGGTCGGTGGAGCGGGCCACCATCAGGGGATCGGCCTCACCGAAGATGCCGTCGTAGACCTCTTCGGGCGGCGGGTCGTCCGATGGTGGCCCGCCGTCGCCCACGGCCAGGACCACCCCGTCGTGGGCCGCCACGAAGGGCCGGGTGAAGGCGGTCTGGAAGTGCAGCGGGTAGGGCTGCCCGGCGACGCTCATGGTCAGACTCGAGTAGGCGTTGAGGTTGACCGGCTCCCCGAAGGAATTCCCGCCGTCGGTGGAGGCGGCCACCACGACTTCCTCCTGGTCCTCCAGCGGGTGGCCGTCGGGGGCCGTGGCGCTCCAGTCCCGGCTGAAGCCCACGTAGATGGCGTCCTGTTCGCCTGAGGTGTCCACGGCCAGGCCGGGGACCCCGGTGTTCTCGGGCTTGGGGTCGGGTTGGGCCCGAGCGTCGCTCACCAACGTCGTGGTCCAGGTCTCGCCCAGGTCGGTCGTTCGGGCCAAGATGATGCTGGTCACCCCCTCGCGGCCGCCTTCGCCCTCGCCGTAGGCCTGCGAGGCGTAGTACAGCGTGCCGTCGCGTCCCCATGCGACCTGGGGCTGGGCCACACCCGAGCTGTTGTTGGTGCAGTTGGGGTAATCCGGCGATGCCGGGCGCTCGGCGGAGAAGTTCCAGGTGAGCCCCGCGTCGGTCGACACCAGGAGGTGGCACAGGCGGGTGCGCAGGTCGGCCGTGGCCGCCACCACGACCCGGGGGTTGTCCGGGCTGGCCGCCATGGACGTCGGGCCGGTGTAGCCCCGGGTGGGGGTGGTGTCCTCTTTGGTCATGTGGATGCCGTCGGTCAGCCGCTCGACCCCGACCTCTTGGGGCCCGAAGGTGGCCTTGGGGTAGGCCGTGGCCGACTGGGCGCCGGCCACGGCGGAGGAAGCGGCCACCATGGCCAGGAGTGCGGTGACAAGCCCAGCGCGACGAGGTACAGAACTCACGGACGCTCCTTCGGGGACGGAAACGGGGGCCAGCGAGGCCCAGGACGAGAGATCAAAGAACGCTCGGCTACGACGACTTGGCCGCCTCGGCCTGGCCCGGCGCGGGCCGGCGAGCCGCGATCATGCTTGCCCCTGCCGCCAGCAAGAGGCCGGCGGCGGCCACCCCGAGGCCGAT
>JAHWJI010000044.1 GCA_019348495.1 Actinomycetota bacterium | reverse complement strand
GGGGTTGGGAGTTCGGTCGACAGCCTCTCGAGGCGCACCTTCCTGCAGGCCCTGACCCGCCGCAGACGATAGCGTACGGTCCTTCTCGACTGTCGGGCCTCTGACCCTCTCCGGTTACTCCTTCGACCGCTGAAGCGCCCACTGAAACCGGGCAATGCGGCGTCGTTCATCGCCGCTCGAGCACCCGGTCGAAGAGCTCCTGCCAGTGCGCGGCGCTGGCGTCGAGGGTGAAGTGCTCGAGGCAGCGCTGACGGGCGGCCGCACCCATTCGTCCTCGGAGACGGGAGTCGATCACCAGCTGGTGCAAGGCATCGACCAAGGCATCGAGGTCATCGACAGGGACCACCAGTCCGGTGACCCCGTGGACGATGACCGTCCCAGCCCCGGAGACGGCTGTAGTCACCGCCGGCAGCCCGGCCAAACCGGCTTCGATGAGCACACCCGGCATGCCCTCGCCCTCGGAGACACCGGTGAACACGAACACGTCGGCGTCGGCGAGGATCTCCGGGATGTCGTCGCGGCGGCCGAGCATCTCGACGCCGGCCTCGGTGGCCAAGGGAGCAAGCGCTTCGGTGAGCGGTCCGTCACCGACGATCACCCCCTCGACCTGCGAACCCCGCTCCCGCAGTCGCCGGACGGCATCCAAGAACCAGTCGGGGCGCTTGCCGGAGGTGAGCCGGCCCAGGAACACGAGCCGTGGGGCAACGCCAACCCCCCGGGCTTGGCGAGGACGGAATCTCGAGGGGTCACGACCGTTGGGGGCCAACATGACTCGATCCTCGGGAAGGCGCAGGAGGTGGCGAGCCTCGGTGACGGCCTCTTCGGCCACGGCCGCCGTGAGATCGGCCTGGGCCGCGAGCCGGCGGTACAGGGCACGACGCATGCGCCCGCCCAGGCTCTCGACGGAAGAGCCGGTCTTCTTGTACACCAGAGCCGAGCCCCTCGGTCGCGCCACCACGGCGTACTTGAGTGCCTCACCACCGTGAGCGACGACGACGTCAGGGGCCATCGCCCGCAGGGCGCGGCGAAGGGCGAGGCCGGCACGAGGGTCGAAGCCGAGCCGGCGGGCACGTCCGTCGCCGAGGCCGAGGGCGACATCGGGGCGCAGGTGGGCCGCTTCAGAGGCGAACAACGAAAGCGTGAGGTGCTCGTCGGGACGTCCGTCGAGGACTTCCCGCAGCGCGCGAGCAAAGACCTGGGCGCCCCGGGCCAAGTCGGCCGGTAGCACGTGGACGATGCGAGCTGCGGCATCGCTCTCCTCTCGCCCTTGCCCCAATTGCAACGGCGACCCCCTCCCTTCGATCGTCGCACCGTAGCTGCCCTCCTTGCCCCTAGGAGGTGATGCTGGCCCTACTGGTACGGTCTGTGTCCATACTTCGTTGGCGCGAAGCCCATCCTCGATGCTGCCGCCTCAGCCACTTGTGCCAGCGCCGGCTGCGCCTGGGTCGAGGTGGGGTCCTTCCATGACCTTCTTGGGGGCCGCCGTCGGACGATGGTTTCCCAAGGGCCGTCCCCAGACCGTCACCGAAGGGCTTCTCGCCGTTCGGCGCCAACTTGACAAGGACCGCCCGCTGCCTGATTTCCTGATCGTCGGTGCCCAACGTTGCGGCACCAGCTCGCTCTACAAATACCTCGAGGCTCACCCCCTGGTCGTCCCTTCGCTGCGGAAGGAGACGCACTACTTCTCCCACCACCACGCCAAGGGAGAAGCCTGGTACCGATCCCACTTCCCGTCGCGGGCGTACCGGACCGTCGTGCGACGGAGGCACCGACGGGAACCGCTGACGTTCGAAGCAACGCCCGCCTACCTCTTCCACCCTTGGGCTGCTGAGCGGGCGGCTGCTCTGGTCAGCGAGGCCCAGATCGTGGTGCTCTTGCGTAACCCCGTCGATCGGGCCTTCTCCCACTACCATCACTCCGTTCGCCGTGGGTGGGAAGAGCTCCCGTTCGAGCAGGCAGTGGCGGTTGAGCCGGAACGCCTCGCTGGTCATGTCGAGCGCATGGCTTCAGACCCCAGCTATCGCAGCAACGACTTCCTCCGCTACTCCTACCTCGCTCGAGGTTTTTATGCTGACCAGCTCGAGCGCTGGGCGACCCACTTCCCGCGTGAGCGGATCCACGTCCTACGCACCGAGGATCTCTTCGATCGATCGATGGAGACCTACCATGGACTTCTCACCTTCCTCGGGCTTCCGCCGTCGTCTCCCCCCGAGCTGGCCAATCACAGCTACAGGGGCTCTTCCAGGCCGCAGGGTGCTCCGATGCCCGCCAGCGTCCGACATACCTTGATCGAGATCTTCGCCCCGCACAATCGACGCCTCTCGCTGTTCTTGGGTCGGGATCTCGGCTGGGACGAATGAGACATCACCGCCGACGTGCTCGTCGTCGTCCGTCGAGGGCCACAGTCGACCCCTCGGCCACGGCACTTCAGCGGGCCGCGGCCTTGGTGCCCAAGACCTCGTCGTAGGCTCGCTCGACCTCCTGCACCCGCCGCCGGATGTCGAACTTGGAGCGCGCCGAGATCTCGGCCCGCTTCCCCATCTCGGCGCGAAGGGCATCGTCGCCGAGGAGTCGGAGCATGCCCCGGGCCAGGGCCTGGGGATCGCCGGGCGGGACCAGCACCCCGTCATGATCGTGGTTGATGATCTCGGCGGTACCGCCGACCGAGGTCGCCACCACGGGCACACCGGACGCCATCGCCTCGATCACCACCGTAGGTAGACCTTCGTACAACGACGACAGGGCGAAGATGTCGAACGAGGCCAGCACTTCGTGGGGGTTGGTGACGAAGCCGGGGAACATCACGCGGTCACCGATGCCGAGCTCGTGGGCGAGCTGCTCGAGGTAGGGCTGAAGGTGTCCCTTGCCCACCAGCACGAAGGTGACGTCAGGGTTCTCGTCCAAGACCAGCTTGGCGGCGCGCAGGAGATCGGCCTGGTTCTTCTTGGTGGTGAAGGTTGCCATGTGCCCGACGACCTTGTGATGGTCGGGAACCGAGAACACCGACCGGTCAGGTTCGACCCGACGGCGGTCGAAGGTGTCGAGCGGGATGCCGTTGTAGATGAGGCGCACCGGCGCCCGGCCCCGGCAGAAGCGACTCACGTCGCGGAAACCGTCGCGAGAGACCGTGACGACCATGTCGCTCCAACCGAAGGTGGCCACGTTCGCCATGAAACTGAGGAACTGGAAGCTTGACAAGCGTCGCTGGACGGCCAGGTTGTGCTCGGTGTAGATGACCGCCGGAGTGTGCGCCGTACGGGCGGCGACTCGTCCGATGACGCCGGAATATGCGAGGTGGGCATCCAGCACGTCGATCTCCAACGCCCGTAGGAGGCGACGGAGGCGAAGGACGACCCCTATGTCCCAGGGGCTCCCGCCCCCCAGGCAGTGAACAGGGACATCGTGGGCTTCGAAGTGCCGGACGTTGTCGTTCTTCCACGGAAGGATGTAAGCGACGTGGTATTCGAACCGCCGCCGATCGATGTGGGGAAGCGCGTTGACGAGGAGCTGCTCAGCGCCTCCGGCACCGAGCCCCTTGATGAGCCAGAGCACCCTCGTTCGGTCAGCCATCGGTCTCCCAGCATGCCCCGTGCGGCACCAGGTCAGGCTCAGCTCGGTCTACGATAGGCGGATGGCCGAGACAGGCAGCAACGGTTCCGAGCTCGACCTGCGCGACTACTTGCGGCTGCTCTGGAACCGCAAGTTGATCATCCTGCTTGCAACAGTAGTGATGGTGGCTGCGGCGTATGGCCTTTCTGTGCTCCAAGACCCTGTGTACGAGGCGACAGCACAGTTCCGAGTGGAATCCTCGGTCAATGAGTTGGTGGATGGGCCCTCGACGAGAGGGTCGCAGGAGTCGGTGCAGTCAGAGGTCCAGGTGCTGCAGAGTGCGCCGGTGCTCGAGAGGGTTCGACAGAAGCTCGGAGGCCAGGCGCCACCCGTGACTGCGACAGCAGTGAGTGGTACCGAGTTCATCCGGGTGACGGCGGAGAGCAGCGACCCCGAGTCGGCTGCGGCCATCCCCAACGCCTACGTCGAGTCCTACGTCGAGTATCGCCGCCAGCAGACGGTCGACCAGCTGACGCCGGTCCGTGACCAGGCTCAAGCCAGGTACGACGCCGTGCAAGCCGAGATCGACAGTCTCACCGATCAGCTGGCCGGGGTTTCTGCCCTGACCCAGCCGTTGATCTACAACGACCTGGTCAACCGGCGTAGCGTTGCCCAGAACCGCCAATCCGAGACCCGAGGGGAGCTTGACGAGTACGACACGCAGATCAACCTGGTCACCGGCGGCGCCACCGACGGCTCGCCCGCTACGCCGCCGAGCAGGCCCAGCAAGCCTCAACCGGTGCGCAACGCGCTCTTGGCCCTGCCCATCGGCCTGGTCTTCGGCATGGGCCTGGTGTACCTGTTCGAGTACCTCGACGACTCCATCAAGACGAAAGAGGACTTGGAGCGGGCATCGGGCAACTCCTTGCCGGTGCTCGGGCTCATTCCCACCGTGCCCTGGCGAGATCGCGCCGAGGCTCACGTGGTCACCCTGGAGAACCCCACCTCACCACCGAGCGAGGCCTACCGCTCCTTGCGCACGTCGGTGCAGTTCCTCGGCCTGGACGTCCCGCTGCGCTGCCTGCAGGTGACCAGTGCCTCGCAAGGCGAGGGCAAGACCACGACCGTCACCAACCTGGCCCTCATGATGGCTCGTGCCGGTGAGCGCCCGGTGGTGGTGGTCGACTGCGATCTGCGGCGGCCCCGGCTCCACGAGTTCTTCAGCCTCCCCAGTGAGATCGGGTTCACCTCGGTGCTCCTCGGCGAGGTCCCGGTCTCGGCGGCGCTGCAGCGCTTCGAGGACGAACCTGGGCTGTCGGTGCTCGTCTCGGGCCCGATCCCATCCGATCCATCGGAGCTTCTCGCCTCCCGTCGCACCGCCGAGGTCCTGGCGTCGCTGCGGGCCGACGGGGCCCTGGTGCTGCTCGACACCCCCCCGGTCCTGCCGGTAACCGATGCCCTCGTGGTGTCGAAGTGGGTCGACGCCCTGCTGCTGGTCACCTCCGCCGGCCAGACCGCCAGGCGACAGGTGCAGCGGGCAATGGAGCTCCTGGCCCAGGTCGACGCTCCGTTGGTCGGCACGGTGTTGAACCAGGCACCGACCGACACCAGCGGCTACGGCTACGGCTACGGCAGGTACTACGGCCCCGACAGGGCGACGCTCCCGGCACGTCAATGGACCAAGGACGCACCGAAGGCTCCGGTCGCCAGATAGCCATGCGACAACCGGCTGCACTCGGCGGTTCGCCCGCCTTTCCCGACGGGCTGGCCTTCGCCCGTCCGTTCACCCCGCCGCTCGAGGCCGTCACGGCCCGCCTGGGGGCGTCGTACGAGCGGGGGATGCTCACCAACGGTCCCCTCGTCGGCGAGCTGGAGGAGCGGATGGCCGAGCGCCTCGGCGTGGCCCATGTGGTGGCGGTGGCCTCGTGCACGTCTGGGCTCATGCTGTCCCTGCGCCACCTGCAAGCAGCCGGGAAGGTGGTGCTCCCGAGCTTCACCTTCTCGGCCACGGCCCACGCCGCCCACTGGTGCGGCCTCGAGCCGGTGTTCGCCGAGTGCCGGCCAGACACCTTCCAGGTCGACGTCGACGACCTGCGTCGTCGTCTCGACGATGCCGGCGGCGTCCTGGCCACCCACGTGTTCGGGGCGCCGTGCCCAGTGGAAAAGCTCGAGGCCCTGGCCGCAGAGCACGAGCTGGCATTGGTGTTCGACGCGGCCCACGCCCTCGGCGCTCGCCGGGGGGGCACGTCCGTGGGTGGCTTCGGCGACGCCGAGGTGTTCAGCCTCAGCCCCACCAAGCTGGTGGTGGGAGGCGAGGGCGGCCTGGTGGCCACCAACCGGCCCGACGTCGCCGAAGCGGTCCGCTTCGGGCGGGACTACGGCAACCCCGGCGACTACGACTGCCGCTTCCCCGGGCTCAACGCCCGGATGTCGGAGCTCCATGCCGCCGTGGCCCTGGAGTCCCTGGCCATGCTCGACGAGCACCTCGAGCGTCGCCAGGAACGGGCCGCCGTCTACTGCAAGCTCCTCGACGACGTGGAGGGGATCAGCCCCCAGGCGGTCGACGCCGGCGACGTCTCCACCTACAAGGACTTCACCATCCGCATCGAGGGCCACTTCCCCCTGACTCGGGATGACGTCGTGGCCGCCCTGGCGGCCGAGGGGATCGACACCCGCTGCTACTTCCATCCTCCGGTGCACGCCCAACAGGCCTACGCCCACCTGGGGGCGTCTTCGCTGCCGGTCACCGAGGCCGCCGCCCAGCGGGTCATCTCCCTGCCCATGTTCGCCCGCCTCCCCCTCGACGCGGTGGAAGGCGTGGCCGAGGCTCTGGCTTCGATCAGCGAGCACGCCGAGCAGGTGCACGACCGCTTGTCCGACTGAGCCGATGATCCCCGAGCGTCTCCTCGGCCCGTTCGAGGAGCCGGCGTTCCAGTCCGGGCTGCTGATCGGGGTCGTCGCTCTTGGCGTGGGCGCCGCTGTCGGCGTGCTCTGGCGCCGGCAGTGGGGCCGGCCGGCGCCGGTGGCCGGCCTGGTGCTGGCTGCCGCCGCCGTGGTGGCGCTGTCCGGTACCGGTCGACTCGGTGATGGCCTGGCCGCCGGGCTGGTGGCGCTGGCGGTGGCCGGCCTGGTGGCCGACGGCTACCCCCCGGCGCGGCCGGCCCTACCGCTGCTCGCCCTGCCCGGGGCGTGGTTCCTGGCCACTGCCGTGGAGGTGTCCCAGGACTGGGCGCCCGTGGCGGTGGGTGTGGTGATCGTCGCCGGTGGTGCCCTTGTGGCCGTGTTCGACCACCACGATCGGGCCCGGGCGCTCGGACCGGCCCTGATGGCGGTCTCGCTCGCCGGTGTCTTCCTCACCGTGCCCGAGACGGTCGAGGCACTTCCGGTGTTCGCCGTGGCCGTGCCCCTCGTGCTGCTGGCGTGGCCCCTGCGACTGGCCAACCTCGGCGCGGGAGGGAGCCTGGCGGCCACGGGGTTGCTGGCCTGGACGGTCGCCCAGGGCGGGACCTTTCGCGACGGCGCCCTGGTGGGGGGCCTGGCCTGCCTGGGCATGCTGGTCGCCCTGCCTGTGGGCCGTGCGCTGGTGGGGCGCAACGTCGACGGCCGGCGTCGACCCTGGCCGCCGACCGTGACGGCCGTCGTCGTGGCCGGCGCCCAGGTCGTGGTCGTGGCCCTGGTCGCCCGGGTGGCCGGCCTGCGCGAGGACGCTGGCTCGGCGACGATCGTCGCCTCTGTCGCCCTGGCTCTCGCCGTCGTCGCCGGGGCCGCCATCTCCATGGGCGGCGCACCAGCCGCTCGTACCTCGACGGAGGCACGACAGGACGTCTCCTGAGGCTCAGAACGAAGCGGCGACCCCATCCACGGCGTGCCCGAGCCGGCTGCCGGCTCATTCGCCACATCTACGATCCGAACCTCGAGCGCGTCCCCCAGGCTCGAGTCGACCTCGTTCCTGCCGGAGACCTCGAGCCGTCCACAGCGGCCCGTTCGACCCGCCGCTGCTGGCCGCGTTGGGCCAAAGCGCGTGCCGGTACGATCGAAAGACCATGTCCTCGCTGTGGCCTCGCCTCGAACCGCTGCTGGCCCAGGTGCAAAAGCCGGCCCGCTACATCGGCTGTGAGGACGGCGCCCAGGTGCCGGAGCACGCCCCCCACAAGGTGGCGTGGCTGCTGGCCTACCCCGACACCTACGAGATCGGCCTTCCCAACCAGGGCCTGCAGATCCTCTACGAGATCCTCAACGAGCGACCCGACGCGCTGGCCGAGCGCACCTACGCCCCCTGGGTCGACCTCGAGGCCCTGCTCCGGCGTCACGGCCTGCCCCTGTTCTCGGTCGACACCCACCGCCCGGCCGCCGACTTCGACATCTTGGCCTTCAACCTGTCGGCCGAGCTGGTCTACACCAACGTGCTCAACTGCATCGACCTGGCCGGCGTGCCCGTGCGGGCCGCCGACCGCAGCCCCGAGCACCCCCTGATCGGCGCCGGCGGCCACTGCACCTACAACCCCGAGCCCCTGGCCGACTTCGTGGACTTCTTCGTCCTGGGCGACGGCGAGGAGGTCATCGCCGACATCACCGAGCGAGTGGGGCAGTGGAAGGTCGCCGGGCGCACCCCGGGGTCCCGGGAGCGCCTGCTGCGCGACCTGGCCTCGCTGGAGGGGGTCTACGTCCCATCCATGTACGACGTGGCCTACGACGACGACCGCCTGGTGGGCGTCACCCCCCGCTTCCCCGACGTGCCCGAGCGCGTCGAGAAGCGCACCATCGCCGACCTGGGCGAGTGGCCCTACCCCAAGCGCCAGCTCGTGCCCCTCACCGAGGTGGTCCACGACCGGCTCAACGTCGAGGTCTTCCGGGGCTGCACGAGGGGCTGTCGCTTCTGCCAGGCGGGCATGATCACCCGTCCCGTGCGCGAGCGCCCCGCCGCCCAGGTGCGGCGCATGGTGGGCGACGGCCTGCGGCGAACCGGCTACGACGAGGTGGCCCTGACCTCGTTGTCGACGGCCGACTTCTCCGGCATCGAGCGGGTCGTGGCCGACACCGTGGCCGACCCGGCCAACTGCGGGCAGGTCTCGGTCTCCCTACCGTCCCTGCGGGTCGACGCCTTCACCGTGGGCATCGCCGCCGAGCTCCAGCGGGCCCGGCGCACCGGCCTGACCTTCGCTCCCGAGGCGGGCACGTGGCGCATGCGCCAGGTCATCAACAAGCTCATCCGGGAGGAGGACCTCTACGGGGCGGTGGAGTCGGCCTACTCCCAGGGCTGGCGGCGCATGAAGCTGTACTTCATGACCGGCCTGCCCACCGAGACCGACGTGGACACCCTCGGCATCGCCGAGCTGGCCCGCAACTGCACCGAGATCGGCCGCCGCCACACCAAGGGGGCGTCGGTCACCGTCTCGGTGGGCGGCTTCGTGCCCAAGCCCTTCACCCCCTTCCAGTGGTTCGGCCAGAACACCGCCGCCGAGCTGCAGCGCAAGATGTGGCTGCTGCGCGACGAGCTGCGCCGTGACCACTCGGTGCAGTTCAAGTGGCACGACCCCAAGGCCACCCTGGTCGAGGGCATGGCCAGCCGGGGCGACCGGCGCATGGGAGCGGTGATCGAGCAGGTGTGGCGAGCCGGCGGCACCTTCCAGGAGTGGTCCGAGCACTTCGACCTCGGCCTGTGGACCGATGCCCTGGCCGCCCAGGGGCTGTCGGCCGAGGAGATCGTCTACCGCCACCGCCACCAGGACGAGGTGCTCCCCTGGGACCACCTCTCGGCCGGCCTGCACAAGGACTTCCTGTGGCAGGACTGGCGCGACGCCCTCGCCGAGGTGGGCCTGCCCGACTGCCGCTGGACCCCGTGCTACGACTGCGGGGCCTGCACCGGCTACAGCATCGAGCACGTGGTGGCTTCGGCCACACCGCCCGCCGGCGGCAGCCAGGGCACCGGCCAGGACCTCGACTGGACGCCGGCGCCGGTCCCCGTGCAGTTGGGCTCCCGGTCGTGAGGGTCCGCCTGCGCTTCACCAAGTTGGGCAAGGTGCGCTTCACCAGCCACCGCGACGTGGCCCGCATCTGGGAGCGGGCCCTGCGCCGGGCCGGCCTGGCCGTGGCCGTCACCGAGGGCTTCCGGCCCCGGCCCAAGCTGTCGTTCGGCCTGGCTCTGTCCACCGGCCACGAGTCGCTGGCGGAGTACCTCGACGTGGAGCTGGCCACCCCGCTCGATGCCGCCGGGGTGGCCGGACTGCCGGCCCGGCTGTCGCCCGAGCTGGCGGTGGGCGTCGACGTGGTGGCCGCCGCCGCCGTCGAGCCCGGTGGAGAGTCGCTGCAGGAGGCCGTACGCTCGTGTCGCTGGCGCATCGAGGCCCTGGGGGTGGACCCGAGCAGCACCGAACGCCTGGTCGAGGTGGCGCTGGGCGCCGACGAACTGGTCGTCACCCGCCAGCGCAAGGGCCGCGACGTCACCGACGACCTGCGCCCGGCCGTGTTGTCCGTCGCCGTCGTGGGCCCCACCGCCGGGGGCACCGATCTCGAGGCCGAGCTCGCCGTGCACCCCCGCAGCGTGCGCCCGTTCGAGTTGCTGGCCGCGGTCACCCCGCTGGCCAGCGAGGGTCGAGTACTGCGCACTGCGCAACTGATCTGGCGTGAGGCGGGACGGGAGGAGCCGCTGTTGGCGGCGGTCGACCCCGACGCCTGGCGCGCGTCGCACGCCCAGCCGTGCACCACCGGAAGGGATCCCCGCGATGAGCCATCCTGCACCCGAGGCGTCGAGGCCGAGCCCGGCCACGACCGGACCAAGCACTTCCCCGTCCCCGCCGGAGGACCACCAGAGCGCTGAGAACGGCGCCGCTGAGAACGGCGCCGCTCGGACCGACGTCGTCGAGACCGACGTCGACGAGACCGACGTCGTCGAGACCGGCGACCGTCGGCCCGAGGAGCTGCCCGAGCGCCTGTCCGAGAACACACCCTCGCCGGTTGCGGCCGAGCGCGCCCTGGTGCGCCACAAGCCCCGCATCGGCGACACCCTGCCCGCTCCCGAGCCTCGCTCGTCACGCTTCTCCCGGGGCTCGTCGTCGGGCCAGGCCGACGGCGAGGAGTACAAGGGACGCCGACGACGGCGGGCGCGCAGGAGCCCTGCCGACCTGCCGGACGCACCCGCGCTCGACGAGACCGCCCTGGACGACGAGGCCGTCGAACAGCGCCGGGGCCGGGAGCGCCACGGCCGGCCGGTAGGTCGCTACCTCATGTGCGTGCACGCCTCGGCCACCTCGACCCAGATCGCCGTGCTCGAGGGCCGCATGCTCATCGAGCACTACGTGGCCCACGACGACGACACGCAGATCCACGGCAACCTCTACCTGGCCAAGGTCCAGAACGTGTTGCCGGGCATGGAGGCCGCCTTCCTCGACATCGGCGCGGCCAAGAACGCCGTGTTGTACCGCAGCGACGTGCAGTACGACGTTGAAGACATCGAGGAGTCGGGCCCGCCCCGCATCGAGCAAATCCTGCGGCCCCGCCAAGCCGTCGTCTGTCAGGTCACCAAGAACCCCATCGGTCACAAGGGGGCGCGCCTGACCCAGGAGATCTCCATCCCCGGGCGCTTCCTCGTGCTCGTCCCCGGCTCGTCGACCTACGGCATCTCCAAACGCCTCTTCGACGACGAGCGCAAGCGCCTGCGGGCCATCCTCGACCAGATGAAGCCCCACGGCCACGGCATCATCGTGCGTACCGCCGCGGCCGGCGCCACCGCTGGCGAGCTCCAGCGTGACCTGGGGCACCTGCTGCGCCAGTGGGAGCGCATCGGCGAGCGGTCCCGCACCTCGACGGCGCCGGCGCTGTTGCACCGCGAGCCCAACGTGGCCGTGAGGGTCATCCGCGAGGAGTTCAACCCCTCGTACCGGGGAGTGGTCATCGACGACCGGGACCTGTTCGAGGAGGTGCACGGCTACGTGGCGTCCATCGCCCCCGAGCTGTCGGACCGGGTCGAGTACTACGACACCGGCAGCGAGCCCTTGCCGCTGTTCGAGCGCCACCACGTGCACGAGCAGCTGCACAAGGCGCTCGACCGCAAGGTCTGGTTGCCCTCGGGCGGCTCGCTCGTGATCGAGCGCACCGAGGCGCTCACGGTGATCGACGTCAACACCGGGCGCAACGTCGGGCGCTCCAGCCTGGAGGAGACGGTGTGGCGCAACAACCTGGAGGCGGCCGAGGAGATCGCCCACCAGCTCCGCCTGCGCGACATCGGCGGCATCATCGTCGTGGACTTCGTCGACATGGAGCAGAAGCGCAACCGCGACGACCTCATGCGGGTCTTCCGTGATGCCCTGGCCCGGGACAAGACCCGCACGCAGGTGTTCGAGGTCTCCGAGCTTGGCCTGGTGCAGATGACCCGCAAGCGGATCGGCGAGGGGCTGTTGGAGTCGCTTTCGACGCCGTGCCCCACCTGCGACGGCCGGGGCATCCTCATCGACGAGACCCTGGAGTGAGGATGGCCCGTGCTCGAGACCACCGACGGGTTGTGGCTTCAGCTCCTTGAAGCTGACGCCGAGGAGGCTCGGCCCGATGAGGACCGATGCCGCCCGCGTCATTCGGCGTCGCCGGGAGGAGCGCCACGCAACCCCATCGCCCGGGAGGCGATCGACGACGGCGTGTGGCTCGTGGGCGACGCGGTGGGGCTCGTGAGCGGGTGACCGGGTGGTTCGCTACACCAGGTTGACTGCCGGTAGCAACGGTTGCGGAGAGGAAGCAGTCAGCTCGCTAGCTCGGCCTCGACCCGAGCGAGGGCGGCCAGGACCAGGGCGGCCTGGGCCTGAGGGTCGCCGTGGGCGGGGGAGAGGGCGAGCTCGGGGGCGTCGGGCGCCTCGTAGGGGCTGTCGACCCCGGTGAGGCCGTCGAGCTGGCCCGCTCGCGAGCGGGCGTAGAGACCCTTGGGGTCGCGCCGCTCGCACTCGTCCAGCGGCGTGGCCAGGTGGACCTCGACGAAGGGCAGACCAGCCTGCTCGTGGGCGGCGCGGGCCGCCGCCCGTCCCGCCCGGAAGGGGCTGATGGCCGGCACCAGGGCCACCAGGCCGGCGTCGGCCAACAGGGCCGCCACCTGGGCCAGGCGCCGTACGTTCTCGGCCCGGTCGTCATCGCCGAAGCCGAGGTCGGCGTTGAGGCCGTGGCGCAGGTTGTCGCCGTCGAGGACGTAGGCGGGCCGGCCCGACTCCACCAGGAGCCGCTCCACCACGGCCGCCACCGTCGACTTGCCCGATCCCGACAAACCGGTGAGCCAGATGGTCGCCCCGGCACCGCCCACCACGGCCCAGCGCCGGCCCCGGTCCACCTCGCCGTGGTGCCAGGTCAGGTCGGACGTCGCAGAGGTCGGGTCAGCCACCGTGGCTGGGATCGAGCATCATCCCCGCGGCCACGGTGGCGTGGGTGGCTTCGTCGACCAGGATGAAGCTGCCCATGGTCCGGTTGCGCCGGTACTCGTCGTAGAACAGCGGGACGGTGGTGCGCAGGCGCACCCGGCCGATCTCGTTGAGGCCCAGGTCGGTGGCCGACTCGTCCCGGTGCAGCGTGTTGACGTCGAGGCGGTAGATGAGGTCCTTGACCACCGCCCGGGCGGTGCGGGTGGTGTGGTGGACGGCGTAGCGGCCTCCCACCTTCAGGGCCCCGTCGGCCATCCAACACACCATGGCCTCGATGTCCTGGCCCACGTGAGGTCGGTTGTGGGGCCGACAGATGAGGTCGCCCCGGCCCACGTCCAGGTCGTCGGCCAGGCGCACCGTCACCGACATGGGGGCGAATGCCTCGGCCACCGGACCGTCGAAGGTCTCGATGGCGGCCACCGTGGAGGGCCAGCCCGAGGGAAGCACCACCACCTCGTCACCGGCCTTGAGCACCCCGCCCGCCACCTGGCCGGCGTAGCCCCGGTAGTCGTGGTGCTCGGCACGGTGGGGGCGTATGACGTACTGGACCGGGAACCGCACATCGATCAGGTTACGGTCCGAGGCGATGTGGACGGTCTCGAGGTGGTGCAGCAGCGACGACCCCTCGTACCACGGCATGGCCGCCGAGCGGTGCACCACGTTGTCGCCCACCAGGGCCGAGACGGGCACGAAGCTCAAGTCGCTGACCTCCAGGCGTATGGCGAAGGCCCGGAACTCCTCCACGATGGCGTTGAAGACGTCCTGGTCGTAGCCGACGAGGTCCATCTTGTTGACGCACACCACCAGGTGAGGGACCCGCAGCAACGAGGCCAGGAAGGCGTGGCGCCGGCTCTGCTCGACGATGCCCTTGCGGGCGTCGATGAGGATGAGGGCGAGGTCGGCGGTGGAGGCACCGGTGACCATGTTGCGGGTGTACTGGACGTGGCCGGGCGTGTCGGCGATGACGAAGCTGCGAGCCGGGGTGGCGAAGTAGCGGTAGGCCACGTCGATGGTGATGCCCTGCTCGCGCTCGGCCCGCAGGCCGTCGACCAACAGGGCCAGGTTGGTGACCTCGCCCCGGCGCAACGAGGCCTGCTCCACCGCCTCCATCTGGTCCTCGAAGATGGCTTTGGAGTCGAACAGCAGACGCCCGATGAGCGTCGACTTCCCATCGTCCACCGACCCGGCGGTGGCGAAGCGCAACAGCTCCATCAGAAGTAACCCTCTTTCTTGCGGTCCTCCATGGCCGCCTCGGAGAACCGGTCGTCAGCCCGGGTGGCGCCCCGCTCGGTGATGCGGGTGGCGGCCACCTCGACGATGACCGCATCGGCGGTGGTGGCCGCCGATTCCACTGCGGCGGTGCAGGTGGCGTCACCCACGGTGCGGTAGCGCACCAGCGCCTCGAGCACCTCCTCGCCCTCAGCCGGCTGGATCCACTCGCACAGCGACATCAACATGTTGTCCCGCCTCACCACCTGTCGCCGGTGGGCGTAGTACAGCGGGGGCAGGTCGATCTCCTCCCCGGCGACGTAGCGCCAGATGTCCAGCTCGGTCCAGTTCGACAGGGGGAACACCCGGATGTGCTCGCCGGGCTGGTGGCGGCCGTTGTAGAGGCTCCACAGCTCGGGGCGCTGGTTCTTCGGGTCCCACTGGCCGAACTCGTCGCGGAAGCTGAACACCCGCTCTTTGGCCCGGGCCTTCTCCTCGTCTCGACGGGCGCCACCGAACACGGCGTCGAAGCGATGCTCGGCGATGGCGTCGAGCAGGGTGGTGGTCTGCAGCCGGTTGCGGGACACGCCAGGACGTTCCGCCACCCGCCCGGCGTCGATGGAGGCCTGCACCGAGGCCACCACCAGGCGCACGCCCAGCTCCTCGACGGTGCGGTCGCGGAACTCGATCACCTCGGGGAAGTTGTGGCCGGTGTCGATGTGCATGACGGCGAAGGGCAGCGGGGCGGGCCAGAAGGCCTTGCGGGCCACGTGCAGCATGACCACGGAGTCCTTGCCCCCCGAGAACAACAGCACCGGGTGCTCGAAGGTGGCCGCCACCTCACGAAAGATGTGGACGGCCTCCGACTCGAGCGCCCGCAACTGGGTGAGCTGGTAGGCGCCGGGAGGCGGGGGCTTGGTCCTCGTGTCGGTCATGAACGGATCACGCCATGGGGATGGGGGCAGGACACGGCGACCAGGCTACCGGAGCGCCCGCGGCCGCTCCCAGAGGCGCTCCGTCCACATGCTCAGGCGACCGGCTGGGGGCCAGGCTCCCGCACCCGTTCGGGCCCCAACTCGTTGTCCTCCATGATGTTGTCCTCGAGGAAGGGGCCGGCGCCGCCGGCCGTGCGCACCGAGAAGGCCACATCGTTGCCCACGATGCGGTTCCCGTTGATGACGAGCCCGTCGCTCACCACCAGGCTGAACCCGTCCTTGTAGTTCTCCACGAGGAGGTTGTCGAAGACCCTGACCGATGGTGTCTCGTCGACGAGACGCACCCCTGACTCGTTCCTGGCGATCCGGTTGTCCGGGCCGATCGTCGCCTGGCCGTCGCTGACCCACACGCCCGCCCTGCCGTTGTGGTCGAGCCGGTTGGCCACCACGGTCGCCGTCGATCCCTCCGAGGAGATCAGGACGCCGTCCTCGCGGTTGCCACTCACGCGGTTGTTCTCGATCCTCGAATCGATGGCTTCGTCCTGGACGGTGATGCCCGTCGTGTTGGCCCAGATCTCGTTGTCCCGTACCGAGACCCTGGCCGATCCGTTCACCGAGATCCCGCTCAGGCCGTTGTCGTGCAATCGATTGCCTTCGACGACGACGTCGTCGGAGCCGGAGAACACCACCATCCCGTGCTCGGCGTTGCCGTAGGAGTCGTTGTCCCGGACCACAGCCCCGGTGCAGTCCTCGGCCAGGATCATCCCGTGCTTGCCGTTGTTGCGGAAGGTGTTGCCCACGATGGTGAAGTTCCGGCTCCCGCTGTGGGGGTCGAGGCCGTAGGTGACCGAGTCCTGGATGACCGAGTCACTGATCTGCATGGGCTCGACTCCGTGCATGTAGGCGCCGTAGTAGTTCCCGGTGAAGGTGCTCCCGTCGATGAGGCCCTCGGTTCCTGCCGTGCGCCAGGAGATGCCATAGCGCTCGAAGGCGTCGTAGCCCAGCATGGAAACCGACGAGTCGACGACGTCCAGACGCCCACCATCGCGAGCCAGGATGTACGCCCGCCCGTCGGCGACGTCGGTGTCGGGCCCGTTGGTCGCCGGGTCCCAGGAGGCGACGGTGGCGTCGCGCAGCATCAGCTCTCCTCCGCGCGCTTCGAGCCCGACGAAGCTGCCTGGCGGCGAGAGCATGCGTAGCTCAGTGCCGGCCAGCTCCACACGGCCACCGGCCCCGACGGTCATCGGCATCGAGAGCAGGTAGATGTCGCTGGCAACCTGCTCCAGCACGTCCGGTCGCCCCAGGGCCCGAGCCTGGCCGGCCAGACCGGCCAGATCGATCGTCCCGGGGCCGACGACGGCCATCTCGCTGGTCAGACCTGTTCTCTCCACGGTGAGCCTCGCCTGTGGGGGGGCGAGCAAGGTGCGCCATGCCAGTGCGCCTCCCACCATGAGCACCACCAGGCCGGCGATGAGCCCGAGCATCGGACGTCGGCGACGCTGAGGTCTCAGGTGCGCAGAGGCCGGTCCGCCACCCGCTTCCACTCGTGCGGGTTCGTCCCCGGGCGGGAGAGCGTGGAGGTCCAGATCCTCGCTGGGGGCAGGCGTTTTCCCGGCGTCGAGGTCCTCCTCGAACAGCCAGCCGGTCAGGTTGAACGGCTCCGGCTCCCGTACGTCATCAGCAAGGCCCGGGTCGTGGGTAAGGGCCGGGTCGGACGTAAGGGCCGGGTCGGACGTGGGGGCCGGAGCGAGGTCGGCCGTGGGAGCCGGGTCAGCCGGGGGAGCCGGATCTGGCATGGGAGCTGGATCGGGCGAGGGAGCTGGATGGGGCGGGGGAATCGGGTCGGCGGTGGGCACCGGGTGGGTGGTGGGGGCCAGATCAGCCGTGAGTGCCGGGGTCGGGCCAGCGGTAGGCACTGGATCGGTCGTTGGGGCGGGATCGGGCCCAGGGACCGGGTCGGCGGTGGGGGCCGAGTCAGCCGGGGGAGCCGGATCGAGCCCAGGGACCGGGTCGGCGGTGGGGGCCGAGTCAGCCGGGGGAGCCGGATCGAGCCTGGGGACTGGGTCGGCCTGGCGTTCCTCGGTCCGCCCAGGCTGGTTTCTGGCTTCGAGCTCAGCTCGGCGTTGCTCGGCCTTGCGTTGACGGGCCAGGGCCTTGGCCCGACGTTTGGCCGCCTTGTCGCCGACGTTCACGGGAGGGTCCGGTGCCTGCACGTCGGCTCCCTGCCGGCTCACGCCCGGTTCCAGACCTGGGCCGGCGCCGGAGTGACATCGTCGTCTCGCTCCCTGCGCCAGCGGATGAGCTCGAGGAGCAGGGCGGTGAGGATGGC
>JAHWJI010000043.1 GCA_019348495.1 Actinomycetota bacterium | reverse complement strand
AGGCCGACGGCGGCTACAACTACGCGACGACCGACCTCGCGGCGGTCCGGCACCGCGTCGGGGAGGGCGCCGACCGGATCGTCTACGTCGTCGACCACGGCCAGTCGCAGCACTTCCAGATGGTCTTCGCGGTCGCCCGCCGGGCGGGCTGGCTGCCCGACGACGTCGTCTGCGAGCACGTCCCGTTCGGGCTCGTGCTCGGCGAGGACGGCAAGCGCCTGCGCACGCGCTCGGGCGAGAACGTCCGGCTGCGCGCGCTGCTCGACGAGGCCGAGGAGGTGTTGAACGCCGCCGGTCCCGCCATCCTGGCCGAGGTGGAGGCTGAACGGGTCCGCCGGCGACCCGAAGGGTCGTCCTGGTGGCGGCGGGCCTTCGGCCGGGTCCGGCGCCGCCCGCGTCCCTGAGGCCACGGCACCCGTCACCACAGGTTTGGGCTGGACCCGGTTCCGGGCACCGTGCGCGGACGAGCAAGCGCCGACCCGGAGGAGCAACCCATGCGCGGTGCAAAGAAAGTGGAGAGCGGCAAGGACCGCAAGATGTTCGCTCGGGATGCGGGCATGGGCCCGGTCTCGTTGCTCAGCATCCTGGCCGGGACCCTGGTGGCCTTCTCCTCCTTCGCAATCCTGCTGGCCATCGTGGGCGGCATCCTGGCGGCAGTCGGCGTCGACACGGCCACCCTCACGGCCAACGACTACCAAGGTCTGGGTATCGGCGGCGCGGTCGTCGCCGGCCTGGTGTTGTTCCTGTCGTACTTCTTCGGCGGCTACATCGCCGGTCGCCTGGCCCGACGGGCCGGGGCTCTCAACGGCGGGCTTGTCCTGGTGCTGGCCATCCTCATCGGTGCGGTCGTGGCCGTCCTGGTGGGGACCCAGGCCGACACCGAGGCGGTGGCTGACAACCTGAGGGTGATCGGCGTGCCCACCTCGGCTTCGGACTACAGCGACATCGCCACCGTGGCCGGCATCGTGGCCCTTGTGGCCATGATCGCCGGCGCCGTGCTCGGCGGCATCGTGGGTGAACGTTGGCACGGCAAGTTGGCGGCGCGGGCGTTCGACCCCAACGTGGGCCCCGAGTCGGCGGCCCGCCAAGAGGTGACCGAGGCCGAGCACCGCCGGAGCGTGGACTACCACCGGCCCGAGCCCGAGGAGTCCCCCCATCGGGCGCGACGGCCGTGGGCCACGCAACAGCCCACGGCACAGGAGACGACGAGCCAGGCACCGGCGTACCAGCGGGACAGCGAGGATTCGCCCTCGGACCGACCGTCCCCGGCGTCCGCCCCGACGTCGAGTGGTTGGAGCGAGGCCGAGAGCCGGGCGTGGGGGGCCTCCTCGCCCCAGCCGACTGGCTCACGAGCCGAACAGGGCGACGACCCGGCCACCGCCGAGGACAACGCGGGCCGGCCCCGGCGGGAGCGCCCCTTGCGCCGGCGGGCGTAGGTTCGTAGAGGCTGCTGTTCCCCAGCCCGGTAGGCTCGGAGGCGCAGGGAAGAGACGTCTCTTCCTTCCCCCGAGAGAGGTTTGGTTGAGCTCCTTCACCGCTGAGGCCGTGGGCCGGCTGGCCGGACCGCCGTGGCTGGTGCGCCGCCGAGAGGAGGCGTTCCGGCGTTTCACCTCGACGCCCATGCCCACGGTGGAGGAGGAGGTGTGGCGTTACAGCCGCATCCCCGAGCTCGACCTGGCCGACTACGTCCCCTTCGTCGACCGGGCCCCGGGTGCCGGCATCGTGCCCACCGATCTGGCCGCGGTGCGGGAGCGCCTGGGCCACTGCTCAGCCGTCGTGGTGGTCGCCAACGGCCGGATAACCCACGTCGAGCTCGACGACGCCGTGAGGGCTGTCGGCGTGCAGGTCGGCCGCCTGACCGAGCTCGATCCCGAGGGGGCGTCGCTCGGTTCGGTGACGGGCGAGGCGACCAACGCCTTTGGCCTGCTGCACGACGCCTTCAACGCCGATCCCGTCCTGGTACGGGTTCCCGCCGGCGTGGTGGTGCCCGATCCCGTCGTCGTGCTGCACTGGACCGACGTCGACCACTCGGTCACGTGCCCCCACCTGGTGGTGGAGGCCGGCGAGGACAGTGAGGTCGTCGTCTACGACCACGGCGCCTCCCCCGACGTCGACGCTCTGACCCTGCCGGTGGTCGAGCTTCACGTAGGCCCGGCCGCTCGGCTGCGTTACGTCCAGGCCCAGCTCCTCGGTCCCCGGGTGTGGCAGCTCGGCCGACAGGTCAGCCGGGTGGATCGAGACGCCGGGTTCAGCACCGCCATGGTCGCCCTCGGAGCCGACTACGGCCGTCTCGAGATCGAGTCGGTCCTCGCCGGCAGGGGCAGCTCGGGCGAGATGCTCGCCGTCTACTTCGGCGAGGAGGGCCAGATGCACGACTTCCGCAGCCTGCAGGATCACGTGGCCCCGCGCACCACCAGCAACCTGTTGTTCAAAGGGGCGGTGCAGGGCCATTCGCGCTCGGTGTACACAGGGATGATCCACATCGGCAAGGACGCGGCCGGCGTCGACGCCTTCCAGACCAACCGCAACATCAAGTTGTCCGATGGGGCCTGGGCCGAGTCGGTGCCCAACTTGGAGATCGAGAACAACGACGTGCGCTGCAGCCACGCCTCGGCCGTCGGCCCGGTGGACGAAGACCAGCGCTACTACCTGGAGAGTCGGGGCGTGCCCCCGGCCCCAGCCGAGCGACTCATCGTGCTGGGCTTCTTCGAGGAGGTGCTCGAGCGCCTGGCCGTGCCCGCCGCCGTACCCCACCTCCGGGCCGAGATCGCGGCCAAGCTGACCCGTCGCGAGGTCTCGGGGGTGGGTGCCGGTGCCTGAGTCCGCAGCACCGGAGGCCCGAGTGGCCGAGCCCACCGGGCGGCGGGAGCGGTTGTGCTCGGTGTCCGAGATGGAGCCCAACTCGTCCCGGCGCTTCGTCGTAGGCCCCCACAAGATCGCCCTGGTGCGCGTGGGCGACGACTTCTACGCCATCGGCGACGTCTGCAGCCACGCCGACTACTCGCTCAGCGAGGGCGAGGTCGACCCCGACACCCGTCAGATCGAGTGCTGGAAGCACGGCAGCAGCTTCTCGCTCGAGACCGGTGAGCCCGACACCCTGCCGGCCACCAAGCCGGTGCCCACCTACGACCTGGTGGTCGAGGCCGACGACGTGTGGGTGGTCATCGGTGGCTGAGTTGTCGATGCAGGGCCTACGGGCGGCGGTGGCGGGCAAGGAGATCCTGCGGGGCGTCGATCTCAGGGTGCGCAGCGGCGAGGTGCACGCGGTGATGGGCCCCAACGGCTCAGGCAAGTCGACGCTGGCCCACGTGATCATGGGCCGGCCGGGCTACGAGGTCCTGGCTGGCAGCATCACCCTCGACGGGGTCGATCTGTTGGCTCTGGCGCCGTGGCAGCGGGCCGCGGCCGGGCTGTTCTCGGCCATGCAGTACCCCACCGAGGTTCCCGGGGTGGCCCTGGCCGACATGTTGGAGGAGGCCCTGGTGGCCGTGGGCCGGGGCGGCGGTGACGTGGCCGGGCGCATGCGCCGCGAGGCCGAGCGCATCGGCTTCGACGAGCGCTTCTTGTCCCGCCCTCTCAACGTCGACCTCTCGGGGGGGGAGAAGAAGCGCAACGAGACCCTGCAGCTCGGCGTGCTCCAGCCCAGCATCGCCATCCTCGACGAGGTCGACTCCGGCCTCGACATCGACGCCCTGCGCCTGGTGGCCCGCCGGGTCGAGGCCGAGACCGAGGAGCGGGGCCTCGGCGTGTTGGCCATCACCCACTACCGCCGTCTGCTCAAGGAGCTGCGCCCCGACGTGGTCCACGTCTTGTCCCGGGGTCGGATCGTGGCCCGTGGCGGCGCCGAGCTGGCCGACGAGCTCGAGACCACCGGCTACGCCGGCTACGCCGAGAGCGACGGTGCCGGGCCCAACCGAGAGCGCCCCGACGGAGACGGTCCCATGAACGGCAACGCAAGGTGAGCGACGTCTTGAGCGACGCCGCCCTCGAGGATCATCTCGGGCGTCTCGACGGGTGGTCGGTGGTCGACGGCAAGCTCCACAAGCAGCTCACCTTCCCCGACTTCAACGCCGCCTTCGCCTTCATGACCCGCCTCGCCCTGGTGGCCGAGAAGATGGACCACCACCCCGACTGGTCGAACTCCTGGAACACCGTCACGCTCGACATCTCCAGCCATGCCGCCGGGGGCATCACCGTCGCCTGCGTGGAGCTGGCCGCCGCCGCCGACCGCTTCTCCTGACGGGCCCCTTCGCCCACCGGCACACACCTCAGCCGGGGTCGGGCTGCTCGGCGGCCCAGGCCCGGATGTTGTCCGGGAGCTCGGGGGCGGCGAGCAACGCAGGCGCGAGTGAGGCGTCGCGCCGGGCCCGGGCCACCAGGTCGATGGTGACCCCGTGGCGGGGACGATGGATCGACACCACTTCGTCGCCCGGGCCCACCTCGCCCTCCCTGGCTATGCGCAGGTAGGCGCCCGGTCGCCCCGCCGCGGTGAAGCGGGCGGGGAAGCGCTCGTCGCCCATGCGCAGGGCCAACTTCCAGCACGGGGTGCGAGGCTGGCACACCTCCAGCACAGCGGTGCCCACCAGCCAACGTTCACCCACCACGGCGGCGCCGAGGTCGACACCGTCGAGCGTGAGGTTCTCCCCGAAGGTGCCCGGCTCCAAGGCTCGGCCGAGCTCGCCGGCCCACCAGCTGTAGTCGATGCCGGAGTAGGCGTAGACGGCCTTGTCGGCGCCGCCGTGGTACCGGCGGTCGGCCTGTGCGTCGCCGTCCAGGTTCACCCCGCGCAGCGCGACCCGTCCCTCGACCGGATGCTTCCAGATGGCGGTGCGCTTCGACCGTCCCCGGTGCTCCACCCGGCGGACCGCACCCACGTTCACCGACCGGACCCCGCCGACCACCTCGCCCGCGGTCACGGCACGTGCCGGCCGGCGTCGTCGAGCCGGCGCCGGAAGGACCCGGCGCCCATGACCGTCGCTCCCGTCCGGCGGACCCGCTCGGCCAACGCACGATCGGACGTGACCGCCGTGAGCGACGACGGATCAGCGTCGGCCGAGGCCAGCTCGACGATGCGGTCGTCGGCCGAGTCGGCGCAGACGACGCGGACCCGGGACCCGGAGACCGGTGGAAGGGGACCTCCGTCGAACACCACCGTCACCTCGTCGTCGCCGGCGCCGGCGAAGTGGTCGAGCTCCTCGGCCATGCGGGCGAAGGCCGCCCGGCGGTCGCGCCACCAGCCGTCGGGCCGGGACCCCACCACGTTGGACCCGTCGACCAACCAGCGACGGGATGCAGCCGCCGGCACCGCTCTAGAGGGCCTGGGTGAGGGTGTTCCAGGCCAGGGTGGCGCACTTGATGCGCACCGGGAACTTGACCACGCCCTGGAGGGCGGCCAGGTCGCCCAGGCTCACACGGGGATCGGGTACGGGTGTGTCGGTGCCGCTGCCGTCGCCCCCCGTCTCGCCGCCGATCTCGTTGCCGTTGCCGTCGAGGCGCGACTCGTGGATGGTCATGAGCGCCTTGAACGCGGTGTTGAGGGCCCGGACCTCCTCCACGGTGCAGCCCTTGACCGCCTGGGACATCATCGAGGCCGACGACTGGCTGATGGAGCACCCTTGGCCGCTGATCTTGAGGTCGGCCACACGACCGTCGTCGTCGAGGTCGAGGTAGATGACGATCTCGTCGCCGCACAGCGGGTTGAAACCCTCGGCCCGCCGGGCGGGGGGGCAGTCGAGCTCGCCCCGGTTGCGGGGGTTGCGGTAGTGGTCGAGGATGATCTCGCGGTAGAGGTCTTCGAGTCCGGCCATGGGCGTCGTCAGCCTCCTAGAAGCAGAACAGCTCGGAGCAGGAGTCCAGGGCGTCGGCCAGGGCGTCGACGTCGGCCTCGTCGTTGTAGACGTAGAACGAGGCCCGGGCCGTGGCCCCCACACCCAGCCGGCGCATCAGCGGCTTGGCGCAGTGGTGGCCGGCCCGCACGCACACCCCGGCCTGGTCGAGCACCTGGGAGATGTCGTGAGGGTGGATGCCCCGGAAGCTGAACGACAGGACCCCACCGCGCCCGCAGGGGTCGGCCGGACCGTGCACCACCAACTCGTCGCCGTAGCGCCCGGCGAGGGTCCGCAACGCGTACGACGTCAGCGCCACCTCGTGGGCCCGCACCGCCTCCATCCCGTAGCGCTCGAGCTCGCCCACGGCTGCGCCCAGCCCGATGGCCTCGGCGATGGGGGGCGTTCCCGCCTCGAACTTCCACGGCAGCTCGTTGCAGGTGAAGCCGTCGAGGCGGACGTCGCTGATCATCTCGCCGCCTCCGAGGAACGGTGGCATGGCCTCGAGCAGCGCCTCGCGGCCCCAGAGCACGCCGATCCCGGTGGGGCCGAGCATCTTGTGACCGGTGAAGGCGAGGAAGTCGGCGCCCAGGGCAGCCACGTCGGTGACCAGGTGGGGCACGTACTGGCTGGCGTCGACCACCACCACGGCTCCGGCGGCGTGGGCGGCGTCGGCCACCTGGCGCACGGGCGTGAGGGTGCCGAGCACGTTGGACATGGCCGTGAGCCCGACCAGGCGGGCGCCGTCGAGAGCGGTCTCCAGGTCGGAGGTGTCGAGGAGACCGTCGTCGGTGATCCCGAGGTAGCGCAGCCGCAGGTCGAGTTGGTCGGCGAGCAGCAACCAGGGCACGAGGTTGGCGTGGTGCTCCATCTCGGTGAGCACCACCACGTCGCCCCGACGGAGGTTGGCCCGCCCCCAGGAATGGGCCACCAGGTTGAGCGACTCGGTGGCGTTCTTGGTGAAGAGCACCTCGCGGCTCGAAGCCGCCCCGATGAAGCGGGCCACCTTGGCCCGGGCCGCTTCGAAGCGGGCGGTGGCCTCCTCGGCCATGGCGTACACGCCCCGGTGCACGTTGGCGTGGGTGGTGCGGTAGTAGTCGTCCATGGCGTCGAGGACGGCCCTGGGCTTGTGGGACGAGGCCGCCGAGTCGAGGAAGACGAGCGGCGGCTCCCGGCGCCGGTCGTAGACGGGGAAGTCCGCACGCACCCGGGTGACGTCGAGGACGTCGTCGACGATCAGCGCTGCCATGCGTCGTAGCCCTCCTCCTCGAGGCGCTGGGCCAGCTCGGGCCCGCCCCGATCCACGATGCGGCCGTCGATGAGGATGTGCACGACATCGGGTCGCAGGAGCTCCAGGATGCGCTGGTAGTGGGTGATGCACAGCACCCCCAGCTCGGGGCGGTCCCGGCGCACCTCCTGGACGCCCTGGGCCACGATGCGCAGGGCGTCGATGTCGAGGCCGGAGTCGGTCTCGTCCAGGATGGCCAGGTCGGGCTCGAGCATGGCCATCTGGAGGATCTCGTTGCGCTTCTTCTCGCCGCCCGAGAAGCCCTCGTTGAGGTAGCGGTCGGCGAAGGACGGGTCCATCTCCAGGCGCTGCATCCACTCCATGATGGCCAGGCGGGTCTCCAGGGCGGAGAGGTCGGCGATGCCCTTGCGGGCGGCCAGGGCCTGCTGCAGGAACGACCGCACGGGCACGCCGGGGATCTCCTGGGGGTACTGGAAGGCGAGGAACATGCCTGCCTTGGCCCGCACGTCGGGGTCCCAGTCGGTGATGTCGTCACCCTTGAAGATGATCCGGCCCGAGGTGACCTGGTAGTCGGGGTTGCCGAGCAGGGCGTTGGCCAAGGTGGACTTTCCCGACCCGTTGGGGCCCATGAGGGCGTGCACCTCGCCCGGGGCCACGGTGAGGTCGACGCCCTGCAGGATCTCGACCGGCGCTCCCGTGCCCTCGGGATCGACGGCGACGTGGAGGTCGTCGATGACGAACAGCGGCTCGATCCGGGGCTGATCCACCCCGTCAGTGTATTAGCACTACGGGGATAGTGGAAAGGCCAGCGCCACCGAGCGAAGCGAGCTTGCGCTGGCCTTGGATGGACAGTGCCGCTGCAGGCGGCACCTCGTCGTTACCGGGCGCCGCCGCAGGCGGCACCCGGCCCTGGGTAACCGAGCGAAGCGAGCTCGTGGTCTACGCTGCACCGCGTGATCACTCGACGACTCAGCGCCACGCTCGCCATCGCTTCGCTCGTCCTGGTGGCCTGCGGCTCGGACCAGGACCCGGCCATCGACGTGCCCACCGACGAGGCCACCACCACGACCACGAGCCGCGTCGAGCCCGCCGCCGGAGGCCAGACCATGACGTTCGGCCCCATCGAGCTCACCGGGGACGCCGAGGTCCCCGGTCCCGGGGACGAGGACGGCGCCGGGCAGGCGCACGTGTACCTCGAGCCCGAGGGCGAGCCCGCCGGCACAATCTGCTACGACTTCATCGGCATCGACGGCATCGAGCCCGCCACCGCCGCCCACATCCACCAGGGCGAGGTCGGTGAGGCCGGCGGCGTGGTGCTGCCCCTCGAGACCCCCAGCGAGGGTTCGCTCGACGCCTGCGCGCAGGACCAGGCCGAGCTGGTGGCCAAGATCGCAGCAAACCCGGCCGGCTTCTACATCAACGTGCACAACGAGGACTTTCCCGAGGGCGCCGTGCGGGGCCAGCTGGAGGAGTGAGGGAGGGGACCGGGTAGGGGGCGTCGGTGCCACCCCCTACCGCAGCCGTCGCCCTGCGCGGGCTGTCGAAGCGCTTCGGGGACAAGGTGGCCGTCGACGGCATCGACCTCGACGTGCCCACCGGGTGCTTCTTCGGCCTGGTGGGTCCCAACGGTGCAGGCAAGACCACGACCCTGCGCATGGTCACCGGGCTGCTGCGCCCCGACGCCGGTGAGATCGTCGTCGACGGCCTCGACGTGCGCCACCACGCCACCGCGGTCAAGGCCCGCATCGGCGTGCTGCCCGAGGACCTGTTGCTGTTCGAGCGCCTGACCGGCACCGAGCTGCTCACCTACACGGGCCTGTTACGGGGACTGGCCCCCGACCTGGTCGACGACCGGGCCACCGAGCTGCTCGAGGTGCTGGGTCTGGCCGACGACGCCGCCACCCTCGTGGTCGACTACAGCCACGGCATGCGCAAGAAGATCGCCCTCGCCGCCGCCCTGCTCCACGCCCCCCGGGTGCTGTTCCTCGACGAGCCCTTCGAGGCCATCGATCCGGTGTCCTCCCGGGTCATCCGCTCGGTGCTCGAGGGGGCCATCGGGCGGGGGGCGACCGTGGTGTTGTCCAGCCACGTCATGGAGCTGGTGGAGCGACTGTGCACCCAGGTGGCGGTGATGCACGCCGGACGGGTGGTGGCCACCGGACCGATCGACGACGTCCGTGGGGCCGTCAGCCTGGAGGACGCCTTCGTCGAGCTGGTGGGAGCCCGTGACCTCGACCGGGGAGTGCTCGGGTGGTACGGACCTTCGTCGGGCTGAAGCTGCGGCTGGTGGCCAACGGCTTCCGACTGGGCTGGCAGCAGAAGCTCGGGCTGGTGCTGGGCATCGTCTACGCCGTCCCCCTGGCCCTGGGGGGCTTCGTCCTTCTGGCCTCGGTGCGGGGCGAGCCCGAGCTGGCCCGCCCCGCTGCGATCATGGTGTTCAGCCTGCTCTTCATGGGCTGGCTGGTGGGGCCGCTGCTCGGCTTCGGCTCCGACGAGACGCTCGACCCCGCCCGCCTCGCCCTCCTGCCCCTGCCCCGCCGGCAGCTGGCCGCCGGCCTCTTCGCCGCCTCCTCGGTGGGGATCGGGGCCGTCGCCACCGCCGTGGTGCTGGCTGGGGCCGTCGTCGGGCTGGCCCCGCCGGGGCCGGGTGCGGTCGTCGTCGTGGCCGCGGTCGGCGTGCAGTTCGCCCTGTGCGTCACCGGCGCCCGCGCCCTCACCACCGCCTTGTCGGGGGCGCTGCGGTCGCGCCGAGGTCGCGACCTCACCGTTCTGGTCGGCGTGTTCGTGGCCGTGGTCGTCCCCCAGTCGTTCCGCCTCTTCACCGACGTGGGGCGCGAGGGACTGGAGACCCTGGCCGGAGCCCTGGCGTGGACGCCGCCGGGCCTGGCCGCCCGGGCCGCGCTCGATGCCGGGTCCGGTGCCCTGGTGCCGGCGACGGTGGCGCTGGTGGGCGCGGCCGTAGTGGCCCTCCTGTTCGCCTGGTGGTGGGTCACCAGCCTCGACCGTTCGCTCACCACCACGGCACCGACAGGTGGCGCACGTGCCCGACGGCGGTCGCCGGGCTTGTTCGCACCGGCGTGGGCCTGGCTCCCCCGCGACCGGCGGGGGGCGGTGGCGGCCAAGGAGCTGCGCTACTACGGACGCGACCCCCGCCAGCGGGCGGGGACGCTGGTGTGGATGGTCTCTGCCTTTGCCCTCCCCGTGGGGGTGGCGTTGTCGGACCTGGGTGATCGGCGCGAGATCGTGCTGGCCGCCTGTGCCTTCGCCGCCCTCGGTGGGCTGGCGAGCATCAACCAGTACGGCTTCGAGGGTGGCGCCCACTGGATGAACGTGGTGGCGGGCACCGATGTGCATGCCGACCTGTCGGGCAAGAACCTGGCGTTGACCGCGTGGGTCCTGGCCGTGGTGGGCGCGGTGGCGGTGGCCCTGGCGGCAGTGAGCGGCGGCTGGGTGTGGGTGCCGGTGGCCGTGGGAGTCTCCATGGGCGTGCTGGGTGTGGCCATCGGGGTGGGCAACGTCATCTCGGTCCGGGCGCCCCAGCCCATGCCCGACTCTGCCACCAACCTGTTCGCGGCCAACGCCAACCAAGGCTGCACCTCCGGGCTGCTCCAGCTCCTGGCCATCACGGTGCAATGGGTGCTCCTGGTCCCGGTGGCCCTGGGGGTGGCCGCCGCCCTGGCCTGGTGGCCGCCGGCAATGGCCGTGGTGATGGCCGTGGCTCTGGGCTGGGGCTATCTGTGCTGGCGCAGCGGGCTGGCCTACGCAGTGCGCTGGCTGGAGCCCCGCCAGACCGAGCTCCTCGAGGCCCTCAGCCCCCGCCGCGCCGGTTGAGGGCCGGCCCCGATGGCCTGGAGCCGGTCACGCCGGGAACCGGCCTCCTACCAGCCTCTCGCCGCCCACTCGGCCAGGTGAGGGCGTTCGGCGCCGACGGTGGTGTCGGCCCCGTGGCCGGGCAGCACGAGGGTCTCGGGAGCCAAGCTGAACAGACGCTCCTCGATGGCACCGAGGATGGAGGCGAAGCGTGCTGGATCGCCCCCGGTGGCACCGGGGCCACCGGGGAAGAGGGTGTCACCGGCGAAGACCAGGGGTGTCCCCTCGAGGCGGAAGCACATCGAGCCCGGGGTGTGGCCAGGGGTGGCCAGGGCGCGAAGCCGAAGGTCGCCCACCTCCATCTCCGACCCGTCCACCAGGTCGGCGTCGAGGCCGAGGTGCTCGGCGTCGGGGACCATGGTCGCGTCGGCCGCGGCGATGCGAACCGGGAAACCGGCACGGCGGAAGTCGGGGACGGCGCCCACGTGGTCCCAGTGGCCATGGGTCTGGATCACCGAGCGGACGCCGAGGTCGCCGGCTCGCTCCAACAGCAGCTCGGGCTCGGCTGCGGCGTCGATGAGCACGGCCTGGCCCGTGCGCCGGCAGCGCAGGATCCACACGTTGGTGTCGAGGCGGCCCACCACGAGGCGGTGGACCTCGGCCCTGTCGTCGTGGTGGTGGAGGGAGCGCACCGCACTCGAGGGTAGCCATTGGTCAACCTCTGTAGTCTTGGCCGCCGATGCTGGCTGTCTTCGCCTTGGTCGCCCTCGTCGTGGTCTTCGTGATGGCGGCGGTGGTCGTCGGGAGGGAGTCCAGCCGCCTGTCGGTGGAGGCGCCCCGTCCGGTCTTCGATCTCGACGAGGCGGTGCCGTGGGTCTCCGACCGGGTGCCCTTCGAGGTCTCGGCGGTGCTCAGCCACGACGACGTCCGTCGCATGCTGCGCTGGAACCTGGCCGACCTGCAGGCCGCTGCCGCCCCTGCGACGGAGCCGACCGACGACGAGGACGATGATGGTGCCCTCCCTGCCTCGCCTCTCACGGTCATGGGGGAGCAAGCTGCGGTGGCGGCGGTGCAGGCTCGCGCCGATGCCGAGGGGTTGGCGTACACCGACGACCAGGTGCGAGCGGTGCTCGACGCCCACTTGGCCTACCTGGAGGTGATCGGGGCGGTGGGGCCGGCCGAGGGGGTGGCGGCGGCTGCTTCGGGCCCGGACGGCGGCGTCGGCGACGGGGTCGCCGCCGACGAGAAAAAGCCTGGCCATCCGCCCACGGGGGGCGCTACCATGAGCGCACCAGAGAAAGGAGGTGGTCCAGCTGAGCAAACCGTGTAGGACCCTGGAGGTGGTTGGCCGCTAGTTGCGGCAGCCGGACCACCTGGCGAGTCCTCGCCAACCACCCCCGACAGTGCGGCCAGGAAGTGGTCCACCTGGTATCCAACGACTGATCGGGTCGATCTCGGCACGGTTTCTGTAGGCAAGACACGAGGGGAGCGCCCTGGCGCTCCCCTCGTGGCCTTTGTGGAGGAGCCTCGGTGCTGGCGTCATGTCGGAAATGGCGGTCCGGTGGCGCCGGGGCCGGTAGCGTGATGCGCGGTGGAGACCGTCATCCGGTCCGAGGGACTGCGCCTCGACGCCCACCTGGCCCGGCCCTCGGCTTCGGGCTCCGCCCCCGGTCGCCCCGGCCTGGTCGTATGTCACGGCTTCCCCACCGGCGCGTTGGGGGGTGCCTCGTCGGGCCAGACCTACCCGGCCCTGGCCGACCGGCTGGCCTCCGAGGCCGGTTGGACCGTCATGACCTTCAACTTCCGGGGCACAGGTGCCTCCGAGGGCGACTTCTCCCTCGGGGGCTGGCTGACAGACCTGCGCTCGGCTGTCGACCACCTGTTGGCCGACGGCCAGGTCGGTGGCGTCTGGCTGGCCGGCGCCAGCACCGGTGGCTCGCTGGCCATCTGCGAGGCGGGTGAGGACGAGCGGGTCCGGGGCGTGGCCGCCCTGTCGGCCCGGGCCGACTTCGACGACTGGGCCGCCCACCCCAAGCGCTTCCTCGAGCACACCCGGTCGATCGGTGTCGTGCGCCACGCCGACTTCCCTCCTCGCATGGACGAGTGGACGCGTCAGCTCAAAGAGCTCCGTCCGCTGGCCCGGGCGGCCAGGTTGGCACCCCGTCCGTTGCTGTTGATCCAAGGTTCCGACGACGACATGGTGCCCGCACTCGACGCCCGGGCTCTGGCTGACTGCCACGGCAACGCCGAGCTGCGCATCATCAACGGTGCCGGCCACGGGCTGCGCCACGACCCTCGGGCCGTGGCCGTGCTGCTCGGCTGGCTCGAGCGCCAGTCCGGTCCCCCCGCCATTGCTGACGGGGAGCCCTCCCCACCCTGATCGGGAGTGGCGTTGGCGGAACCAGACGGAGCGTCACCGATCCCCAGCCGGTTGGCCCGGCGCCTCGGGGTGGGCGACGCCGTGGTGGTGGGCCTGGGCGCCATGCTGGGTGCCGGCGTCTTCGCCGCCTTCGGTCCGGCTGCGGCCGCGGCGGGCTCGGGTCTGCTCTGGGGACTCGTCCTGGCCGCGCTGGTGGCCGCCGGCAACGCCACCTCGTCGGCCCAGCTGGCGGCCGTGCATCCCGAGTCGGGCGGGGCCTACGTCTACGGCCGGCGCCAGCTCGGCCGGGGCTGGGGGGTGCTGGCCGGCTGGGCCTTCGTCTCGGGCAAGACGGCGAGCTGTGCGGCCATGGCCCTCACCTTCGCCGCCTACACCGCCCCGTCGCTGACCCGACCGTTGGCCGTGGCCGCCGTGGTGGGTGTGGCCGCGCTCAACCTTGGCGGTGTCAGCCGCACGGCGAGAGCCACTCGCGTGCTGGTGGTGGCCGTGGTTGCCGTGCTCGCGCTGGTGGTGGTGGCCTGCTCGTTCGGGGGATCAGCCGACCTGGGACGGGTGGACCTGGGCTCGGTCGGCCCCGGCGGGGTCGGCGGCGTCCTCGAGGCCGCCGGGCTGTTGTTCTTCGCCTTCGCCGGCTACGCCCGCGTCGCCACGCTGGGGGAGGAGGTGGTCGACCCCGCCCGGACCATCCCCCGGGCCATCCCCCTGGCGCTCGGTCTCGCCCTGGCGGTGTACGTGGCGGTGGGGGTCAGCGCCCTGGCCGCCGCCGGTCCCCAGGTCCTGGCCGACTCGCCCGCGCCCCTCGCCGCCGCCGTGTCGACCGGTGACCTGGCCCCGCTGGCCCCCGTGGTGCGGGTGGGAGCGGCGCTGGCCTCGCTCAGCGTGCTGGTGGCCCTGGTGCCCGGGGTGAGCCGCACCACCTTCGCCATGGCCGCCGACGGGGAGGTGCCGCGCTGGCTGGCCGCGGTCCACCCCCGGACCCATGTGCCCGCCCGGGCCGAGCTCGTCGTCGCCACCGTGGTGGTGGCCGTGGTCCTGGTGGCCGACGTGCGGGGTGCCATCGGCTTCAGCTCGTTCAACGTGCTCGCCTACTACGCCGTCGCCAACGCCTCGGCCCTGCGGCTGGCGCCGGCACAACGCCGCTGGCCCCGCTGGTGGGCGGCGGGTGGCCTGGCCGGCTGCCTGCTCCTCGCCGTCAACCTCCCCCCGGCGTCGGTGGTGGGAGGTGCTGTCGTGCTCGGGGTGGCGACCGTCGGCTACGGGCTACGAGAGTGGGCGTCATCCCTGGGCCGGCGCCGGTAGGTGCCCGGCCCAGGGGCATGACGGCTCAGCTGCTACTGGTTGGCCCGCTGCTCGGACTCCTTGGCCGCAGCCTGGGCCCGGGCCTTCTCGGCCTCGGCTTCCTTGCCGGCCACCTCTCGCTGGGACTCGGCCTTGTCCTGCTGGGCCTCGCCCTCACGCTCGAGGTTCTCGTTGCCGCTCACCACGCCGGCAGCTTCCTTGGCCTTGCCCTTTATGCCCTCGGCTGCGCCTTTGGCGCCGCTCTCGGGTCCTGTGTCACCCATGGGGGGGTCCCTCCTCGTTCGTCGATCGAGCCGACCCTACCCAGCTGGTGGCGGGGCTGATCAGTCGGCCTTGCCTCTGCCGGCCGCCTTCTTGGCTTGTTTGAACGCCCGGACCTCCTGCAGCGTTTCGGGGGAGGTCACGTCGGCCACCGAGCGGCGCTGCTCGTCGGAGAAGGGGGCGGCGGCCTCCTCCCAGCCCGGCGGGCGGATGCCCCGGCGCTTGGCCAGCACGGCCAGGAAGATGCGGGCCTTCTCCGAACCGAAGCCGGGCAGGGCCGAGAGCCGGTCCAACAGCTCGGCGCCGGTGGCGGCGTCGGACCACAGCGCCTCGGCCCGACCGCCGTAGTGCTCGACCAGGTGCCGGCACAGCTCCTGGGCCCGCCGGGCCATGGAGCCGGGGTAGCGGTGCAGGGCCGGCTTGTGCTTGAAGGCCCCCTCCAGGTCACGGGGGTCCATCTCGGCGATGGCCCCGGCGTCGAGCCCCCCGAGGCGGGCGGCCAACTTGGCCGGTGAGGCAAAGGCCCACTCCATGGGCACCTGCTGATCCAGCATCATCCCCAACAACAACGCCAACGGCTCCCGCCCGAGCAGACCGTCGGCTTCGGGGTCTCCGGTGATGAAGAAGGTCCCGGACGAGGCGCTCATCAAGGAGAAAGGTACCGCCCAGCGATGCGCACAGGCACCAGGCGGCCCGCCTGTCGAGCGTAGCGAGGCGCAGGTGGGAGGGGTCCCGCTCGATGACAGGACCCGCCCGGCGGACCCCTACGCGAGACGCGGGTCCAGCGCCTCGGCGTCGATGCCGTACCGCGAGATGGCGTCGCTCACCGCCGACTCCTTGACCTGCCCCTCGCTGGCCAGGGCCCGCAAGGTGGCCACGACCACGTGGCCGGCGTCGGTCTCGAAGTGGCGACGCAGCGCCTCGCGGGTGTCGCTGCGCCCGAAGCCGTCGGTGCCGAGGGGGATGAAGGTGCCGGGGACCCAGCGTCCCACCTGATCGGGCACCGCCTTCATGTAGTCGGTGACGGCGATGTAGGGACCTTCGGCTTCGGAGAGCACCTCGGTGACCCAGGGCGTGCGGGGCGACTGGGAGGGGTGCAGGCGGTTCCAGCGCTCGGTCGACAGCGCCTCCTCCCGCAGGGCCTTGTAGGAGGTGGCCGACCACAGCTCGGCGCCCACGTCGTAGTGCTCGGCCAACTCGTGGCGGGCCTCCCGGGCGGCCAGGCAGGCGGTGCCCGAGAACAAGATGGTGGCCCGCACCGAGGGCTCGGGGGGCGCGGTGATGAAGCGGTACAGGCCCCGCAGGATGCCGGGCTCAGCGCCCTCGGGCATCTCCGGCATGGGGTAGCTCTCGTTGTAGAGGGTGAGGTAGTAGAAGACGTCCTCGCCCTCGGCGTACATGCGCCGGCACCCGTCGGCGATGATCACCGCCAGCTCGTAGGCGAAGGCGGGGTCGTAGACGGCGCAGTTGGGGACCACCGAGAACAGCAGCGGGCTGTGGCCGTCCTCGTGCTGGAGCCCCTCGCCGTTGAGCGTCGTCCGGCCGCTCGTGCCGCCGCACAGGAAGCCCTTCGTGCGGCTGTCGCCGGCGAGCCAGATCAGGTCGCCGACTCGCTGGAACCCGAACATCGAGTAGTAGATGTAGAACGGGACCATGTGCAGGCCGAGGTTGGCGTAGGCCGTCCCCGCGGCGACGAAGCTCGACATCGCGCCGGCCTCGTTGATCCCTTCCTCGAGGATCTGGCCCGACTTCGACTCCCGGTAGCTGAGCAGCAGGTCGGCGTCGACCGGCTCGTACTGCTGGCCCAGGGCGGCGTAGATGCCGATCTCCCGGAACAGTGAGTCGAGGCCGAAGGTGCGGGCCTCGTCGGGGATGATGGGCACCACCCGCTTGCCCACCTGCTTGTCGCGCACCAGGTTGCGCAGCATGCGGGCGAAGACCATCGTCGTCGACGCCGCCTGGGTGCCCGAGCCCTGGCGGAACTCGGCGAAGACCTTGTCGTCGGGCACGTTCGCCTGGCGCGAGCGGCGCACCACCCGCTTGGGCAGCGACCCGTCGAGGGCGTGGCGGCGCTCCACCATGTAGTCGTGCTCGGGTGATCCGGGCTTCGGCCGGAAGTAGGGGGGGTTCCCCGACTCCAGGGCCTCGTCGGGGATCTCGTCTTCCATGTGGAGCCGGTCACGGAAGCCCTTGATGGCCGGGCCCAGCATCTTCTTGATCTGGTGGGTGGAGTTGCGGCCTTCGACGTCGGGGCCCAACGTCCAACCCTTGATGGTCTTGGCCAGGATGACCGTCGGCGACCCCTCGTGCTCGACCGCGGCCTTGTAGGCGGCGTAGAGCTTGGGGTAGTCGTGGCCACCCCGGGGCAGGGTCCGCAGCTCGTCGTCGGAGAGGTGGTCGACCATGCGGCGCAGTCGAGGGTCGGGGCCGAAGAAGTGCTCCCTGATGTAGGCGCCAGACTCCACCGAGTACTTCTGGAACTGGCCGTCGACGGTGGTGTTCATCTTGTTGAGCAACACGCCGTCGGTGTCGCGGGCCAACAGCTCGTCCCAGCGGCTGCCCCAGATCACCTTGATGACGTTCCAGCCCGCTCCCCGGAACACGGCTTCGAGCTCCTGGATGATCTTGCCGTTGCCCCGCACCGGGCCGTCGAGGCGCTGCAGGTTGCAGTT
>JAHWJI010000042.1 GCA_019348495.1 Actinomycetota bacterium | reverse complement strand
CCCCGGCCCCGTCCTAGGCTGGCCCTCGGGCTCGCTGCCGGCGTGTCCGGGCGCTTAGCTCAGTTGGCGAGAGCACCTCCCTTACAAGGAGGGGGTCGGGGCTCGAGTCCCTCAGCGCCCACTGCCCCTCACCAGCAAGAGTCTCATCGATGGACTCGATCGCCTCACTGGACTCCACGCCACCTCCGCTCCGTCCCGTAAGACGCAGCCAGTCGCCCGCTGCCCCCTGGACCGAGGACCGCTCGACATCGCTCCGGCGCGGGCGACGATGACGCAACGTGCCGGGGTGGGTCATCACCCAGGTCGGCCGTCACGTGGCGGGCGACGGGAACCCGAAGGTCGTCGTCGTATTGACCGGTGTCGATGTCGACGCCGCCGACCGCGTTCCCGCACCTGTTGACGTTGCAGTCGAGGAGCCACATGGGGAGATCATGGTGCATCGATGCTTCGTGGGGCCGGTGATCGTCCCTTGGTCCATTCGCGTAGCCGTCGCCGCCGGCCGAGCCGAGTACGCAGGTCGCGGCCAGTCCACGGGAGGCCGCGAAGGTAGGTACTCCTGGTCACACCCTTCGCTGAACACCTCAAGACCGACCGACCGCCCGAGAGAGCACTGGTCAAGCGGTACGGGGAAGGGCCGTCTGGAGCTCGAGGGTGCCTGAGCGGGTGCCTCCAATGGTCCGCCGCTCAGCTGACCCGAGTGCGATGTCACCGCGGCGACGGTGGCGGACATCGACGAGCGCGTCTAGCAAGGGGGGCACGGCTGCCGGTCGGGTGCGCTCTAGGGCCAACTTGGACAGCTGGGAGCGGTTGGTCGCCAGAGCGCGGCGTAACGCTCAGGTCACGGCACCACCCCCGTTGTCGGCGAAGAACCGAAAGGGGGTTCAGCGCGGACGGAAGACGGCCGATACCAACGTTGGCGGCCTGCAACTCCGGGCGGCTCCACCACAGAGAGGTAGCCAATGCCCGCAGGTCCCCGACGTCCACTCCTCCCGGAAGCAACCAGCGATGCCAGATGGCAGGTTCGTGGCCCGGTCTTCGCCCTGCTGGTCGTGCTCGGCCTCGTGCTCCCGATGTCCCCGGCAACGGCCGCTCCGAGGCTGGAGCGAACCGAGCAGGCCCCGCCCGGGGCAACCGGGAGACCGGCGCTGCGCCAGCCCCAGCAGCTGGCTGACCGCTACATCGTGGTCTACCGGCCCTCCGTGGGCGACACCCGGGGCAAGACCGACCGGCTCGAGAGAGACCGGGGGTTCCGCTCGGCACAGCGCTATGACCGCGCCCTCCAGGGCTTTGCCGCCACGTTGTCTCCCGCTCAGGTCGAGGCTTTGCGCCACGACCCCGAGGTCGCCTTCGTCAGCCCCGACCGGCCGGTGCAGGCTCAGGGCCTGGTCCCGCTCGCCGTGGGCGACACCCCTCCTGCGGGGGTCCGTCGCATCGAGTCCGGCACCGCCGACACCACCCGGGAGGCCAGCACCGCCAACGTGGCGGTGATCGACACCGGCATCGACCTCGACCACCCCGACCTCAACGCCGTCAACGGTGTCAACTGCGTGGGGTCGGGCCCGGCCGAGGACGACAACGGACACGGCACCCATGTGGCCGGCACCGTGGCCGCCCGCAACAACGGCGCCGGCGTCACCGGCGTGGCCCCAGGGACCAGGCTCTATGCCGCCAAGGTGCTCGACGCCGCCGGCGCCGGCAGCTTCTCTCAGATCATCTGTGCCATCGACTGGGTCACCGCCACCCGCACCGACGCCGATCCCGGCAATGACATCGCCGTGGTCAACATGAGCCTCGGCGGCCAGAGCACCGCGGTGGGGAGCTGCGCCAGCACCACCGACGCCCTCCACCGGGCCATCTGCGCCTCCACCGCGGCCGGCGTCACCTACGTGGTGGCCGCCGGCAACAGCGGCTGGGACTTCGACGACACCGCCGCGCCCGACGCCCCCGCCGCCTACCCCGAGGTCCTCACCGTCGCCGCCGTCACCGACAGCGACGGCCGCCCCGGGGGCCTGGGCAGCGCCCCGGCCTGCGACAGCCGCCAGTCCGACGACACCTACGCCAGCTTCTCCAACTACGCGGCCACCCCCGCCGGGGCCGCCCACCTGGTGGCCGCCCCGGGCTCGTGCATCACCTCGACGTGGCTCAACGGCACCTACGCCACCATCTCGGGCACGAGCATGGCCTCGCCCCACGTCGCCGGGGTGGTGGCCCTGTGCCTGGGCGAGTCAGGCTCGTCGGGCCCCTGCACCGGGCTCACGCCGGCCCAGGCCCGCCAGCGCATCAGCGACGACGCCAAGGCCCGCACGACCACCGGCACCAGCTACGGCTTCGCCGGCGACCCGCTGCGGCCGGTCTCGGGGCGCGCCTACGGCTACCTCTCGTGGGCCGCCGCCGACACCACCCCGCCGGTGGCCACGGCGGTGGCACCGGCCGCCGGTGACCTCGCCGTCGCCCGCACCACGGCGGTGAGCGTCACCTTCAGCGAGGCGATGGACACCGCCGCCACCTCCCAGGCGTTCTCCCTCGCCCGCTCCGGCGATGGCACCCCGGTGACGGGCACCATGTCGTGGAGCGGCACCACCATGCGCTTCGTACCCTCCTCGGCGCTGGCCGGGGGTAGCTCCTACACCGCCCGGGTGAGCACCCAGGCCAGGGACCTGGCCGGCAACCGACTCGCTTCCGAGCGCGTCTGGAGCTTCACCACCATCGTCGAGGTGACGACGCTGCCGACGGCCACGACGCGCCAGTCGGGGTCCGTCCGCAGTGGCGGCGCCGCCCAGCTGGGGGCCGACGACAACGCCTACTACGTCGTCGCCTCCACCACCAGCTCCACCTACACCTCGTCGTGGTACGGCACGTTCTCCGGCGTGTCCAACTCGCTGCGGTCGCTCAGCGTGACCTACAAGGGCAAGCAGTCCCGTACCTGCGCCCAGAGCGTGTCCATCTGGCGTTCGACCACCAGTAGCTGGGTCCAGCTGGACTCCCGCAGCGTGGGCACCACCGAGGTCCAGGTCGACCGCATCCCCGGAGGCACCTTGACCGACTACGTGACCGGCACCTCGGGTGACGGGCAACTGTACGTGCGGGTGCGCTGCACCTCGACCTCGGGGAGCTTCACCACCAGCGGCGACCTGATGAGGATCGCCTTCACCAAGCCGGGGACGGCGACGTGAGGGCGAGGTTGCGGGAGCGCGTCGAGCTGTCACTGATCGGTGAGAGCTGGACCGCCGAAGGGCGGGGTGACGGCGGGGCACCGGTGAGGGCGCTTGGCAGCACCACGTTGGAGCACGGGTAGAGCGAGGGGGTGGGAATCTACGTCGGCACGTCGTCGTGGACGGATCCGACCCTCGTTCGCGACACCGACTTCTACCCGCCTGGTGCCAGCTCGGCGGAGGAGCGGCTGCGGTACTACGCATCGATCTTCCCGGTCGTCGAGGTGGACAGCACCTTCTACGCACCGCCCTCTCCTGACGTCGTCCGCCTATGGGTGGAGCGCACGCCGTCGGTGTTCCGCATGGAGATCAAGTCCTACGGTTTGTTCACCGGGCATCCGGTACGCCCGGTGACGATCTGGAAGGACCTGCGCAGCGACATCCCGGTGGAGCACCAGGACAAGAAGAACATCTACGTGGGGCACCTGCCCCACGGGCTGGTCGACGAGGCGTGGGCGCGCTTCGACCACGCGCTGCGCCCGCTTCACGACGCCGGCAAGCTCGGCGCCGTGGTGTTCCAGTGGCCGCCGTGGTTCACGGCGAAGCGGGCCAACCGCGAGCGCCTGGAGGGGTTGCGGTGCCGGCTCCCGGATTACCGCATCGCCGTCGAGTTCCGCCACGGCTCGTGGCTCTCCGAGGCTGATCGTGACCGAACGCTGGGGCTGTTGGAGGAGCACCACCTGACCTACGTCTGCGTGGACGAACCGCAGGGCTTCAAGACGTCGGTGCCCCCGGTCGTGGCCGCCACCACCGCGGACCTGGCAATGGTGCGCTTCCACGGTCACAACGCCGACAACTGGCAGCGCAAGGGGATCACCGCGGCGGAGCGGTTCAGGTATCTCTACGACCCCGAGGAGCTGCAGTCCTGGGTGGCGCCGCTCAAGGACCTCTCCGCTCGAGCCGGTGAGACGCACGCGCTGATGAACAACTGCTATCGCGACTACGGCGTGCGCAACGCGTACCAGCTCGGGTCCCTACTCGGTGAGGGGATCCAGCCGGGAGCCCCGCCGTGGCTTGAAGCGCCGGCGTGTGAGGATGGCCAGATGGCGCCCGCGTCCGACCGGCAGGCCCCCGACGGTGATCTCCCCGCACCGGGCTGACGGCGACCTCTGGGTGCTGGCCTCGTCGCAGGCGGCGCCGGGCCACGGCGTCCTGCCGGTCAACGCCTACCTGTTCCAAGGCGACGCACCGGTCTTGGTCGACACCGGCCTTGCCGCCGAGCGTGACGACCTCCTCGAGGCACTGTGGTCCCTGGTGCCGCCGGACGGACTGGCCGCGGTCTTCCTCACCCACGAGGACGCCGACCACGCCGGCAACCTCTTTGCCGTCCTCGAGGCCGCGCCCCAGGCTCGGCTGGTGACCAACTACGTGACCCTGGCCAAGCTGCAAGAGGCGGCCTCGGTCCCGCTCGAGCGGGTGCAGGTCGTGAACCCGGGCCAGTGGGTGCCCGGGACCGGCCGGCGGCTGACGGTCGTGCGCCCGCCGGTCTACGACGCGCCGGGCACCATGGGTCTCCACGACGCCGCCACCGGTGCCGTGCTCACGGTGGACGCCTTCGGCACCTATCTCCCCGAGGCTGTGGAGGACCTGCGCGACGTGGCCGAGGCCGACGTGCTCCGTGGACTGGCCGACTTCAACCGTATGAACCACCCCTGGATCGCCCTGACCGACCGGTCCCGTTTGGATGCCGCGGTCGCCGCCGTGGCCGAGCTCCGGCCGACACTGCTGCTCAGCTCCCACGGCGTCCTGGCCCGGGAGCGCACGGAGCTGCTGTTGGAGGGGCTCATGTCGCTGCCGGAAATGGGCCCCTACGTCCCGCCCGACCAGGCCGCGTTCGAGAACTTGAGACCGGAGATGGGCGGGTAGGCGCGACTGACTTCGGGCCGCCCGCGGCGATCAGTCCCGGGCCCCACCGCGGCGGTAGACGGTCACGTGGGCCCGGCTCTCCCCGGTGAACGGGGCCCCGCCCCAATCGGCCCATCGAGCCTCGCGGTGCAGCCCGGCGAGGCGGGCCATCAAGTCGAGCTCGGCCGGCCAGGCGTAGCGGTGATCGGCCGGGTAGAGCCGGACCGAGCCGTTGGCCAGCACGGCCTGGGTGGTGCGCATCATCTGGTCGACGGGGTCCAGCTCCACCGTCTCGATGGAGATCCTCTCGCTTCCCATGACTCGGGGGCGCACCAGCCGGTTGTGGCGGAAGGCGCCGACGTCGGGGATCCAGGCCTCGACGACGAACCCCCCGCCGGGGGCGAGGTGGCGGGCGGCGTTGGCGAAGCACGCCACCTGCGCCTCCTGATCGGGCAGGGCGAAGATGGTGTTCACCGCCAGCACCACGAGCCCGAAGCCCTCGCCGGCGTCGGCGTCGGCGAAGTTGCCGATGACGACGGGGATGCGATCGCCCCCGGGCTTCTCCCGCAACCGGGCCACCATCTCCTCCGAGGCGTCGACGCCGTGCACCTCCAGGCCTCTCTCCAGCAGGGGCAGGGCCAGGCGTCCCGTCCCGATCCCGAGCTCGAGCACCCGTCCTCCCCCCGCCAGCTCGGCGATGCGCTCGACGGCGGGTCCGGTCTCCCACTCACGCTCGTAGAGGTCGTCGTACTCCTCGGCGATACCGGAGGCGCCATAGGCGGTGGGATCGAAGTCGGTCACTCAGGCAGCGTACGCAGCTATGCGCCTCCGGGGAATGGCCCGGTGACCGCGGGAACGACATTGGGTACACGCCCGAACTGTCCACCGAACGAGCGATGATCGAGGAGGGCCATGAGCCAGCCACCCCAGCAACAGGACGTCCCCGGCGTCCAGTCGGAGATGACCCCGGCGCCGGATTGCGGCGAGGAGAGCTACCGCGGCCATGGCCGCCTCGCCGGCAAGGCCGCGGTCATCACCGGCGCCGACAGCGGCATCGGGCGGGCGGTGGCCATTGCCTACGCCCGTGAGGGGGCCGACGTGCTCATCTCCTACCTGAACGAGGACCAGGACGCACAGGACACGGCACGGTACGTAGAGGAGGCCGGGCGCAAGGCGGTCCTGGTCCCCGGCGACGTCGCCCAGCCACAGCACTGCCGCGACATCATCGCCCAGGCGGTCGACGAGTTCGCCAAGGTCGACATCCTGGTCAACAACGCGGCGTACCAGATGAACCGGGCGTCCCTGGAGGACGTCCCCGACGAGGAGTGGGACTACACCTTCCAGACCAACATCTCGGCCATGTTCCACCTGTGCAAAGCGGCGCTGCCGCACATGGCGCCGGGGTCGTCGATCATCGGCAGCTCGTCGGTCAACTCCGACAGCCCCTCACCGACGCTCGCTCCCTACGCCGCCACCAAGGCCGCCATCGCCAACTTCACCGCCAGCCTGGCCCAGATGCTCGGCGAGCGGGGCATCCGGGTCAACAGCGTCGCCCCCGGCCCCATCTGGACCCCGCTGATCCCCGCCACCATGCCCGAGGACAAGGTGGAGAGCTTCGGCACGGACACTCCCCTCGGTCGTCCCGGACAACCAGTCGAGCTGGCGCCCCTCTATGTCCTGCTCGCCTCCGACGAAGGCAGCTACATCTCCGGCGCCCGCATCGCCGTCACCGGCGGTCGCCCCATCCTCTGACCGCTGCGCATCGGCTGGTGGAGGGCAGTTCCCCACGCCGGCTGGCCCGCGCCTCGCCTACGCCTACGCCGCCTCCCCGATGCGCCGGGGAGGCGGCGTGTGGCGGGGTCCTCAGCTCTTGGCCTTGGCGATGGCCATGCCCAAGAAGATGCCGATGATCAAGCTGGCGCTGCCCGCGGCCATGACCGCCCAGGTGCCGGCCTGGGCGGCAGCCTGGGCGGCCTGCATGCCCGCGGTGGTGGCGGTTTGGGTGGCCTCCATGCCAGCCGTCGTGGCCGCCTGGGTGGCCTGCGCCGTCTCCAGCGCGTGGATCCTCTCCTTCAGGTCGTCACCTTCGATTGCCATTGGTCGCCCTGCCTTCCTCGTAGGGGGAGCGCAAGCACTACCCGGCGTCGGCCGAGCGAAACCGTGGCCTCCGACCGAGCTCGTGCCCGCCCCGGCCCACGCTCGTCACCGAGCGTCTTCGACGGGCCAGCCCTCGTGGGCCCCGAGGTGCTGGCTGAACCAGGCGCCCGCCAGCTGGACGACCTCCTCGAGGGCGCCGGGCTCCTCGAAGAGGTGGCTGGCGCCGGGGACCACCTCCAGGCGCCGTTCACACCGGAGCTGGCCGTAGGCCTGTCGATTGAGCCCGATGACGACCTCGTCCAAGGAGCCGACGATGAGCAGGGTGGGGGCTCGGACGTCGCCCAGGTGCTCACCGGCGAGATCGGGCCGTCCGCCCCTCGACACCACCGCGCCCACCCGGCTCGGGTCTCGGGCACCGGCCGCCAGCGCCGCGGCTGCGCCGGTGCTGGCCCCGAAGTAGCCGATGGGCAGATGCGAGGTGGCGTCCTGCTCCGACAACCAGGTGGTGGCGGCGGCGAGGCGCTCGGCCAGCAGCTCGATGTCGAAGCGGAGGCGGCGGGTGCGCACATCGACCTGCTCCTCCCCGGGGGTGAGCAGGTCCATCAGCAACGTGGCCAACCCGAGGTGCTGTAGCCCGTGCGCGACCATGCGGTTGCGGGGGCTGTGGCGGCTGCTGCCGCTACCGTGGGCGAAGACCACGAGGCCGATCGCACCAGCGGGGAGGTTGAGGTCGCCGCTGACCTGGACGCCGCCGCGCTGGGGGACCTCCACGGCCTGGTCGAGGGTCACGACGTCACTTCCTCGTCGATGTCCCGGTCGCTCGCTCCAGCAGGTCGAGCACCTCGGCATCGGTCGTCTGCTCGAAGTCGTCGTACCACAGGCCGACGGCATGGAAGTCGCTGGGTGACAGCACGCAGACGACCTCATCGGCCATGGCTTGCAGGCGGGCCGCGGTCGCCGAGGCGCAGACGGGGACGGCGAGGACCAGGCGTCGCGGTCGCTGGGAGCGCAGGGCGTGCAGCGCCGCCTCGGCGGTCACTCCGGTAGCCAGTCCGTCGTCGACGAGCACGACGTCGCGTCGGGTGAGCGAGGGGAGCGGTCGGCCACTGCGGTAGCGCCGGACCCGCCGCTCCAGCTCCAGGCGCTCGCCGGCAACCATGGTCTGGAAGTGCTGAGACGACAGGCCCAGTATGTGGAGCGCGTGGTGGTCGACGGCCTGGCCGCCCGCTTCGGCGATGGCGCCGATGCCGCGCTCGGGTTGGCCGGGAGCACCGATCTTGCGAGCCACGAACACCTCGAGTGGCGACCCCAGCGCGGTGGCGACCTCGAAGGCCACGGGAACGCCGCCCCGAGGTAGGGCCAGCACGACCGGCTCGGACAACCCGAGGGACCGAAGCTGCTCGGCCAGTCGCTTCCCGGCGTCGGTTCGGTCGGCGAAGCGGATCAAGCCACCCCGCTGAGGACCGGCAGCCGAACCACCCCGGCTGGTCGCACCAGGGTCGTCAGGACACCTCGAGCGATGCCGCCTTGTTGGGCGCCGGAGTACCGGGCGTGTGCAGATAGCTCTGCACCTCGACCACGCCGGGGACGGCCTCGACCGCGCCCACGACTTCCTGGATGTGGGCCGCTAGGTCCACCTGACCGCGCAACGAGGCGATCCCCTCCACCACGTCGACGTTGACGTCGCTGGTCGAGAGCTCCAGCCGACCGAGCGCGCCGTGGACGGCATGGGCGATGTCGATGTCGTCGGCGGGAGTGAACGTGCCTGCCCCCGAAGCCCGCGCCTCGGCCCCTTCCACCTGGCCCTGTACGTAACGGTCCCGGGATTGCGCTTCGCGTCGCTGGCGTCGGAGCGCCGCCGTCGCCTGATCCCGTGCTCTGGTCCGCCGCGAGCGACCCCTGTCGGGGTCCAAGAAGTAGGCGGCGCCCGCTCCCGCGGCCATGAAGACCAACGTGGTCAGTTTTGGTCTGGGCATCGGGCCTCCTCCTGTCGTTCGCGAGCGCCTACCCATGTACCCATCTGCGTTGGCTCTACCCGTCGTCGTCAGCGGGGCGAGCTCTCGTCCAGCCAGGACTCGAGCTTCGCCGGGGTGATGTCGGCGCCGTTCAGGCGGCTCAGCTCTTCGCCGTCGTGGAACAGCAGGAACGCCGGGAGTCCCATCACCCGCAGCTCCATGCACAGCCGTCGGGCGGTGGGGGCCTCGAGCTTGACCACACCCAGCTCCGGTCGCTCCCCGGCCAGACGCTCGACCTCGGGCAGGAGGGCCAGGCACGGGCCGCAGTCGGGGCCCCACACGTCGACGAGCACCAGCCCGTCGGCCACCAGATCCCTGAACGTCTCCTTCGTCGCCGCCACCACTGTGCCCACGTCCACCCTCTCCTCTTGTCCGGTTCTTGTCCGGCTCGCGGCCTGGGACTGTCGCTGGTCTCCCATGATCCCCGGTGGCGGCCGATCGGACAACCAGGAACACTGCGCATGACGGGACCGGGACCGGGACCGGGTCCGGCCCGGGCCGAGAGGGGCCGTCCGGCCCCAGGGGTAACGTCGAGCCGATGGAGCACCGCGTCCTCGATCCGCAGCCGGTGGAGAGCCTGGACGACCACATCGACGCCGGAGGTGGACGGGGCCTGGAAGCCGCCCGTCGCCTGGGTCCCATCGGCGTGATCGACGACATCGAGGCCTCGGGCCTGCGGGGACGCGGTGGCGCCGGCTTCACCACCGGGCGCAAGTGGCGCACCGTGGCCGAGAGCCTGTCGCCCTCAGTGCCTCCCACCGTGGTGGTCAACGCCGCCGAGGGCGAGCCCGGGACCTTCAAGGACAGGGCCATCCTGCGGGCCAACCCCTACCGGGTGCTGGAGGGGGCGTTGATCGCCGCCGCGGCCATCGGGGCCGACCGGGTCATCGTCGCCCTCAAGGCGTCGTTCGAGACCGAGGGCCGGCGGGTCGCCGACGCCATGGAGGAGGTGCGGGCACGGGGGTGGGCCGAGGGAGTGGAGCTGTCGGTGGTCGAGGGGCCGAGCCACTACCTCTACGGGGAGGAGACGGCGCTGCTGGAGGTGGTCGCCGGGCGGGAGCCCTTCCCCCGCATCGCCCCGCCGTTCCGCCACGGGGTCGACGAGGTGGGCACCGGGGCGGGCGCCGACACGACCTCGGCCGCCCAGGTGACCATGGCCAGCTCGGCCAACCCCACGGCGATGGCGCCGACGCTGGTCAACAACGTGGAGACCCTGGCCAACGTGGGGTCGATCCTGGCCGAGGGCCCCGACTGGTTCCGGTCGTTGGGCACGCCCGAGTCACCGGGGACGATCGTGTGCACCATCACCGGACGCACGCAGCGCCACGGTGTGGGCGAGTTCCCCATGGGCACCCCCCTGCGCCAGGTGATCGAGACCGTCGGCGGGGGAGCCGGGCCCGACCGCACGGTGGTGGCGGTCATGTCCGGCGTGGCCAACCCGCTGCTGCCCGCGGCGCTCCTCGACACGCCCCTCACCTACGAGGCCATGGAGGCGGCCGGCGCCGGCCTGGGCTCCGCCGGCTTCATCGTCTACGACGACACCACCGACCTGGTGGCCGTGGCCGCCGGCGTCTCCCGCTTCCTGGCGGTCGAGTCCTGTGGCCAGTGCACCCCCTGCAAGCACGACGGCCGGGAGTTGGCCGAGCGCCTGGACCGCCTCCGGCGCTCCGTCGCCGAGGATCACGACGTGACCGTGGTCGAGGACAAGCTGGCCACCGTGGCCGACGGCGCCCGTTGCTACCTGGCCACCCAGCACCAACGGGTGGTCGAGAGCATCCTGGCGCTCTTCCCCGACCAGATCGCCGACCACGCCCGCGGGACGCTCGACGCCGCCGGCGCCGAGCTGGTCGCCGCCATCGTCGACATCGACGGCGACCGGGCCGTGCTCGACGAGGCCCACTGGGCCAAGCAGCCCGACTGGACCTTCGACGAGGTGGACTCGGGCCAGTCACCGGCCGATCGCATCGACCAGCGGGTGGCCGAAGACGACGAGGGGTGACCCGGGAGCTACCCGGCGGATATCACGCTGCGCGCGCAAACCGGTGGCCAACGTGAGTCCCGGCTACGTCACGCACAGTGGCCGTACCCGTCCTCATGGCGTTGGATGGGTGATGGGAGTGGTCCGGCCCTGCCGGTCACTCCCCGCGCACGCTGAATGCCACCTGCCAGGCCGGGTCGGCCTGCCCGTCGATGGCGAACTGCCACACGCAGCGGGTGGAGGGCGGCAGGGGGACCGGCGCCATGGTGATGGCCAGGGGGAGGTCGATGGGCGTGCCCGGGGCCAGCCCGGCGGGACGTCCCACCTCGAAGTCACCGGCGATGTGCACGGGCCGGTCGCCCTCGGAGCCGGGGACGTGGACGGGTCGGCCGTCCTGGTCGAGGAGGTCGAGGGTCCAGTGGTGACGTCGGTTGGTGCGGTCCCAGGGCACCTCGATCTTGACGGCCATGGCCATGGGCGCCGGTCCCGGCCCCGTGACCGACCAGCCCCCGCCCAGGACGAACAGCTTGCCGGCGACGGCCTGGGCGGCGTCGGCCAGGAGCATGGTCACCTTCATGGCCCCTCCATACTGCCGCGACATATACTCCGGCCAAGAGCACCGGCCGACCCGGCCCGGTGGCGATTGAGGGGGGAACGACATGTGGTGGTGGATCGGCAACATCCTGTTGTTGTTCGTGGTGGTACCGGTGGTGATCCTGTTGTTGAACCGGCTCATCCGTCCGGCGTTTGAGATCAAGTCCTACGCCGACGACGTGCTCGACCACGGCGTCAGGCTCACCGGCACGCTCGACGCGGTGCCGCGGCTGGCCAAGACCCGGGAGCTGACCGGTGTCGCCCGCGAGAACGTGGGACGCTACGGCGCGGCCCTCGAGCGCCTCCTGTGATGCGCTCCCTTCGCCCGTCCGAGACCACGAAATCATCCGTCGAGCAGGAAAGGTAAGGGAATATGGGAGCAGCAACGATCGTGACGCTCATCGCCGTCTTCCTCATCGTCGCCGCGCTGGCGGGGTACCTCATCACCATCGCCCTCACCCTGCGCGACGTGAGCTTCACTTTGGGCACCATCATCATCGGGGTCCGGGCCATCGCCAACCAGACCCAACCCGTCAAGGGCGTGGTCGACGACATCGTCCGCGACGTGGTGGCCATGGACAGCGCCCTCAAGGGCGTGTTGGCCAAGGGCCAGGTGGGCGCTGGCGGAGGCCGCGGGGCGCTGACGTCGGGCGGGAGCTCAGGCGGGAGCCGCAGCAGTCGCCTCCGGGGCCGGTGAGCACCGCCCGCAGTACCACGCCGGCGAGGTAGCGCCGGCGCCGGCGGGTACGATCGCAACCGTAGATCTCTACAAGGAGGAACGTCATGGCCTACGAGTTCAGGTGACGAGATGCCGACCATGCCTGCAGGTGGTCAGGCAAAGCGGGAAGTGAAGAGGAGCTGAAGTCCAAGGTCGCCAACCACGTGCGCGAGAAGCACAAGGTGGAGCAGACCACGGACACGATCTGGAACTTCGCCAAGCAGAAGGTCCGCCAGAGCTGACCCTCCGCCCGGTCGAGCTCGATCGGGCGAGGAGCACGTGTATAGCTTTCGACGACAGAGCCCGTGGGTCTTCCCACGGGCTCTGTCGCGTCTTCGCCCGGTCGGCTGGGCTTCTCGCGAGGAGTGGTCAGATGACCCCAGAGGCAACCCCGTCACCTTCCGCCCCGACCTGCGTCTGAAAAGCGCGGGGGGTGCCTTGCCACTGTGCGTGTTGGTGGCCTACAGTCCCCGCCGCAAGTGCCAACCACATCGGACGAGGGCCATCGCCGCAGAGCGTGAGGCAGTGGCGCTTCGCTCGACCACATCAGGGGGAACCATATTGAAGACGCAGCGAAGGGGGCTGGCCGGCGATGAGCGGGGCCAAGCAACGTTCTCGCTCATCGTCGTGCTGGTGGTCGTTGCCGCTGCTGCCCTGCTCCTGCAGCGCACCGCATCTACGGCCGAGAGCATCAACGACAAGGCGGAGAACATCGCCCAGACGGGTCGTGGCATCAACACCGCCACCGACGCCGTGCTCCAGCTCGACGTGACCAACCAGCGGGCGGGGTCCATCCTGGCCTCGGCCCAGCCGCTCCAGGGCCAGCTCTCCGAGGTGGTCCGCCTGGCCCAGTCCATCGACGGGCTGGCCAGCACCATCAACGGCAGCGCCCAGTCGATCAACGGCACCGCCGGGTCCATCAACAGCCTGGCCGGGTCCATCAACGGCACCGCCGGCGAGATCAACAGCCTGGCCTCAGGCATCAACAGCGACGCCAGCAGCATCCTGGGCCTGGCCCGCGACATCGACGTGGGCGTGGCGCTGATCAACCGCAACCTCGACACCACCATCGGCCTGGCCCAGAGCATCCAGGCCGACACCAGCACCATCGTGGGCCAGGCAGCACGGGCCGACGACGTGGCGGCGGAGATCAACGACGCGGTCGGCAGCGGCTTCCTGCTCGGCGACGGCGGCAGCCTCCCGATCATCGGGAACTAGGGGGAGACGAACATGGCAACTGCTGCGACACCTCAATCCGACTACCGCTACCGGGACAGCGCCGACCAGAGCCGCTTCCTCTCCCGCTGGCTGAAGGTCTGGGTGGCCCTGCTGGCCGTGGTCACCCTGGTGGTGGTGGTCTACCTGATCGCCATCACCAGCTCGCTGGCCTCCATCAACGGCAACCTGGCCACCGCCGACGACGCCGTCACCGGCGCCGGGGGCGACGTCAAGACGCTGCCCAACCAGGTGGAGTCGGTCAACGCCAGCCTCGGCGGCATCGACCCCGCCCTCCAGCCCATCACCGGCCAGGCCGACGAGATCGTGGCCAACCTGACCTCGATCAACGGCAAGCTGACCGACATCAACGGCTCGCTGATCGACACCGACGGCTCGCTCAAGGACACCAACGGCAAGCTGGTCAGCATCGACGCCTCGCTGATCGACACCACCGGCTTCCTCCGGTCGATCAAGGGCCTCACCGCCGACATCGACAGCACCCTGTTCAGCGCCAACGCCCCCAACGGCAACTGCACTTCCGGGCGGGACTTGGGCCCGGTCAACACCGTGGACAACGAGTGTGAGTTCCCGGCCAAGGACGGCGTGCAGAACATCCACCAGCGGGTCGCCATCGCCAACGGCGACCTCGACCCCGCCCTGGCCGACGCCAACAACATCGTGGCCAGCCTGGGCAACGACGGGGCCGGCGTGGTGGGCAGCCTGGTCGGCATCTGCAACGGCCTTCCCGCCACCGTCCTGGGGTGCAGCGCGTGACCGGGGTGGCCAAGCGGTTGCGGGCCGAGCACGGCGTCGTGGCCGCCAACCTCACCATCACCATCGCCTTCGCCCTCTTCGCCGTCATCGAGCTCACCCGCACGCTGCTGGCGGCCAACTCGATCGACGAACGGGTCAAGGTGATCGTGGGAGAGGTGGACCCCATCAACACCGACCTCGACCAGGTGGCCAAGCTGGACGAGACGGCCCGCATGGCCGAGCAGATCATGGCCGCGGCCCAGCCGCTGACCGGCCAGGCCGGCCAGATCGTCGACGCCACCGCCAGCATCGACAACACCGGTTCGTCGATCCTCAGCACGGCCACCTCGATCAACGGCGTGGTCAAGGGCATCAACGGCAACGTCAACGGCATCCTCGGCAGCGTGGGGCCCATCAACGGCAACGCTCGGGGGATCAACGCCGAGCTGAGCGCCATCAACCCCGAGGTCGACTCCATCAACTTCGGGGTGGCCGAGATCAACCGGCGGGCCGACATCGTCATCGGTGAGACCATCGAGATCGACAACGACCTCACCAACATCAACAACCTGGTGAACTCCATCGAACAGAGCGCCACCGAGATCTGCCAAGGCGTGGTGACCGTCTTCCAGACCACCAGCAACTGCCCGTAGCACGACCTCCTACCACCCATCGCACGAGCACCCCCTGCCTTTGGCAGGGGGTGCTCTCGTTTTCGCCGCGCACCCGCTCGGGGGCGGCCTGCTTCCCCTGCTTCCCCGCTGGTCGTCCCCGCTGATCGTCGAAGCGCACCGCCCCCCCACCCGTTCTTTCTCGCGTTCGCTACGCCAGGGGGTGAGAAAAGCGACAAGAACGGGTGAGGAACGGGTGAGGTACAAGGGGAGACCCTCAGGCCAAGAGTGACCAGCCTCGCCGTCCCGCCGCGAGCACGGTTGCCACCACGAACATGGCCGGAGAACGGAAACGACCGGTGGGCCCTGGGGCCCACCGGTCGTCGTGACCGCTTTTGCTGTTGCTGCTCTATGTGGCTAGCGGCCCAGACGTTCTGCCTGCGCAGCAGCCTGTTCGAGGCCGGCAGCGGCGCTGGCCAGGTTGGCGTTGATGCGGTCGGCGGCGGGGCCGATGACCGCGCACTGGGTCTCCACGGCCCGCACACCGAAGGTGACGCGGGCCAGGTTGGCCGAGATGCTGTTGAGCTGGCTCGCAATCTTGTTCAAGAAGAGGGCCAGGACGACGACGAGCAGGACGATCTCGAGGACGGTGAGTACCGGTAGGAGCAGTGGCATCAGCGGCCTCCCTGGGCGTTGAGCAGCTGGGCGTGACGCTGGACCTCGGCGTCGAGCTCAGCGGTACGGGTCGTGGTCTGCTGGAACATCCACGTGGTCGCCGTGTTGGCGGCCAGGCGGGTGGCGGTGTCCCACACCTCCCGGACGTTGACGTCGATGTCGTCGACCAGGGCGACGAGCAGTGAGAGCAGCACGATGACGGCGATGATGACGACGGCGCCGAGGCCGAGCGTCACCCACCACATGGTGATGTGGTCTTCGGCCAGGGCCAGCACGACGCCGCTCATCGTCCTCCCTCCAGTGCCCCACGTGCCTCTTCGGCGTTGCGGATGATGGAGCGGATCCCACCGTTGACCTTGTCAACCTCCCACAACCCCAGGGTGTTGATGCGAGACTCATCGAGCGCCTCGGTGGCAGCCAGCGCCTGGACGCCGATGCGCCGGGCCAGGCCCAGGATTATCCCGACCAGGGCCACCACTATGACCAGCACCACCAACGCGATGATGAATCCCACGTACCAGCCCGTGAGCGAAACCATCGGCCCCCTCCGTTTCCTTGTGTTTGTGGCGCGCTCCGGCGCCTTTGTCGTCACAGTAGGCTCCGTGACGGTGCGTGGTCAACGCGAAGGGGCTGCTGACCAGCTGTGTCGACCAGGAAGGAGCTGTCCATGGCGGTAGACGCGGAAGCGAGGGAGGCACCGGCGCAGGCGGGAGACGACGCCCGGGGCGGGGGGGGCCGCCGGCGGTGGTCGCCAGCTCGTGTCGCCGTGCTCGCGCTGGCCGTGGTGGCCCTGGGAGCGGTCTTGTTTTTCACGAGGGGCGGCGACGATCCCGCCGAGGACGCGGCGCCCGTCCCCGCGGGCATGGACGACAACTACGAGACCTACATCGACCCCGAGGCGGGCTTCAGCCTGGAGCACCCCGAGACCTGGATTCCCATCGCCCGGCCCGACGCCAGCCGGCGCCTGGTGCTGGGTGCCGGTGGCAAGAACACGGTTTCGGTGCGCTACAACGAGAACGACCAGGCCATCAACACCATCGAGGATCTGGAGAAGATCCGGCCGACCACGGACCGCATCGCCGGGCCCGAGGGCGTGCAGGTGCTCAAGCGCGAGGCGCTGCTGGTCAACGGCATGCCCACCCTCTACTACCTCTCCCGCTTCACCGACGAGGCCACCGGCGCCAAGGGCGTGAACGCCCAGCACTTCCTGTTCCAGGGCCGCAACATGTACATCCTGTTGTTCCAGGCCTTCCCCGAGGAGGAGTTCGACCGCCTCGCCCCCGAGTTCGACAAGATCCGAGCCAGCTTCCGCGGCGACCCCGACTACGTCGCACCGCCTGCGCCGGAAGCACCCGAGCCGAGCCCACCAGCGGAGCCCGCCGGGTAGAAGCCGACGGCCATCCCGACCACCCGGCGGCCGATGCCGAGCATCAGCCCGCTGACGGCGTCGAGGCGGATGGAGAACCCGAGGCCCCTCCACCAAAGGTGGGGCTCGCGAGAACGCCCTCCTGGCCGGTGACCACCCCGGCGCCCGCGGCCACTGCCACACCGGCGGATGAGGTCGCTAGCAATAACGGCCTAGAAATACCAGCAGCAAATTTCGGAAGTCCTCTTCCCCTCGGGAGGTGCGGCTGGCGAGACAGCACCTGACGATTGAATGGCAGTTCAGCGTTTTGCTGCGTAGGGTGCCTCGGTCGAGATGACGCTGCCCGAGACGTTGTTGATCCTTGCCCCCGCGCTGCCCGCGATCGCCGCCGCGGCGATCGCCGTCGCGCGCCCCGTCGGAGAGCGGTCCTCCCGATGGGCGGTGGGAGCGGCCTCTGCTGCGTTCGCCGCGGCGATCGTCGTGATGGTCGTCGTGGCTGTGGGCGGACCGGTCGCAGCCGTGGTCGAGGGGGGCGAAGGCGATGCGCTCGTTGGCCTGCATGCCACTCGCCTCACCGCTTTCTTGGGCTTGCTCACCACCGGCGTCGGCGTGGTCGTACAGTCCTTCGCCAGCCGTAACCTGCAGGGGGATCTTCGGGAGCGCCGCTTCTTCGTACTGGCCTCGCTGATGACAGCGGCGACGACGTCGGTGGCCTTCGCCGCCACCCTCGGCCTGCTGTGCGCCTCCTGGATCGTGGCCGGCATCGCGTTGGCTGCCCTGGTGACCCACCGGGCCACCTGGGGACCGGCGCGGCGCTCGGCCCGGCGGACCCGGCGCAGCCTCCAGGTGGGAGACGGCGCGCTACTGGTGGCCACACTGCTCGCCGTCGTCTCCGTCGGCGAGATCGACCTCCGCTCGCCGGCCGGGGCCGCCGAGGAACTCGCCAACGCGTCGATCCCGGTGCTCGGTGGGAACGTGTTGCCGGTGGTCGCCGTGCTCCTGACCGTTGCCGGCATTTCCCGGTCCGCGCTCGTACCCGTGCACCAGTGGCTGCCGGCCACGATCGCAGCCCCAACGCCGGTGTCGGCGCTGCTCCACGCAGGCGTGGTCAACGGCGCCGGCGTCCTGTTGGTGCGACTCGCTCCGGTGTTCGGGTCCTCGGCCGCGGCGACGCACCTGGCCTTCGCAGCGGGTGCCGTCACTGCCTGGTACGCGACGACCGTGATGCTGGTGCGCAGCGACGTGAAGGGGAACCTGGCGTGGTCCACGGCAGGGCAGAT
>JAHWJI010000041.1 GCA_019348495.1 Actinomycetota bacterium | reverse complement strand
AGCACGACACAGGAGAGCTGCGGCTGGGTCACTGCTCGGGGGGGAGGAGTTGAACCCCCATTCTCTGGACCAAAACCAGATGTCCTGCCATTGGACGACCCCCGATCGCGTGGCCCCCCACGGTAGCCCGGGTGGATCGACCGACGACCTCCCACTACCCTCGGCGGCGGATGGGATCGCTGATCAAGAAGCGCCGCAAGCGCATGCGCAAGAAGAAGCACAAGAAGATGCTCAAGCGAACGCGGTTCCAGCGGCGAGCCAAGAAGTAGCGCGCCCGCTCGCCACGCCTCAGCCGGCGTTGGCGCAGCCAGGGACCGTACGGGCCACGATCCTGTCGTCGCCCGGGAACTCGCCCTCGACGAACCAGGTCGACCCGCTCCCGGCCAACACCGGGGTGGCACCGGTGGCATCGCCCAGGCGGTCGCGCCACTCACCCAGCGCGGGGGCGACGTCCAGGGCGGCAGCCTCCAGGTCGTTGGGCCCACCCGCCGTGGGTCCCCCCAGCCGGTCCCAGGCCCGGTACACCTCCATGGTGGCCACGCCGAAGGGCGGGATGAGCAGCGTGTAGGTGCGCGCCACCGGCGGCAACGGGGTGACCACCTCCCCCACGCCGGTGACCCGGGCTCGACCGCCGACCAGGCAGAAGGGCACGTCGGCACCGAGCGAGGCGGCCAAGAGGAGGTCGCCACAGCCCGCCCAGCGCAGCACGGCGGCGGCGTCGGCCGAGCCGCCACCGAGCCCGGCGCCGGCGGGGATGCGCTTGACCAGGCGCACGCTCGCCCGCCGGTGCAGTGCCGCCAGCGCCCGACGCACCAGGTTCTCGTCGCCCTCGGGTACCGCCAGGCCGGCCGCCCCCACCACCTCGAGGTGGTCGCCGGATGCGAAGGTGAGCTCGTCGACGAGGTCGAGGGTGACCATCTCGGCGTCTATCTCGTGGTAGCCGTCGGGCCTGGTGCCGGTGACGCGCAACGAGCACGTCAGCTTGGCCGGTGCCAGCACCGAGCTCACGAGCGGTCCCGGCGCCGCCCGGTGGACGCCGCCAACCGGCCCCAGGCGATCACGTCGAGCTCCTCGGCCCGGGCCTCGGGGCGCACCCCGGCATCGGCGAAGTCCTCGGCGTCGACCGCGCCGGCCAGGGCTCGGCGCAGCATCTTGCGGCGTTGGGCGAAGCCGGCCCGCACCAGGGCGAACAGTGCTTCCGGGCTCACCACCGAGGGGTCGACCGCCGGCGTGACACGGCGCTCGAGGCTCACGAGCACCGATGCCACCGCCGGCTCGGGGAGGAACACCGTGGCCGGGACGCTGCCCGCCAGCCTGGCCGTGGCCCAGTAGGCCACCTTGACCGACACTGCCCCGTAGGCCGCGTCACCCACCTGGGCCGCCAGTCGTTCGCCCACCTCTCGCTGCACCAGCACCAGCATGCGGGAGATGGCGGGCACATGGTCGAGCAGGTCGGCCACGAGCGGCGTGGCCACGTTGTAGGGGAGGTTGGCGACCAGGGACCAGCCCGGCTCGGTGGCCTCAGGGCCCTCAGCGGAGGGACCGAGGAGCGTGTCCCAGTCGAGGGTGAGGGCATCGGCGTGGACCACGGTCGCCCCCACCGGCTCGACCACCTCCCGCAGGGCGGGCAGTAGGTGGCGGTCGATCTCCACGGCGACGACCTCCGCCCCCGTCTCGCGCAGGGCGAGGGTGAGCGAGCCGAGCCCGGCGCCGATCTCGACCACCCGGTCCCCCGGGCCCACCCGGGCCAGGCGGGCGATGCGGCGGACGGTGTTGGGATCTACCACGAAGTGCTGGCCGAGTGCCCGACTGGGCCGCAGGCCGTGGCGGGCCAGGTGGTCGGTGACCTCCCGACCCGTGAGCGTCACCGGTCGGGCCGACCAGCGAGGGTCACCAGTCGAGCCGGGCCTTGAACACCCCCTGCTCGAGAGGGGCGAGCCGGGAGAAGTCGTCCTTGTGGAGATCGAGGATCTTCTCGTCACCGCTGTAGGGGCCCCGGTCGTTGACCGTGCAGGTGATCGACTCCCCCGTGCCCAGGTTGGTCACGGTGACGACCGTGCCCTTGTCGATGGTGCGGTGGGCACACACCCCGGCTCGGGCTCCGGGCAGGTCGTACCAGGAGACCATCCCCTCGTGGACACCGTCGGCGTGGGTGGCCGACAGGGCGGCCGGGTCGGGTTCGGGGGCGGGAGGAGGCGGTGGAGGGGGCGCTGCGGTGGTGGTGGGGGCCGCAGCGGTCGTGGTCGTGGTGGACGCAACCGGCTTGGCCGTGGTCGTGGTGGACGCCGGCGCCTCGGTGTCCGAGGTGATCTCGGAGGTCGCCTCGGCCGGGGCCGGGGCCGGGGCCGGGGGCTCGGTGGTCGGCGGTTCGTCGGGGATCTCCACCGACGCGGTGAGCACGACGGTTGGGGAGGGTCCCGAGCGCGCCGGCGTGGCCTCGACAGGCAGCACCGATGATCCGGGGACGCCGGTGGCCACCAGCAGCTCTTCGGGCACGTCGGCGGGGGCGCCGGTGAACACCCGGGGCCCGAGGACCACCGAGGTGACGATGGCCACCAGCAGCCACACGCGACGAAACGTAGTTTCCTTGGACGTCAGGACTCCACCCTCTCCCCCTGGGAACTTCCGACCCTAAGAGCCGTCGTAACCAGACTGCAACTTTCAGGCCGGGGGGGGCAGGGCGAAGAGCCGGGCCGCGGTGGCCGACGACGCCTCCTCTATCACCTCGACGGCCACCTCTTTGGCCGTGGCCACCGCCCCGCCGACCAGAGGGACCCAGGCTGGTCGGTTGGCCTTGCCCCGATGCGGTACCGGGGCCAGGTAGGGGCTGTCGGTCTCCACCATCAGTCGCTCCACGGGGCAGACCGCGGCTGCGGCCCGCACCGCCGACGCCCCCTTGAAGCCCACGATGCCGCTGAAGCTCAGCACCGCTCCGGTGGCCAGCGCCCGTTCGGCCTCGGCCGGCCCACCGGTGAAGCAGTGGAAGACCGTCCGCGACGGCGTCCCCTCGGCAGCCAGGACGGCAAAGGTGTCGTCCCACGCATCCCGGGTGTGGATGACGAGGGCCAGGCCGTGGGCCTGGGCCAGGCCGACCTGGGCGGCGAAGACCTGGCGTTGTGCGGGACGGGGCGAGTGGTCGTAGTGGTAGTCGAGCCCGCACTCCCCCACCGCCACCACCTCGGGCTCGGCCAGCAGCGCGGCGATGCCGTCGAGACCGCCGCTGGCGTCGTGAGGATGAACCCCCGCCGTGGCCCACACCCCGTCGTGGGCCCGCGCCACCTCGACCGCGATGCGAGAGCTGGCAGCGTCGGTCCCCACGTTGACCAGGCGCGTCACGCCGGCGGCCACCGCCTCGGCGATCGCGGCCGTGCCTTCGGCGCCCGCCGGAAGGTGGCAGTGGCTGTCGGTCCACATGGCGAGAAAGGCGCCCGGGGCTCAGGCGGGTTGGAGGCGAGGGAAGAGCGGTGGGCCCTTGTCGACGGGCAACCCCCCGGGGTAGCCGCCCCACCGCGCCGCCTCGGGCAGGCGTTGCTCATCGGGCCGACCATCGAGGCCGAGTCGACGCCAGAGCTCGGCGCAGGCCACGGGTATGGCCGGCGAGGCCATCACCGCGATGATGCGCAGCACCTCCAGGGTCGAGCCCAACACGGCGTCGACCGCAGGCCCGGGCTCGGCCTTCCAGGGTTCGTTGGCCTCCAGGTGGGCGTTGGCCTCGCGCACCAGGCGCCACGTGGCGTCCAACGCCTCGTGGGTCGCCATCCGCTCCCAGGCGTCCGCGGCGTCGCGGTAGGCGTCGGCCGCTACCGCCGCCAGGGGGCTGTCGGACGCCGGTGCCGGCCCCGTGCCCCCACACTTCTTCCCTACGACGGTGGCCACCCGACTGACCAGGTTGCCCAGGTTGTTGGCCAGATCGGCGTTGAAGCGGGCCACCATGCCCTCGTAGCTGAAGTCGCCGTCGGCGCCGAGGGGGATGTCGCGCAAGAAGTGGTAGCGGGTGCCGTCGACGCCGAAGTCGGCGACCAGGTCGGCGGGGGCGATGTGGTTGAACGCGGTCTTGCTCATCTTCTCCCCACTGACCAGCAGGTAGCCGTGGACCTGGATGCGAAAGGGCGGCGCCAGCCCGGCAGCCAACAGCATCGCCGGCCAGTAGACGCAGTGGAAGCGCAGGATGTCCTTGCCGATGACGTGGTGGACCGCGGGCCACCACCGCTCGAAGCGCTCCGGGTCGTCGCCGTAGCCGATGGCGGTGGCGTAGTTGACCAGGGCGTCGTACCAGACGTAGAAGACGTGGCCCTCGTCCCAGGGCACGGGCACGCCCCAGGAGATGGAGGTCCGGCTGATCGAGATGTCGGACAGACCTCCCCGGATGAGACCGAGGGCCTCGTTGCGCTTGGCTTCGGGGCGGATGGCCTCCGGGTGGGCATCGAGCCACTCGAGCAGGGGCCGTTGGAAGCGGCTGAGACGGAAGAAGTAGTTCTCCTCTTTGAAAACCTCGACGGGACGGCGGTGGACGGGGCAGAGCCCGTCGACGAGGTCCGACTCCAGGTAGTAGGCCTCACACGCCACGCAGTACAGGCCTTCGTAAGAGTCGAGCTCGATGTGGCCGTTGTCGTAGATGGCCTGGAGCAGGGCCCCGACGGCGGCGGCGTGGCGGGGTTCGGTCGTGCGGATGAAGTCGTCGTAGCGGATGTCGAGCTGTCGCCACGCCTGTTTGAAGCGCTCGCTGGTGCGGTCGGCCTGCTCGAGGGGGCTCACCCCGTTGGCCTCGGCGGCCCGGACGATCTTGAGGCCGTGCTCGTCGGTCCCGGTCAGGAAGAACACGTCGTCGCCCAACAGGCGGTGCCAGCGGCTGAGCGCATCGACCACGATGGTGGTGTAGGCGTGGCCGATGTGGGGGACGTCGTTGACGTAGTAGATGGGGGTGGTGAGGTAGAACGGCCGGGCCACGACCTCAATCTACCGATCGCTCGGGGCCCACCTCCGACCGTTTCCGTCGTCATCGAGCGCATGCGGGCGCTCGGCAGTATGACGAGAGGGTGAGACCTCGCTTCCGTATCCCAAGATCAGAACATTCTCATCACCGTCTCATGCGGCTGTGGGAACGGAAGAGACAGGATGGTCCCGACGGTGCGTCGGAAGTCCTGGGGTTTGACATTGGCCGTGGTCATCCAGACGGTGCGGGGCAGGGCTACCGGCTCCGAACTGTCGACGGCCAGGAGTGAGGAACCCCACCAGCAGAGCTACCCTTGAACAGATCAAGCATGGGCTAACGTCGCCGACATGTCTGGGGACCCGCTCGGCCTGGTCGGGCGGTTGCGGGCATCGGGTCTGCGGGTGACCGCGTCGCGTATGGCGGTGCTCGAGGCCGTGTGCCATCAGCCCCACAGCGATGCCGAACGCGTGGCCGTGGCTGCCCGCCGTCGCATCGGCAGCCTGTCCACCCAGGCCGTCTACAACAACCTGCACGCCCTCAGCCAGGCCGGGCTGCTCCGGCGCATCGAACCCGCGGGGGGCCCGGCTCGCTACGAGGCCCGGGTGGGCGACAACCACCACCACGTCGTGTGCCGAGTCTGCGCCACCACCGCCGACGTCGACTGCGCCGTCGGGTCGGCGCCCTGCCTCGGCGCCTCCGACACCCACGGGTTCGAGATCGACGAGGCCGAGGTGACCTTCTGGGGTACATGCCCTGGGTGCCGGGGCCTGCCGGGCGCCCCCAGCCTCAGCCGAACAGCCACCGACCGACCGACCGCTACCGCACGATGACGGACTGGGGCGCGACGACCTGGCCTCCAACTTCATCGTCCTGTTCGGCCAGTGTGAGCGGGTGGTGCAGGAGCGGATGATCTGGCACCTGTATCTGATCGACGACGACTTCGGGAACCGCGTGGGTGACGGCATCGGCATCAACGCCGCCGACCTCGGCAACAACCCGCCCCGCCAGCCCAGCGGCAGCATCATCACCGCTTCGTCCACGTCATGCGACTGGGCGAGGCGCCGGGAGCGGCGGGAGGCGCGGGGCGATGATGACCGACGACGGCGCGGCCGGCAACGGTTCCGGGGACGGGCTCGGGGCCAAGACCGACCTGCGGGAGACGGCTCCCCCGTCGTAGACAGCGCCTACAGCAGCCGCAGCAGGGCCGGAAGGGTGAGGGGCGGGACCTCGCCCGACCGGCCCAGCACCTCGTTGAGACCCGCCTGCACCTCGGTGCCGTGGTGGGCCAGGGCCTCGGTGAGGTCCCCGAACGTCCCCGTGCGGCCGGCCACGGCCACGGTCACGGAGAAGAGCTCCTCGGGCCCCGCCTCGGGGCGCTCGGCCGTGAGGTTGTCCAGCACGAAGCGGTAGGTGCTCAAGGCCTGGCTGAAGGATTCGTGCAGGCTGAAGAAGCGCCACAGCGCATCGGCGTGGAGGTGATCGCCCAGGCGGCTGCGGCTGGCGTCGGCGCCTTCGCCGGTCAAGATGGCCTCAATGGTGCGGGCGATCAGGCGCGTGGGCGCAGCGCACACCCGCTGGGTCTCGGTGCGGCGGAATTGCCCGTGCTGCTCGGCATAGGTCACCACCTCCTCGGTGGTGACGGCAGTGGAAGCCTCCCGGTCGTCGTCGTTGAGCATGGCCACGGCCCCGGAGAACAACCCGCGACTGGCCTTGAAGATCGAGGCGATGAAGGCGGGCAGCACGCCCTGCGCCGGCACCGGGTCGTGCACCCGGTGGAACAGCACCAGGGGCAGCGTGGTCCCGAGGTTGGCCACGTCGATGAGGCTCCCGAGCGTGCCCCGACCGGGGTCAGGCTTGGCTGCGGCCCGCAGCTCCGCCAGCCAGGCGAAGCCGTGGAGGACCTCGGCGGTGTCGCGACGGAGGGAGTCGTAGGCCGAGACGTTCATCCGGCCACCGAGGCGCGACGGGGAGTCGGCGTAGTCGCAGCGGGCCTCCGACATGGCCACCCCGGCACGCTTCACCCGCTTCTGGGCCTGCCTGGGCGCCGAGTCTTCCAGGAGCAGGCGCCCGTGCTCGTCGGTCTGGTCCCCCAGGGTGAGCAGCTGAGCCAGGCGCAGGCCCCGGCGGGGGGAGGCCGCGCCCGCTCCCGACGCTGCCCGCCCGGCCACGCCAGGTAGTACACCAGGGGCCGTGCACGCCGACAAGGTGACCCCACGACGGTGACACGCCAGGCCAGGCTGCGCCTCGAGCCCCAGACCGGGTGTGCGCTTCGCCTCGACCGGGGCCACACCCTGCGGGTGCGCTCCCCCACCGGTGAGCAGGTCGCCGACGTGGTCGCCTTCGCCGCCGCCCCCGCCGCCGACGCCGGGGGTGGCGGCGACCCCGACGAGTGGCTCTCCTCGGGCCGCACCTTCGACTACGGGACGAGCATCTACGTGGGTACCGGCAGCATCTTGTACTCCAACCGCAGCACCCCCATGCTCACCGTCACCGCCGACACCGCCGGGCGCCACGACTTCCTGCTGACGCCGTGTTCGGAGGAGATGTTCGAGCGCCTCTACGGCGTGGCCGGCCACCCCAGCTGCCTGGGCAACCTGGCCGCCCACCTGGCCCCCTTCGGCATCCCCGCCGGGCGCATCCCCACCACGTTGAACCTGTTCATGGTGGTCACGCCCGACCCCGCCACCGGGCGCATCACCATCGGCGTGCCCAGCAGCCGCCCCGGCGACCACGTCGACCTGCGGGCGGAGGCCGACCTGATCGTGGGCGTGGCCGCCTGTTCGGCCGAGCTCACCAACAACGGGACCCTCAAGCCCATCGAGGTGGAGGTGCACGACCCGGTGCACTACGACGGCGGCGCGTCCCCGTAACCCTCGGCCCAGTCCCGCTCCTCCACGTCCCAGTCGATGCCGCCGGAGGCGCTCGACTGCACGGTGACGTGCGTCATGGGTGCGTCGGGGGCGGCACCGTGCCAGTGCCACTCGCCGGGCATGGTCGCCACCACGTCGCCGGCTGCGACCACCTGCCGTCCCGACTCGCCCCCCACGATGCCCCGCCCGGCGGTGACGTGCAGGAGCTGTCCGTCGCGATGTCGGTGCGGGCGGGTGCGGCTACCGGCCCGGAAGTGCACGGCGAACACGGCCGGTCCGTCGGGGAAGGGATCGGGCAGGCGCTGGATGCGGGCCTCGCCCTGGAAGTAGGCCGCCAGCTCGGCCGGTGGCTCGCCGGTGGTGTCGTCGATGCGCTCCAGCTCCACGGTGGCCTCCTCGATGGGACGTTCGTCTCCAGTTCCTACCATGGGGCGCAGGGCATTGAAGTCCGTTGCGTCGGGAACCAGCCGGTCGCCGGCCGACGTCCAAGGGACATGCGCAGAACCACCATGATCATCACCGGCCTGGTGCTGCTCGTCGCCGGCGCCTGTGGGGGCGGGCAAGAGGTGGTGACCGGCGCCGGCGGCGGTGGCGACGTCGACAACGGATCGGAGGTCCCTCGACAGGTCCGGCCCGGAGGCGGTGACGGCGGCCTCGTCGTCAGCGTGGAGCTGGGCGGGGGGCTCCTTCCTCCCGGCCAGGCCTTCCGTCTCCTCCCCCAGGCCGTCGTCTACGAGGACGGCGCCACCCTGTCGCCCGCGGCGACGATCGCCATCTATCCCGGACCGGCGCTGCCGGCCGTGACCGAGGGCCGCGTCGACGAGGAGGTGGTGGACCAGCTCGTGGCCGCCGCAGCCGGCTCAGGCCTGCTCGACGGCACCGAGAAGGACTTCGGGCAACCCACGGTCATGGATGCGGCCACCACCACCGTGACCGTGGTGGTCGACGGCCAGGCTTACGTCACGTCCGTCTACGGCCTGGGTGGCCCCACCGTGGCCCTGCCCGGCATCACCGCCGATCAGCAGCGGGCCCAGGACCGGGTCAGCGAGTTCGTCGACCTGGTCTCACGCACGGTCGTCGACGCCGGTGGTGGGCAGTACGTCCCCGAGCGCTACCGGGTGCTTCCGCTGGCTCCGGACCAGGAGCTCGACCCCGCGGTCGAGCCCGACACCCGCGACTGGCCCCTCCCCGAGGTCGACCTCCGGGAGGGTGAGTGCACACCGGTCTCTGGTGGGCAGGCGGACGAGCTGGGTGAAGCCCTCGAGTCGGCCAGCGAGATCACCCAATGGCGAACGGAGTCGGGTGACACCTTCACACTGTCGGTGCGCCCGGTGCTGCCCCACGAACCCGACTGTCCCGCCTAGGAGCTTTCGGGGTCATCAAGGGAAGGGACGGGTACTTTGGCCCCATGGCCAAGCTGACCGACCGACACATCGAGCTCCTGGGTAGGCCGGTGTTCGCCCACGTGGCGACGGTGATGCCCGACGGGACTCCCCAATCGACGCCGGTGTGGATCGACACCGACGGTGAAGCCGTGCTCTTCAACACGGCGCGGGGCCGGACCAAGGCCCGCAACATCGAGCGCCAGCCGGTGGTGGCCATCTCGCTGGTCAACGACGAGAACCCTTACGAGATGCTCCAGCTCCGGGGGCGGGCGGAGCTCATCGACGAGGGGGCCGACGCCCACATCGATCGAATGGCCAAGAAGTACCTGGGCCAGGACAGCTATCCGTTCCGCCAGCCGGGCGAGCAACGGGTCATCGTCCGGGTCACACCCGAAGCGATCGTGGGCTGACGACGCCGGCGCCGGCGGGCGCTTGGCGCAGGTGGTCGACGAGGTCGTCGCCGGCGCTCGGGGTCGGCGTCAGCGAGACCTTCGTCGCCCCGCCGGAGGCTGGCCCGCCCGCGCCGCCAGCTCGGCTCGGGTCCGTGCCGGCCCTGAGGTTCCGCCTCGCCGGGCTCCTTGGCGTGCGGCGCGCGGGTGGGCCGATGTCGTCCCCTTCACCGAGCCGTCCTGAGCCCGCCCACCCCTGGCGTTCCTGGGCCGGGGGCGTGCCCGTTCGGGTACGACCACCGGGGGGGTGACGTACGGGGCCGGCGGGCCGGTCAGGACCGCGACCTCGGCGGCGCCGGGGCGGACCGACACGGTGGTGGGTCGGATACCGGCCTGCTTGGCCAGAGTGCGCACGTCGCGGGCTTGATCGGGCAGCGCCAGGGTGACCACGGTGCCACCGGCCCCCGCCCGGGCGGTGCGGCCCGAACGATGCAGGTAGGCCTTGTGCTCGGTGGGGGGATCGACGTGGACGACCAGGGCGATGTCGTCGACGTGGATGCCCCGGGCGGCGATGTCGGTGGCCACGAGCACCGTGGCGCTGCCGTCGGCGAAGGCCGACAGGTTGCGCTCGCGCACGCCCTGGCTGAGGTTGCCGTGGAGCTCCACGGCGGGGATGCCCGCGGCGGTGAGCTGCTTGGCCAGCTTCTTGGCCGTGTGCTTGGTGCGCATGAACAGCAGGCTGCGCTCCCGGCCGGCGGCGAGCTCGTGGATGACCGCCTGCTTGTCGGCGGCGCTGACCGCGAACACGTGGTGGGTCATCGTCGACACCGGCGCCACCACCGAGTCGACCGAGTGGGTCACGGGGCGCTCGAGGTAGCGCTTGACCAGGACGTCGACGCCATTGTCGAGCGTGGCCGAGAACAGCATCCGCTGACCGACCTCGGGCGTGCGGTCCAGGATGCGACGCACGGCGGGCAGGAATCCGAGGTCGGCCATGTGATCGGCTTCGTCGATCACCGTGACCTCGACGGCGGAAAGGTCGCAGTGGCGCTGGCCGATGAGGTCTTCGAGTCGTCCCGGGCAGGCGATCAACACGTCGACACCCCGAGCCAGGGCCTTGACCTGAGGGTGCTGACCGACGCCGCCGAAGACGACGGTCGCCGTCAGCCCGGCCGTCTCGGCCAGGGGCTTGACCACGGCCAGGACCTGGTTGGCCAGCTCCCGGGTGGGGACCAGCACGAGCGCCCGGGCCTGGCGGGGACGGCGAGCTCCTCCCGCCAGTCGAGTCACCAGGGGCAGGGAGAACGCGAGGGTCTTGCCGCTGCCGGTGCGGCCCCGGCCCAGCACGTCACGGCCCGCGAGGGTGTCGGGCAGCGTCGCCACCTGGATGGGGAACGGGACCTCGATCCCCTGTTGTGCGAGGGGTCTGACCAGCCAGGAGGGGACGCCCACGTCGGCGAAGGAGACGGCCTCGGCGGCCGAGGAGGGTTCGCAGGGGACCGGCGCCGAGGCACGGTCGTCGTGCGGACGAGGCGTCACGACTCGGGCGGCGTCGTCGGCGTAGGTCGGACGATCCGAAGGACGAGGCCGGCGGCGGCGACGGGGGGCAGGGGACGTGCTCATGAAAGGATCCTTCATCGGGGGCTCGGCAGCGCTCGCGCATCACAGGCGGCGCCCGGGCTGAGTCCGGTGTTCCCGGCACGCCCGGCACCCGTGGCAACGGGCGTGGGCGGAGCTTACCGGTCGATCGAGGCCGTCCCTCGGTCACCCCCTGTCCCGCTCGTCATGGGACGCCAGCGGGGGTTGTCGAGGTGGGTGGCAGTCGCGCACCTGCACTGGCCCTCTCCGAGCCGGTGGCGTTGACCCGGCGGCGGCCAAGCACGGCGTAGCCGGCGACGATGGCGACGGCGGCCAGCGCACGGAGGACGAACGTGTACTCCTCGGGATAGATGACGCCTTCGATGTAGTTGTCGACGAACCCTCCGTCGTAACCCTCGAGACCCCCGAGGCGCCGCAGGCCCTTCTCCAGCGCGGTCAGAGGGCACTGGAAGCCGATGAGCACCGTCCCCACTCCCCATGCCAGAGCCGGTAGATGGGCCCATACGAGTCGGGGCCATCGCCATGCCAGCAACGGCCCGGCGGCGATGAACACGATGAAGGCGAGGTGCAGGACCAAGACGGTGTCGGCCGCGATGCGGTAGCGCATGAAGCCTCCGCGCCTACCCGGGCGGTCCCGGTGCCAGCACCTTCCACCCGGCCGTGGATGTGGTGCGGTAGTCGTACATCGAGAACCCGAGCACGTCTGTCTCGCCAGCGGCACGGACGAAGCCTTCGAAGTCGTCGACGGTGGACGCGTCAGCGACGCCGCCGATGGCATGGATCAACGCAGAGGGTTCGCCGAGGTTGGCGATCAGGGTCCGCATGCCCGCCTCGGTGTAGCGGTAGCCCTCGCCGTAGCTGGACTCCGCCGCGATCTCGGTCCAGTACACCATCGGCAGCCACACGTCGTAGCTCTTCACCAGCTCCTTCCAGGGAAAATCCGGCCAGAAGCCGGGCCTGATGTCCTCGAAGAGCACGGGGGGGTAGACGATGGCGCCGAGGGCGTGGTCGGGCGCCTCCTCACGGAAGCGTCGGGACAGGTCGATCAGGCGCCGGTTCCGCTCGGCGTGGTCGGGCACGTCCCGGCGGTACTCGATGTCGACGGCGATGCCGTCGAAGCGCTGGCCCTCGACGTCGAAGTCGCGGATCAACCGCAGGTTGGCCAGATCGGCCTCCACGTCGGCGAACTTGGGCAGATACCAACCCACCACGTCCATCCCGTTGTCGTGCGCCCGCTCGACGAACGTGGCCACCACTGCCCGATCGACGATGCCCTCGGGCGATCGCTCGTCCAGGCGGGCGGCCTGGAGGAACAGGGTGCGCACGCCTCGGGCGGCCATGGCGTCTACGTCGTCGGGAACAAGGAGCGGGCCTTCCCGTGGGCGGTGGTAGGCGGGCGCATAGTCGAAGGCGTCGACCCAGGTGCCCACGCCGCTGTAGGCCGACACGTCAGGGCCGGACGGAAGGGCCTCGGCCGCCTCGGTCGTCGTGGTGGAGGACGACGGGCCGCTGGCCCACAACCCACCGCCGGGGTCCGACCGGGGCACCGACGGAGCGACGGACGTCGACGGGGCCTCGGCCCGCGCCAAACGGGGGCTGCGCTGCACCACCAGGGCGCTGACCACGCCGGCGGTCAACACGACGGCGATGAGCACGCAAAGGACCGTCGTCCCCCGTCGGTGATGCATCGTCTCCAAACTGTACGAGTGCGCCCGCCAGGGTCCAACGAGAGCCGAGCGTTCCCGTCGATGACCTCGATGGCCGTCTGTCCGTCAATCGGCGTCCAACAGGGAGATGTCGTCGTCGGTGAGCTCGAGCTCCACGGCGGCCGCGCTGTCGATGATGGTCGCCGGCCTGCTCGAGCCCGGTATGGGGACCACGACGTCAGCCAGCGAAAGCTCCCATGCCAACGCCACACGCTGTGGCGAGACGCCGTGTCGTCGGGCGACCTCGGCGAACCGGGGGTGGCGATCGCCCACCGAAGCCGCAATGGACATCCCACCCAACGGACCCCACGCCAGGAAGGCAATCCCGTGGGCCTCGCAGTGCCTGACCTCGGCCAGCGAGGACCGGAAGGACGGCGCCAGCCGGTTCTGCACCGAGGTGACGGGCACCACCCCCCGGGCCGCCTCGATCTGTTCGATGTTGACGTTCGACAGCCCGGCCCGTCGGATCTTTCCCGCGGCGAGCAGCTCGGCGAGCGCGCCGGCGGACTCCTCGAACGGCACCACCGGGTCAGGGCGGTGGAACTGGTAGAGGTCGATGACGTCCACGCCGAGGGCCCGCAGTGATGCGTCGCACGCTCGCTTGAGGTACTCCGGGCGTCCGTCGACGTCCCACGTCCCATCGCCACCGCGGGTGTGGCCCCCCTTGGTGGCCACCATGATCCCGGCCCGATCGGCCACCCGCCGCCTGAGCGCCTCGGCGACGAGGCGCTCGTTGTGCCCCGTCTCCTTGGAGCTCAGACAGTAGGCATCGGCGGTGTCGATCAGGGTGATGCCGGCGTCGAGCGCGGCGTGTACGGTCGCAATCGCATCTTCCGCGCCGGGGCGACCGTCGACCGACAGCGGCATGGCGCCGTAGCCGATCGCCGAGACCTTGGCATCCCCGAGCGCCCTCTGCAGCACCGCCGCCCCACTACCCCTCCGTGGCGGACCGCCAACCTTCGTCGCCCAGGCGAACGTTGCGATGCTTGGGCGGGGACGGAGGCGCGGTACGTGTCGATCGCCTGCCCCCCGCGACGCCGCCCTGCCCCTACCCCCTCGGCGGGCAGGACCCGAACGCCGGTCGCCGGCGTCAGGGTCACGGGAGGGGCGTCCCGGCCTCGGAAACCGCCGAAGCGGCACGAGAAGCGGCCCGGCACGTGGCGGCGGACCCGACGGTGGGAAAGGTCTTGTCCGAGGTACGGGCCAGGTCGGCGAGGACATTCGCACCGCCCGTGCGGGAGAAACGGGTGCGCAGGCGTTCGCCCGGGCGCGCCGGACAGTCGCCGGCGCCTACGGCGGCACCGCCGCCCACCAGCTCCTGCTGGTTCCGGGCCAGCCGGTGGAGGAGGTGGCCTTCGGGCACGGTCGGCCCAGGGACGCCGCTGCACCAGTGGCGTCAGCGTCGCGCCACCTCGATCAGGTCGCCGGCACGGGGAACACCCGCGGGCACGGATCCCCCCGCCAGCGCCTCCTCGGTCAGCCGGGCCATGCGCTCGCACGCGTGGTGGGCGAACTTCATCTGCTGCCGGCGTCCGAACAGCCACAGGCCGAGGCGGACGACGGGGTTGCCGACGCTGGCCCGGCGCGAGAAGCGGCATGCACGGAACTCCACGTCTCCCCTGTCGAGCCACTTCCACACCTCGTAGTCCATCTGCCCCATCTCCAGGTGGCCCTGCAGCGTGCGGTAGTTCCAGCCCCACACCCGGACCTGCCGGCCGTCGACGTCACGCACCTCGTCACGGACGCCACCGACTCGCACCCCGAAGTGGAAGCGCATGCCGAGGAACGGCGCCTCCAGGAGCATGTCCCGCTCCTCCAGCGGCCGGTCGGGGTGGTACACGGCCCGCACGATGGACGGATCGGCGAACTCGTAGTTGCGCATCAGGCCGCAAGCGACCTCCCAGCTGCCCCCGGGCACGGGGTCACCGGGCGGCTCGGGAGGAAGGAGCTGGCAGTACTGGTCGACCTTCCACCCCCGTTCGGGGGTGAAGGTGCTGGGGTCACCAGGCTCGAAGTTGAGCGCCTTGTCGTGGAGCTCGTCGAGCATCCGCTTGGCGCTCGGATCACTCAGGCGGCGCCGGCCGTCGACCTGATCGCCATCACCGGCATCTTCGGCTGCGTCGACACGGTGCGTCTCGATGTCGATCCCGCCGGTCAGACGGCCGCCGGCGACGCGAGCGGCCCGTTCCAGCACCGAGGTCCACATGTGCAGCTGGACCTCCTTGGCCATGCGCAGGTTCTGGTAGAGCAGCCGCGACAAGCGGTCGCCGCTGCGGGCCCACGACTCGATGGTGCAGCACAGTCCGCCCCCGTCGTCGTCCTCGGCACGCAGCTCGAGCTGCCCGGCCTCCAGGTGCCCCTGCAACGTGGCGAGCCGCAATGAGGTCGGCGTGCGGGCCACCACCCGCACCGGACCGTTCCACGGGCCCGGCATGCGCACCAGGTACTCGTCGCCGACCTGCATCGGCCCCTCGCCGCCGTGGACCTTGGTGAACCTGGCGAACTCCGTCGGCGCCACGACGTTCGGATCGTCGGTGATGCGAGCGACGAGCGCGGCGGCATCGAGGCGCGCATTCCGGATGCGGGCGCGATAGCGGCGGCGGAACAAGGTGCCGACGCCGTCGCCGGCCGCCTGCAGCCGCTCGGTGGAGACGCCGGACGGAAGCGCTGGCGCCGCGTCGTCGGCCTCTGCCCCCGGCAGCTCACGCCGGTGCAGCGGGGTGGTCCGCCACAGGTAGTCCCACGACGTCAAGGACACGCCAAGGGGCCACGTCGCCGTCGTCATCAGCCGGCGACCGAGCGACGGGGAAGCAGGCACGGCCCCATTCTTGGCTCGTTCCCAGGTGCCCAAACCTTGTACGTTTGGCTGCTCCATGGTCACGACGGTCCTGCGGGCCGGCCCGCTGCGGAGCTCCCACTGCTACGCCATGTCGCTGGCCAGCATCGGGCTGTGCATCGGGTTGTGGATCCGAGCCAAGACCGTCGACCAGGAGGAGCGAGGCAACGCCGAGCGGCGGGCCCTGTTCGTCGGCCTGTGGCCGCCGATGTTCTGGCTCATCGGCGACAGCCTGGCCCGGCACGAGTAGCGGCGCCGGTTCGTGGCCCGCCCTACGACTACTCGACGTCTATGAAGAAGCCGGTCATGGGCCTTTTGCACGGTGATCCAGAAGCCATCCTGGGGACAAACTCGACCTCGACAACTTCGGGAGAAGCTCGACTCCTTTCGGAGCAAGGTCTCCGAGAGGTCGTGAAATGCTGGACGTCAGAGTCTCTTGGCGGCCAAGTAGCGAAAAGCTTGATCTAGATCCGGAAGACCTCACCCAGCTGTGGGATGGATTCGGGCTCGCCACGCTCTCACGCCAAAGGTCGAGACCGAGCTTGCCCAGCTGCGTGCCCTTGTCGCTGAGCTGACGGCTGAGGTAGAGCGAGCGCCCCTCCCCTAGCCGAACCGGGCGGTTTCGTGCAGGATGGGAGGAGAACGATGGTCAAGATCGACGGAGGTACCGAGATGCCGCACCCCAACGCCGACCTTCTGCGTAAGGGCTACGACGCGTTCAGCAAGGGGGACCTAGACACGATCAGAAACGAAGTGTTTTCCCCCGACGTCGTTTTCCACGTCGCCGGCCGGAACCCGCTGTCCGGCGATTACCGAGGGGCCGACGAGGTCTTCGGGTTCTTCGGGAGGCTCTTCGAGCTCAGTGGGGGGACCTTGGTGCTGGAGTTGCACGACGTCGTCGCCAATGACGGTCACGCCGTCGGACTGAGCAGGTTGTCCGCGCAGCGGGAGGGAAAGACCCTCGACGGGGCGAACGGCGTGGAGGTGTACCACGTCCAAGACGGCAGGGTCACGGAGGCTTGGCTCACCACCGAGGACAACTACAGCTTCGACGAGTTCTGGTCCTGACGGTCGCAGCCTGCAGGACCAGTGGCCGACGGCAATCTGTGGAGGATCGTCCACGAGTTCTCTCGGTTGCGATCGGGCGTCACACGCATTTTCATCCGGGGTGCCCGATGAGTCGAGCACGAGTTGGTGGCCCAGCCGGGCCGTCGATGTCCGCCCGACTTCGGCACATGTGACGCGTCGGATGTGCCGACACCACTGGCCAGCCAGACCCGCCGGTCTCAGCTGTCCTGTGCCAGCCCGTAGCCGACCAGGATCAAGGCGTTGGCGAGGAAGAGCCAGACGGCGAGGAGGACGATCGCCGCCAGCCCACTGGTTGCGTACCGTTGCCCGAAGTCGGTACCCACGTTCAGGAACACGACGTAGCCGAGTGAGAGCACGGAGATGGAGCCGGCGGCCACGGCGGCCCCGCGGGCCAGCGCAGAACTATCGATCGGGCGGGGGCTGAACACCAGGTAGATGACTGCGACGGTCACCCAGCTGGCGACGAATCCGAAGACCAGGGCCATGGCCCAACCAGCCAATCGGGCGACGGTGCCATCGCCCAGGATGGTAGTGCCGAGGTAGGAGGCGACCAGGCCGGTCAGGGCGAGGGCCGGCACCACGCCCAGCAGCGCCAGCGCCATTGCCCGACCCCTCAGCCCTTTGGCGTCCTGATCCGGCCCGGGAGAGAGCCGCTGGAAGGCCCGCCGAAGCCCCGCGCCATAGGCCGTGGCCGGCCAGAGTAGGAGGACGAAGGCACCGAACCCGAGCCCAGCACCGAGCTGCGACACCCGCCGGAAGGCTTCGTCCACGTTGAGCCGGTTCGGGGCCAGTCGGGCCAGGAGGTCGCTCACTTCCTGCACCCTGGCGTCGCTCGTCAGCAGGCTCACCAGCCAGAGGGCCAGGATGACGAAGGGGGCCACCGACACCAGGGCGTAGAACGCCAGTCCGGCGGCCAGCATGAAGACGTCCTCGCTCCGCAGCCGTCGCACCACGTCGTCGACCGGCGAGGGCAGGCGCTCGACGACCCGGTCAATCGCCGGCGCGCCTCGCCGGGCATCCGGGAGCGGCGAGGGGGCACGACGCATCGCAGCTCAGGCGCCGGGAGCACCCTGACTCCTGGACCTGTCCCGGCTCTTGCCCCTGATCTTGCTGAAGAGCTCCTTCGCCTTCGCCTGGTTCTGCGGGTTGCGGACCTCTTTCCACACGCTCTTGGCGATGCCGGCCTTCATGGCTGTGCGCATCAGCCCCATTGGGACCTCCTTGTGTCTCGGCCCTGTCCTCTACCCGGTCTGCGACGAGTTCGTGCGGGACCCTTCAGGAGATGTCGAACTCTTGACCTCCGGCTCGGCGAGAGCAGATTGGGATGGCGACCACGACACCCCGTAGCCCGCTTCGGCCCAGCCACGAAGAGATGCCACCATGGGAGGAATGCGCGGGAGTAGGCGTATCGGACCTTGGATCGGCCGCGGGGCCGCCGTCATCGTCGTGCTCTCCTATTCGTCCTGGTGTTCGTGTTGCAGCGACGCCACCGTGACCAGGTCCGCGACGCTGCCGCCCACGCCGCCGCCGAGGCGTTTGCCGTTGCTTGGCAGGACGGCAACCTAGGAGGGGCGCAAATGGCCGACCCGACGACTGCGCTGGGGCGCTACGAGGAGACGGTCGCCGGCCTCGGTGGCGTCAAGCCGGAGCGGGTCGACGTCGCCCCGCCTGACCCTTCGTGCCAGTGATCACGCTCCGCCGGGCTGACTATGACGAAATCCGGGATGAGATGCGGCCGCTTCCGGGAACATCATGGCGCGAGCACCCTGCCACTCGCCCCGACGCGAGCGTTCGCCCGTGCCCTGCTCGGCTCCGTCGGGCCGGTCACCGCAGAGATGGTGGAGGCGTCCGACGGCCGGCCGCCGGCGACACCGGCACACGCCCGCCAACTCAGCTGTGGCGAATCTCGCGCCGTCCGCTGGACAAGAGCGACAAATCGCCACCATGCTGAGGAGCCGCTTTCGAGACGAGAACCGCATTTGCGGCCCACCCCCCTTCTTTTTGGTCGTCTTCGCCGGCATCTCGCCATCTTGGTCACCGCGCCATCCGGCGCTCTAGCAAGTAGCGGGGAACCAACCATGTGTGCGGGCAACCTCTAGGCGAAATACCTGAGACCACCAGAAACCGTCCCTATCAGCCCGCTGGCGCGTGCGTACCATGTACTGGTGCCCAGGGAGGTCCGCCGA
>JAHWJI010000040.1 GCA_019348495.1 Actinomycetota bacterium | reverse complement strand
GGAGAAGATGGGTGTCGACGACCCCGGTTTCGACGCAGGCTTCGCACAGCTCCGTACCGAGGTTCTGGCCCACGCCGAGCGAGAGGAGCACGAGGAGCATCCGATGCTCGAGCAGGCGGTCGACCGGGACAAGCTGCAGCAGCTGGCCGGGGTGTTCCGCGCCGCCGAGTCGATGGCGCCCACCCACCCGCACCCGAAGGGGCCGGACACGGCGCTCGGCAACATGGTCGTCGGGCCCTTCGCCGCCGTGGCCGACCGCGCCCGGGACGCCATCAGGGCCGCCGCGAAGCGCTAGTCCTCTCCGGGCTGCGCCAGCCCGTTCGAGAGGGGGTCATGAGGCTTGCGCCGGTGCTTCGGCGTTGACCATCCAAGGTGTGCCGAACCGGTCGACGCACATGCCGAACTTCGGTGCCCAGAACGTCTGGGCCAGTGCCATGGTGACCTCCCCGCCGTCGGCCAACGCCTCGAACACCCTCTCGGCCTCGGCGACGTCATCGACCGTGTAGTTGACGTACATCCCCTGCACCGGACCGAAGCTCTCCGAGGGATCGTCGGACGCCATCAGGAGGTGGCCCTCGAACGTCAACGCCGCGTGCATGACCAGATCGGCCTGCTCGGCGGGCACGGAGAACTCCGACGGCATCTCCGACATGGCCAGCACCACGAGCTCGCCACCGAAGATCTCCTGGTAGCGCGTGAACGCCTCACGGCAGTTGCCACCGAAGTTCAGGTATGGGTGAAAGGCCATGGCAATCCTCCAAGGTGAGCTAGTGAAGTGGGTCTCGTCTGCTCTGACGACGTCGACGGTGAGAACTCATCGGTCGAGCCGCCTCCATGCTGGCCCGATCACTGGGCCAGTTGGGCTGCAGCAGGTGCCACTGCTCGGGAGCCGCTCGGATGAGCGACTCGAGCCCGCCGGCCAGGTCCTGGGTCAGGCGGGCGACGTCGTCGCGGAACCTACCGGTGCGCTCGGTGGCCAGGGCGGCACGGATCTCGCCCCGGTGTCCCTGGCGGCCCTCGAAGTACACCGCCGTGGGCAGGATCGCCGCTCCGCTCCGCAGGGCCAGCGTCACCGGTCCGGCGGGCAGGGAGGTGCCCTCGCCGAAGAAGTCGACCTCCACACCTCCGCCCCCGATGTCCCGGTCGCACACCAGGGCCACCACCCTGTTGTCCCTTAGCGCGGCCAGGACCGCCGATCCCGCCTGGGGACCGAGGGGGACGACCGCCAGCCCCATGTCCGCCCGCAGGTCGCTGAACCAGGCCAACAACTCCGGCGGGTGCACAGGCTCCACCACCGCCGTGAGGGGATAGCCGCGCCGAACCAGCCATGCCCCGCCGAAGTCCCATCCTCCGAGGTGGGGCAGGGCGAGGATGGCGCCGTTGCCCCTGGCCAGGGCCGCGTCGAGGTGGCCCAGGCCCTCGGCCCACATGCCGGCGTCGATCTCCTCCCCCGACAGCACTGGGAGACGGAACGACTCGATCCAGTACCGGGCGTAGGACTCGAAGGCCCGTCGCACCCCTCGTCGAAGGGCCGCCGGGGCCAAGCGCCCGCCATGCACCCGCTGGAGGTGGCGCTCGACCAGCCACCGCCGTGGGCGCAGCGCCAGGGCCAGCGCGGCCCCCGCCGGCCGCTCCGCAGCCGTGGCCACCCGACCGGGAAGCAGGCAGGCGAATCGCGAGCCGTTCCGGTAGGCGTGGAAGACCAGAGACCCGGAACGAGGTGTCGTCGGGGTGGCGACGTCGGCGAGGCCGGCCGCGGAGGCCGTCGCGTCCGGGGCGCTCGTGCCCGGGCCGGGCGGTTCCAAGCGTCAGTGCGAGCGGCGCCGGGAGCGGGTCCGGTGGCGCCACGTGCGGTCACGGGAGCGCGCCGTACGTCGTCCTCCCCAGCGGGTCGCCCGCGGCGGCGGTGCCGGGAGCGGGGCGCCGGCCTGGCGCCACACCTTGGCGAAGCGCTGCACGGCGGTGAAGGTGGTCAGCACCAGCATGATCCACAGCACGGGGATGAGCGCCCACTCGAAGAGCAGGCCGAGGCCGAGGGCCACGATGCGCTCCGCCCGCTCCATCACCCCACCCCGGGCGTCGAAGCCGAGCGACTCGGCCTTGGCCCGCTGGTAGGAGATCAGGGTGGACACGGCCAGCACCGCGAAGGGCAGGAGCACGATGCGACCACCGTCGATGCCCGAGAGGTACCAGGCCACGCCCCCCAGCAACAGGGAGTCGCTGACCCGGTCGGCCACCGAGTCGAAGAACGAACCCCGGGGCGAGGCGGTGCCCGTGGCCTTGGCCACGGCGCCGTCGAGCGCATCGGGTAGGGCCGAGGCGGCCAGCAGCAACACCCCGGCGCGCAGCGCCCCGTTGCCGATGGCCACGGCGGCGGCGACCGCCATCACCAGTCCCAGGACGGTCAGGTGATCGGCGCTGATGCCGGTTCGGCTGAGATCGCTGCCGACGGGACGCAGCCGCCGCTCAATGTCGGTCTTCCAACGTCCGTCGAGCATGGGAGCTCCTGGTGCGAGTGGGCGCCCGAGGGCGGAGGCGCTTGGATGAGATCTGTCGGCGAGGAGCGTACCCGGGTAGTGGGGTCCGCTACGCTCAACGCTCCGCATGCCGAACTACCCGCCAGCGAGGATCCGCAACGTCGCCCTCGTCGGCCACGGCGGATCGGGCAAGACCAGCCTGGCCGAGGCGCTGTTGTACCGAGCCGGCGCCATCAGCCGCCTGGGCCGGGTGGAGGACGGATCCACGGTCTGCGACCACGAGCCCGAGGAGGTGGCGCGGGGCATGTCGCTGTCGCTGGCGCTGGCCCCCTGCGAGCTCGAGGGCCACAAGATCAACATCCTCGACACGCCCGGGCTGGCCGACTTCGTCGGCGACGTCGACGCCGCCCTGCGAGTCGCCGACCTCGCCATCTTCGTGGTGAGCGCCCTCGACGGCGTGGAGGTCCAGACCCGTACCGTCTGGCGCATGGCCGCCGAGCGGGGCCTGCCCCGGATGGTCTTCGTCAACAAGCTCGATCGGGAGCTGGCCGACTTCGAGCGCACGCTGGACGAGTTGCGCGCCGCCTTCGGCACCGGCATCGCCCCTCTGGAGCTGCCCATCGGCGAGGGGTCGGGGTTCCACGGCGTGGCCGACCTCCTGACCGACACGGCCTACCTCTACGACGGAGGCGAGGTGCGTGCCGCCGAGGTGCCCGAGGAGATGGAGGCCCAGGAGCACCGGGTGCACGAGACCCTGGTGGAGGGCATCGTGGAAGCCGAGGACGCACTGTTGGAGCGCTACCTGGAGGGCGAGGTCCCCTCCTTCGAGGAGCTCGAGGCCGTCCTGGCCCAGGGCGTGGCCCGAGCCAGCGTCTTCCCGGTGGTCTGCGGCTCGGCCACCGTGCCCGTGGGCGTCGACCGCCTGGCGCAGTTCATCACCGAGATCGGCCCATCACCCCTGGATCGTCCTCCGGTCACGGTGCGCGCCGGCGACGTCGACACCCTGGTGGCGCCCGATCCCGACGGCGACCCGCTGGCCTTCGTGTTCAAGACCATCGCCGATCCCTTCGTGGGCCACGTGTCGGTCTTCAAGGTCCTCTCGGGCACCGTGCGCCCCGACGAGGTCCTGCGCAACCCCCGTACCGGCGACGACGAGCGACTCCACGTCCTGTTCGGCCTACGGGGCAAGGAGCACGTCGAGCTGGACCAGGTCGTGGCCGGCGACATCGCCGCGGTGGCCAAGCTGCGTGGCACCAGGACAGGCGACACGCTGGCGCCCCGGTCGCTGCCGGTGGTGGTGGCCCCCCTGGTGCCACCGGTGCCGTCGCTGTCGATCGCCGTGCGGCCCCGCACCCAGGCCGACGACGACAAGTTGGCCGGCGCCCTGCACCGCCTCGGCCAGGAGGACACGGCCTTGCAGGTGGAGCGCAATCCCGAGACCCACCAGACCCTGCTCCAGGGCACGGGTGAGGCCCACCTGGGCCTGGCCCTGGCCCGCCTGGCCCGCACCTTCGGCGTGCACCTCGACACCGAGGACGTGCGGATGGCCTACCGGGAGACCATCACCAGCCCGGCCGAGGCCGAGGGACGGTACAAGAAGCAGAGCGGCGGCCACGGCCAGTTCGGGATCGCCTGGCTGCGGGTGGAGCCGTTGGCGCGCGGTGCCGGCTTCGAGTTCGTCGACGCCATCGTGGGCGGGGCCATCCCCCGCCAGTTCATCCCCGCGGTGGAAAAGGGTGTGGTCGAGGCCATGGAGCAGGGTGGGGTGTACGGCTACCCGGTGGTGGATGTGCGGGTCACCTGCTTCGACGGGAAGTTCCACGCGGTGGACTCCTCCGAGATGAGCTTCAAGATGGCCGGTGCGCTGGGGTTCCGGGAGGCCATGGCCCGGGCCGGGCCCGTCGTGCTCGAACCGGTGTCGCTGCTCACGGTGGTCGTGCCCGACCACCAGTTGGGCGACGTCATGGGTGACCTCAACGCCCGCCGGGGCCGGGTCCAGGGCACCGAGCCGCTGGGCGACGGCGAGCAGGAGGTCACGGCCACGGTTCCGACCTCGGAGCTGGTGCGCTACGCCATCGACCTGCGCTCGCTCACCGGAGGTTGGGGACGCTTCTCGGTGCGACCCGACCACTACGACGTCCTTCCCGCCCACCTGGTCGACCGGTTGGTCGAGGCGGCCCCGGCGTGAGCGGCACCGGGGGCCTCGACCCCGCCACGATCAAGCCGCCCGACGCCGTCACCGCCCTTCGATCGTTCCCACGGCGCTGGCGCTCGGCCCTGGCCATGGTGGCCGACGATCCCGGAGCCGACGAGCTGGTGCGGCGTCGCCCCGACGTGTCGTCATGGTCGGCCCTGGAGCACGCCTGGTACGTCGCCGAGCTGCTGCGCCGATCCGACGAGCGCGTCGCCCAGCTGCGCCGGGAGGAGGGGCCTGTCCTGGGCGCCGACGACCCTCGTCGGTGGGTGGACGGGGGCGGCTACGGCGACCGGGGGCTCGAAGCCGCGCTGGGCCGGATCGGCGAACAGGCGCCCAAGCTGGCCGAGACCCTGGAGGCGCTGGGGCCTGACGACTGGCTGCGGAGCGGCCGGCTCGACGGCGCCGACGTCACCCTCCTGGCCCTGGTCCAACGCACGGTGGCCGACACTGCCGACCACCTCCGGGCAGCCGAGCGGGCCCTGCGGTCCGCCCGGCGCGGGGGCTGACGCCGGTCCTCAGCGGCGGCTGAGCTCGGTCCAGTCCTCGGGGTTGTCTTCGACGAAGTGCTCCACCACGGCGCCGTCGACGGCGTCGACGAGCACCAGGCCCCGCTGCCGGGGCGGTTCCTCAGCCGAGTAGACGAGGATGCGCCACGTCGGTCGGCTACGCAGTCCCCGCCAGCCGAGGGAGGCAGAGGCGTGGCCGACCGGGAACCCGACCTGTCTGGTGGCCTCCACCAGCGCCTCGGTGGCGTCTACCCCGAGCGGCCACCCGGCGGCGATGCAGTAGGCGCCGAAGCCGGCCAGGACCACCGCCGCGGCCAGGTAGCCGTCGTTGACCAGGACAGCGTCCTCGCCGGCCACCGCCCACAGGGCGACGCACACGGCGGCCAGGGCCAGGTAGAGAAAGCCGGGGATGCGCCGGCGGGAGTTGTCGGGGAAGGTGACGGCGCCGACGTAGCCGGAGACGTCGAGATCCTCGGGCAGGGTGTCCCGCACCTCGGCGTCGTGGGGCCGCGCCTCTTGGCCCTGGTCTCCGGACATCGCTCGCAGGTTAGGTGTCGCCAACGTCGGTACGGGGCCACGCGGCACGCAAGCGCGACCAGGTGGTGGACAGGGCCTCGGGCAACACCCGGACCTCGGCCACCGTGGTCATGAAGTTGGTGTCGCCGGCCCAGCGGGGCAGGCAGTGCACATGGAGGTGGCCGGGGATCCCTGCGCCACCGGCCAAGCCGAGGTTGGCGCCCACGTTGAGCCCGGCCGGCTGGTAGGCCGTCTTCAGCGCGGTGACCCCAGCCCTCACCGCCGCCCAGAGCTCCTTGCCTTCCGCGGCGTCGAGCGTCTCCAGATCGGCCACGTGGCGGGTGGGCATGAGCATCAGATGGCCGCTGGTGTAGGGATAGGCGTTGAGGATGGCCACGGCGTGCTCTCCCCGCCACAGCACGTACGTCGCCTCGTCGGGTTGGCCGCTGGCCAGGATGCGGCAGAACACACAGGCACCGACGTCGCCCGGCTCGGCGCTGCCCGTCTCGGGGGCGTCGACGTACGCCCCCCGCCAGCCCGCCCACAGCCGCTCCATGGGCACGCTCACCCGGCGGGGATGGCAGCCTCGACCCGCAGCCGGACGATGAAGTCGTCGATGCCCACGTTGCGCTCGACCCCGCCCTCGCGACCGTTGACCCCCACGGTGGCCCCGGCCACGTCGTCGTCGCCGGCGACCAGCACCCAGGGCAGCTTCTCCAGCTTGGCCTTGCGGATGCGCCCGCCGAGGGTGTCGGAGGCGTCGTCGAGCTCGGCCCGGAAGCCTTCGGCCACCAGGCGCTCGACCACCCCCCGGGCGTAGTCCTCGTGATCGTCACCCACGGGCAGGACCCGCACCTGTACCGGGGCCAGCCAGGTGGGAAAGGCACCTGCGTAGTGCTCCACGAGCACCCCGAAGAAGCGCTCGATCGACCCGAACAGCGCCCGGTGGATCACCCGGGGGGCGTGACGGGCGTTGTCGGCCCCCACGTAGCCCAGGTCGAAGAGGTCGGCGTTCTGGAAGTCGACCTGCAGGGTGGACATCTGCCAGCGCCGCCCGATGGCGTCGCGCACGTGCACGTCGATCTTGGGGGCGTAGAAGGCCCCCTCCCCCTCGGCCACGACGTAGTCGATGCCGGCCGACCCCAGCGCCTGGCCCAGGGCCTCGGTGGCCTCGTCCCACTCGGCCGGGTCGCCCACGAACTTCTCGGGCCGGGTGGCCAGCTCGGCCTCGAAGTGCTCGAAGCCGAAGGTGCGCAGCACCCGCAGCACGAAGGACAACAAGCTGGCCAGCTCGTCGCCCAGCTGGTCGGGTGTACAGAAGATGTGGCTGTCGTCCTGGGTGAAGCCCCTCGCCCGCAACAGGCCGTGGAGCACGCCCGAGCGCTCGAAGCGGTAGACGGTGCCGAACTCGAACAGCCGCAGGGGCAGCTCTCGGTAGGAACGCTGCTGGGAGCGGTAGATCAGCATGTGCATGGGGCAGTTCATGGGCTTGGGGTAGTAGGTAGCGCTCTCCATCTCCATGGGCGGGTACATCCCCTCCGCGTACCACTGGAGGTGGCCCGACTGCTCGAACAGGGTGGACTTGGCCAGGTGCGGGGTGGAGACGAAGGCGTAGCCCGCGGCCTGGTGGGCTGCCCGGGAGTAGTCCTCCATGAGCTTGCGCACCAGGCCACCCTTGGGGTGGAACACGGGCAGGCCCCCGCCGATCTCGGCGGGGAAGCTGAACAGGTCGAGCTCGGCACCCACCTTGCGGTGGTCGCGCTTCTCGGCCTCCTCGAGCTGGGCCAGGTGGCTCGCCAGCGCCGCCTTGGACTCCCAGGCCGTGCCATAGATGCGCTGGAGCATGGGTCGGTGCTCGTCACCCCGCCAGTAGGCGCCGGCCACCTTCTGCAACTTGAAGTGGCCCAAGCGCCTGGTGGTGGGCACGTGCGGGCCCCGGCACAGGTCGACGAAGCGCTCGGTGTTGCGGTAGGCGCTGACCACGTTGGAGTCCGCGCCCTCGCCGGCGTCGACCCCCTCGATGATCTCGCGCTTGTAGGGCTGGTCGGCGAAGAGGGCCAGGCCCTCGTCCCGGCTGTGCTCCTCGCGCACGAAGAGCTGGGCCTCGGCCACGATCTCAGCCATGCGGGCCTCGATGCGGCCCAGGTCGTCGTCGCTGAAGGTGGCTCCTCCGGGCAGCTCGAAGTCGTAGTAGAAGCCGTTGTCGATGGGTGGCCCGATGGCGAAGTGGGCACCGGGGAAGAGGTCGAGCACGGCCTGGGCCAGCACGTGGGCGGTGGAGTGACGCAGCACGGCCCGCCCGGCCTCACTGTCGTGGGTGACGATGGCCACGGTGGCGCCGTCGGCCAGTGGGGTGGACAGGTCGACCTCGGCGCCGTCCAGGACGCCCGCCACCGCGGCCTTGGCCAGGCGGGGCCCGATGGCCGCGGCCAGCTCGGCCACGGTGGCGCCCGCGGGCAAAGTGCGCGCCGACCCGTCGGGCAGGGTCACGGAGATGGAGTCGGCCACCGGGCGATGGTACCGGCCGGTCCCCTCCAGCCTCGATCCGTTTGCTTCCCCACGCTGACCGCGTTCCGGGTGGGGTGGAGACGCCTACCGGCCGAGGTCGATGCCCAACAGGGCGGCACCGGCGCCCACACCCCGCCCCGAGGAGGCGGCGGCGTCGAGGGCGACGACGGCCGCCGGGGTGTCGAGGTCGTCGTCGAGGGCGGCGCGGACGTCGTCGAGGCCACCCTGGCCGGGACCGGCCGCCCGCCAGTGGTCGAGCCGGGTGGCGGCGGCCGGGAGCAGGGCGTCGGTCCAGTCCCAGTCGAAGCGGTAGTGGTTCGCCACGATGGCCAGGCGGATGGCCATGGCCTCCCACTCCTTGAGCAGGTCGCTCACGAACACGAGGTTGCCGAGCGACTTCGACATCTTGGTGCCGGTGAGGCCGACCATGGCCGTGTGCATCCAGTGGCGCACGAAGGGCTCGTTGGTCACCGCCTCGGACTGGGCCGCCTCGCACTCGTGGTGGGGAAACACCAGGTCGCTCCCCCCCCCGTGCAGGTCGACCGTGGTGCCCAGCTCACGAAGGGCCAGGGTGGAGCACTCTATGTGCCATCCCGGGCGCCCCGGTCCCCACAGCGACTCCCATGCCGGCTCCCCCTCCTTCGAGGGCTGCCAGAGCACGAAGTCGAGGGGCTGGCGCTTGTGGGGATCGTCGGGGTTGCCCCCCCGCTCGGCTGCCAGCGACAACATGGTGGCCTCGTCGAGATGGGCGACCTGGCCGAAGCGGGGGAACGTCGACACGTCGAAGTAGACGGCCCCGCCGGCCAGGTAGGCGTGGCCGGTGTCGAGGACCATGCCGATGAAGCCCCGGATGTCGGCGATGGCCGACGTGGCCCGGGGTTCGCTGAAGGCGGGCAGGACGGCCAGGTCGCGCATGTCGCCCTGGAAGCGGGCGGTCTCCGCCGCGGCCAGGTCGAGGTAGTGCACGCCGAGATGGCGGGCCTTGTCGAGCAGGGGGTCGTCGACGTCGGTGATGTTGCGCACCACCCGGGTCCGGTGCCCCAGGTCACGCAGCCGCCGCTGCAAGACGTCGTAGGCCAGGTAGGTGGCGGCGTGGCCCAGGTGGGTCGAGTCGTACGGCGTGATGCCGCAGGTGTACATGGTGACCAGGGGCGGGGGCTCGAAGGCCACGACCTCCTGGCGAGCGGTGTCGTAGAGACGCACGGCGCCAGCGGCTAGGTGGCGTCGATGCCGGTGAGCTTGATGGCGACGCGCGTCTTGTAGCGGGTGTTGAGCTGGAGCAGGACGGCGGCGAAGGCCTCGATGGGCGCGGCGTTGGAGAGCTCGCCGGCGTCGAGGGGGCGCAGGCCGGGGATGTGGCGCACGACCTCGGCGGTGGCCTCGGTGGCGCCGGGATGATCGGAGCAGATGAGGACGTCGGAGTCGATGGGGTGGTCGAGCGCGGCCAGCTCCCGGGCAGGCAGGTGGTGGAAGCCAGCAGCCACCCGGGCCCGGGGGACGGCCGCCTGGACGTTGCCCGCCACCGAACCACGAGGCGGCACCAGGGGCTGGAACTCGTGGCCCACGCGGGCCAGGGCGTTGGCCATGGACACCACAACCTTGCCGTCGAGCTGGTCCCCGACCGAGCGGGCGGTCGTCGCCGCCGCGTCCCACGGGGTGGCGATGACGACGAGGTCGGCCTCGGCCGCGTGCTCGTTGTCGGCCCCGTCGATGGCCAGGGTGCGGTCGGGCCACTTGGCCACCAGCTCATCGCGCACCTCGAGCGCCCGGGACTTGGAGCGGGAGCCGATGACCACCTCATAGCCGACGGAGGCCAGGCGGGCAGCCAGGGCCTTGCCCGCAGGCCCCGTTCCTCCCAGGACGGCGATGTGCACCGTGGCAGCCTACGAGGGCGCCGCCTGGATGCGCTGGATGCCTGTCGAGCGCCTCCCGGCCCCGGCCGTCGGGCGGGCCAGCTGGTCCGTGACCCATTAGCCTGGCCCCGAAGCGCAAACCGGTCGGAGGGCGAGATGCTGTTGGAGGGCAAGCGCATCCTGGTCACCGGGGTGCTCACCGACGACTCCATCGCCTACGCCATCGCCGTGCGCTGCCAGGACCAGGGGGCGGAGCTGGTGCTCACCGGGGCCGGACGGGGCCTCTCCCTCACCCGCCGCACCGCCCGCAAGCTGACCACCGCGCCACCGGTGCTCGAGCTGGACGTCACCGACGAGGGCCACCTGGGTGCCCTCGCCCCCGCCCTCGGCGAGCACGGCTGGGACCGGGTCGACGGCGTGGTGCACGCCATCGGCTTCGCCCCCGGCACCTGCCTGGGCTCGGGGATGTTCACCGCCGGATGGGACGACGTCTCGGTCGCCCTGCAGGTGTCGGCCTACAGCCTCAAGGCCCTGACCGAGGCGGTCCTGCCGCTCATGGTGACCGGCAGCAGTGTCCTCGGCCTCGACTTCGACGCGTCGGTCGCCTGGCCGGCCTACGACTGGATGGGGGTGGCCAAGGCCGCCTTGGAGTCGACCAGTCGTTACCTGGCCCGGGACCTGGGCGGGCGGGGCATCCGGGTCAACCTGGTGGCGGCCGGGCCCATCCGCACCGTCGCCGGCCGCTCGATCCCGGGCTTCTCCACCTTCGAGGAGGTGTGGGCCAAGCGGGCGCCCCTGGGCTGGGACGTCGACGACGCCGACGCGGTGGCCCGATCGTGCGTTGCCCTGCTGTCCGACTGGTTCCCGGCCACCACCGGCGAGATCGTCCACGTCGACGGCGGCTTCCACGCCGTGGGCACCAGCTCCGGCGAGTAGGGGCCACGGCTCATGCACGACCGGGAGGTGGTCGAGGCCTTCGTCACCGGCGGTGCCCGTCACGCCTTTGGCGACAAGCTGCACATCGAGGGTGACGGCCTGGTCTTCGACGGGTGGTGGGAGGCAGCCTTCCGGGTGGCGCCCACGACCTTCGCCGTGCGCGACGAAGAGCCTCCCGAGCCCACCCACACCCTCGAGGAGCTCGGGGTCCGGCTCGAGGCAGCGGGCCTGCGGCCGGTGACGGCCAATCCGGCGCTCATGGTGGCCATCACCTACACCGCCATCGACCTGGCCGCCGCCGACTGGGTCCTGTGGTCGACCGACGCGGCCAACGCCGAGGCCGCCCTGGCCGCCCGGGCCGGCCACGACACCTTCCTCGGTGACGCCCCCGTGGGCACCGGTCCCACGGGCGCCGGCCCCTTGGCCGACGGTCCCTTCGGAGCCGGGCCCTTCGGGGCCGAGCCCGGGTCCGACTACGCCGCCGAGCTGGGCGGTGCCCGGCGCAGCGCCGGCCTCCCCGCCCTGGTGATCCTCACGGTGGGGGTCGACGGCGCCGCCGCCTCGGCCATGGCCGCGTCGCTCGCCGACTGCCACGTCGAGACCCGGGCCCTGGGTGAGCTCGACCGAGACACGTGTGAAGCGCTGATGCCCAACCTGGTCCTCGTGGACGCCACCAGCGAGGCCGGCGAGGCCTTCGTCGTCGACCTCCGCTCCGGAGGCCGCTCCGTCCCGCTGGTCGCCGTACACGCCGGTGGCCCACTGGCGGGCGCCGACGCCACCGTCGACCCCGCGGCCCCGCCCGGCGAGTGGGCCCGGCACCTGCGTGCCTTGCTGCCGTAGCGCGTACGCCGGACTCACCCAGGTCAGCCCGTCCTTGACTCGTTCCCAGGAGGAACGCCGTGTCGGGTGGATCCGGCGCCTTCTCCCCTTGCTGCGCCCGCAGCGGGGCCGCTTCGCCGTGGCGCTCGTCGCCTCGGGGCTGGCCGTCCTGGCCCAGCTGGCCATCCCCGTCGTCATCCGCGACGCCATCGAAGCGGCGCTGCCATCGCCCACCAACCCCATCCCCCGCGCCAGCCTGGCCCCCTTCGTCGTGGCCCTCGTCGCCCTGGGCATCGGGCGCGCCGCGCTCGGCTTCATCTCACGGGACGGGTTGGCCCGGGTCGCTTTCGGCCTGGAGCACGACCTGCGGGCCCAGCTCTACGAGCACCTCACGCGCCTGTCCTTCTCGTTCTACGACCGGGTGCAGACCGGGCAGGTGATCTCCCGGGCCAACTCCGACGTCCGCTCGGTCCAGATGTACCTCACCTATGCCCCCTCGCTGGCGGTGACCGTGGTCAGCTTCGCCCTGGCCCTGGTGCTGATGCTCCAGGTGCACGTGGGTCTCACCCTGGTCGCCGTCGCCGCCCTTCCGGGCGTGTTCCTCCTCGGCCTGCGGATGCGCCAGGACCTGTACCCGCTCAGTTGGGTGGTGCAGGCGCGTCTGGCCGAGGTGGCCACCATCGTCGACGAGAACGTCACGGGCACCCGGGTGGTGAAGTCCTTCGCCGGCGAGCGTCGCCAGGTGGCCCTGTTGGAGCGGGCCGCCCGGCGCCTGCACTGGGCCACCCTGCGCCAGTTCGACACCCGGGCCCGCTTCGGCCCCCTCATGGAGCAGCTCCCCCGGGTGGGCCTGGCCCTGGTGCTCGTCTACGGCGGCTCGCTCGCCATCGAGGGCCGGGTCAGCATCGCCGACCTGGTGCTGTTCAACTTCTACGTGGTCATGCTCCAGGCCCCCTTCCGCAGCCTGGGCTTCCTGCTCATGCTGGGCCAACGGGCAGCGGCGTCGGCGCAGCGCATCTACGAGGTCCTCGACACCCGACCCGAGATCGTCGACCGGCCCGGGGCCGTGGCCCTCGCCCACCCCCGGGGGGAGGTCGAGCTGGACGCGGTGGACTTCAGCTACCCGGGTTCCGGGGAGGTGGTGCTGCGGGGCCTGTCCTTGCACCTCCGACCGGGCGACACCGTCGCCCTGGTGGGCCGTACCGGCGCGGGCAAGTCGAGCGTGGCCCGCCTGTTGACCCGGTTCTACGACGTCGACACCGGCGCGGTGCGCCTCGACGGCCACGACGTGCGCGACCTCACCCTGGCCAGCGTGCGCCACGCCGTGGGCGTGGTGGTCGACGAGCCCTTCCTGTTCTCCGACACGTTGTTCGCCAACATCGCCTTCGGCTGCCCCGACGCCGCCCTCGACGACGTCGTGCGGGCCGCCACCGCCGCCGGCGCCCACGACTTCATCGCCACCCTGCCCGAGGGCTACGACACGGTGGTGGGCGAGCGGGGCTACACCCTCTCGGGTGGGCAGCGCCAACGGGTGGCCATCGCCCGCACGCTGCTGGTCGACCCGCCCGTCTTGGTGCTCGACGACGCCACCAGTGCCGTGGACGCCCAGCGGGAGGAGGAGATCCACGCCGCCCTGCGCACCCTCATGGCCGGCCGCACCACCTTGGTCATCGCCCACCGCCTGTCGACCATCGCCCTGGCCGACCGGGTGGTCCTGCTTGAGGGTGGCCGGGCCGTGGCCGAGGGTACCCACGCCCACCTGCTCGCCACCGAAGCCCGCTACGGCGAGGTGCTGGAATCGGCCACGTCAGCGGACCAGTCGTCGGCAGCCCATGGCGCAGCTGATCACCGCCGCCCCACCGTGGCCTCCGGGGGGCGCCGGTGATGCCCGGGGGCGGGCACCACCACGGTGGCTTTCGGGGCGACACCAGCGGCCTGCCCTTTGCCGGGGTCCCCTGGGAGCTCCGTCAGCGCTACGACGAGCTGGTGGCCGAGGAGCCCGACATCACCGTCGACGAGGAGGCCGTCGACTACTCACCCCGCGTGCCTGCCGGCGAGCAGAGGCCCTTCACCCTGCGCCGTTTCCTGGTCCCGCACTGGCGAGCCCTGCTGGGGGCGTTGGGCCTGGTCGTGCTCGAGACCGGCGCCGGCCTGGTCGGGCCGGTCCTCACCCAGATCGGGATCGACGAGGGAATCGGCAAGGGAGACTTCGGGGTGCTCGTCGCCGCCACCGTGGCCTACCTGGTGGCCATCGTGGTCAGCGTGGTCACCGGCGCCACCCGCATCGCCTGGACGGGCCGGGTGGGAGAGCGGCTCATGCTCGCCCTGCGGGTGCGGGTCTTCGCCCACCTCCAGCGGCTGTCGCTGGGGTGGTTCACCGACGAGAAGGCCGGCCGGGTCCTGACCCGCATGACCAGCGACATCGACGCGCTGTCGGCGCTGTTCCACGACGGCCTCATCAACATGGCGGTGCAGGCCCTGACCGTCGTGGTGGTGTCGGTGGTGCTGTTCAGCTACGACACCAGCCTGGCCCTGGTCACGCTGGCCGTCGTGGTGCCGGCCATGGTCGTGGCCACCCTGTGGTTCCGGACCACCTCCGACCAGGGCTACGGCGCCGTGCGCCACCACATCGCCGAGGTCCTGGCCGATCTCCAGGAGAGCCTGGCCGGCATGCGCCTGGTGGCAGCCCACAACCGCCAAGCCCACAACGTGGTCCGCCACCGGGCGATCCTCGACCGCTATCGCGCCGCCAACGTCTACACCGGGCGCATCGGCGCCCTCTACGGTCCCGGAAGCGAGCTGGTGGCGGTGCTCGGCCAGGCCGCGGTGCTGGTGGTGGGTGGCCGACGGGTGCTGTCGGGCCAGCTCAGCGTGGGGGAGCTGGCCGCGTTCATCCTGTTCATCGCCACCTTCTTCGCCCCCATCCAACAACTCGTCCACCTCTACAACACCTACCAGGCCGGCCAGGCGGCGGCGGCCAAGCTGCGCCAGCTGCTGCGCACCGCACCGGGGGTGGCCGAGGCGCCCGACGCGGTCGAACTGGCCCCGGTCGAGGGAGAGGTGCGCCTGGAGTCGGTGTGCTTCGGCTACGGCGCCGGCCCGGGTGACGACGCGCCGGTGCTGCACGACGTCAACCTCACCATCTCCCCCGGCGAGACCTTCGCCCTGGTCGGCCCCACCGGGTCGGGCAAGTCGACCATCGCCAAGCTGGTGACCCGCTTCTACGACCCCACCGAGGGCCGGGTGCTGATCGACGGCCACGACCTGCGCCACGTCACCCTCGACTCGCTCCGGCGCCAACTGGGCATCGTCCCCCAAGAGCCGTTCCTCTTCGCCGGGTCGGTGCGCGACAACATCGCCTTCGCCCGCCCCGACGCCACCGATGCCGAGTTGACCGAGGCCTGCCGGGTGCTGGGCATCGACGACCTCGTCGAACGGCTCCCCCAGGGTCTGGCCACGCCGGTGCACGAGCGGGGCTCGTCACTGTCGTCGGGACAACGCCAGCTGCTGGCCCTGGCCCGGGCCTTCATCGCCCGCCCCCGAGTGCTGGTGCTCGACGAAGCCACCTCCAGCCTCGACCTGCGCTCCGAAGCGGTGGTGGAGCGGGCGCTCGACGTCCTGCTCGAGGGACGTACCGCCATCCTCATCGCCCACCGCCTGGCCACGGCCATGCGAGCGGACCGCATCGCCGTGGTCGAGGCCGGGCGGGTGGTGGAGGTGGGCGCCCACGACGAGCTGGTGGCCAGGGGCGGGCGCTACGCCGCCCTCTACGACGCCTGGGCCCGGGCCGCCCAACCGGAGCGAGCAACCGGCTAGCGCTAGCGCCGGTTGGTCAACGAGTCGCTTCGCCGGCGACGAGGCCGAGGAGGCGGGGGCGACAGCGGGCCACCTCGTCGTGCAGCTTCTTGTCGAGCACCGGGCCGAACAGGCCGCCGCTGTAGTGCAGGTGCATGGTGAGGCGACTGGCGGTCTCGCCGATCGGCTCCACCGTCGCCTGCAGCACCCACGCCGAGTGCTCCAGGCCGTCGTGCTCCAGCCGCTGGAAGCGGGCCACCCGGGGCGGCTCGTGGACGGTGCGGACCATGCGCAGCCGCTTGGACCGGGACAGAGGGCCCAGCCGGGCCCGCAGGTCGACCACCCACGCCGGCCCTGGATCGCCGTCCAGCGCGGCGTCGGGCTCGGCCCGGGGGACGAGGTCGAGCCAGCGGGGGTAGCGGCCGAGGTCGTCGACCCAGGCGAAGAGTGCCTCGGGCGCACAGGGCGCCTCCAGATCGACGTCGACGTCCACAGCGCTTGTTCCTCCTCCACCCGACCGGACGGCGGCGACGCTACCCTCGCTCCGATGCGGGCCGGAGCGAGCACGACCCGATGAACCTCGTCGCCCCCGACGAGCACCAGCTCCTGGTCTTTTGGACCCAGTTCGCCGTCCTGCTCCTGGTGGCGCGAACCCTGGGGGTGGCCATGAAGCGCATCGGCCAGCCGGCTGTGGTCGGCGAGCTGGGCGCCGGGCTGCTCCTCGGCCCATCGGTGCTCGGGGGGCTCTTGCCGGGCGTGAGCGACTGGCTCTTTCCGGCCGACGACGTCCAGTCGGCCATGTTGTTCGCCGTCAGCTGGATCGGCGCGGTGTTCTTGCTGGTGAGCACCGGGTTCGAGACCGACCTGGCCCTCATCCGCCGCCTGGGCAGAGGCGCCGCCCTGGTGGCGACCGGCAGCCTGGTGGTCCCCCTGGCGATGGGCATCGGCCTGGGCTTCGCCCTACCCCCGGTCTTCAGCGAGGGGGCCGGCACCAAGCTCATCTTCGTGCTGTTCATGGCCACCGCCCTGAGCATCTCGTCGCTGCCCGTCATCGCCAAGATCCTGGGCGAGATGGGCCTCATGCGCCGGAACTTCGGGCAGATGACCTTGGCTGCGGGCATGGCCAACGACGTGGTGGGCTGGATCCTGCTGGGTGTGATCGCCGGACTGGCCCAGGCCGGCGAGATCGCCGTGGGCCCCCTCGCCATCACCCTGTTGGGGATGGCCGCGTTCATCCTGGGTGCCCTCACCGTGGGCCAGCGAGCCGTCGACGCCCTCTTGCGCCAGCTCCGGCGCCGCCAGGCCGGCCCGGCCGCCACCTTCACCGCCGTGGTGGTGGTCGCCCTGGTCGCCGGGGCCGTCACCCAGTTCCTGGGCGTGGAGGCCGTCATCGGTGCCTTCGTGGCCGGCATCGTGCTGGGGCGTTCCAAGTTCAAGCAGGCCCAGGTGGAAGAGCAACTCGAGGTGGTCACCGCCGGCGTGGTGGCACCCATCTTCTTCGCCACGTCGGGCCTGCGGGTCGACCTGGGGCTGTTGGCCGATCCCCAGGTCCTGTTCTGGGGAGCGGTGGTCATCGCCGTGGCCAGCGTCTCGAAGTTCTCCGGCGCCTGGGTCGGCGCCCGCGCCGCCCGCCTGCCCGGACGCGAGGGCCTGGCGCTCGGTGTCGGGCTCAACGCTCGAGGCGCGGTGGAGATCGTCATCGCCACCATCGGGCTGTCCCTCGGGGTGTTGAACCAAGCCTCCTACACCGTGGTCGTGCTCATGGCCATCGCCACCTCGATGATGGCGGGCCCGATGCTTCGGGCCGTGGCCCGGAGCTGGCAGGGCACCGACGAGGAGCAGCGGCGCCTGCAGCGCGAGGAGTCGGTCAGCCGCAACGTGATGGTGCGCTCGCACCGCCTCCTGCTGCCCAGCCAGGGCGGGATCAACTCCATCGTGGCCGCCCAGGTGCTGCACTATGCCTGGCTGGAGGATGTGGAGGCCACCGTCCTGTCAGTCGGCGCCGACGCCGCCGAGGCGGGGGTGAGGGCCGTGGTGGACATCTTCGACGACCGGCCGGTCTCGTTGGTCAAGGTCAGCTCGGACCACGCCTCGGAGGCCATCCTCGGAGAGGCCCGGTTGGGCTACGGGGCCATCGGGGTCGGCGCTCCCGAAGCCAGCGAGGGCCCGTGGATCCTCTCGCCCATCGTCGACGACCTGTTGACCCAGACCTTGATCCCCGTGGTGATCGTGCGCCGGGCCCGCAACCTCGACCGGGCCCTGCCGGGCGCCTTCGCCCGGGCCCTGGTCCCGGTGTCGGCCACCGCGTCGTCGCGTGCCGCCCAGGAGATCGCCTTCAACCTGAGCGCCAGCATCGGCACCGAGGTGCTCTTGACCCACGTCACCACGCCGGCGCCGGCGGCCACCGAGGCCAGCCGTAGCCGTCGCGCCGACGGTGCGGCCACGTCCACGGTCCCCCGTGCCGACGTCGGGGCCACGCTCATCGAGCGAGCCGAGGCCTTTGCCGACGAGCTGGGCGCCCGAGCCCGGACCGTCGACCGGTCGGGCTCCTCGCCAGCCGACGAGATCGTGCGGGCCGCCGTCGACGAGGAGGTCGACTTGGTGGTGCTGGGGGCCAACCTGCGCCAGCTCCAGGGGCGCCCCTTCCTCGGCCACGTCGTCGAACAGGTCCTGGAGCAGTGCGACGCCACCGTGGTGGTGGTGGCCAGCCCGTCGGGACCCCATGGCTAGGTCTCGGCCACCGCCGGCTCCACCCTGGACAGCCACGCCTCGAGGAAGGCACACTACCGCTCGCCCCCTGCCTCCCCGGCCCCGCCGCCGGGTCGAGGCAGGGGTGCTCAGGTCATCCCCCGCCCCGAGGCGACGAAGGTCACGTCCGGTCCTGTCCATCCGTTCGCTGCGGACGCCCACGGGGGAGGGTGGAGCGATCGAAGCGAGACGACTGTTCTACGGCGACGCCAGCAGCGTGGGGGAGACCCGCACGTTCGTCCGCGACGCCCTGGGTGAGACCGACGCACCCCCCGACGTCGTGGACTCGGCCGTGCTGCTCGTCAGCGAGCTGGTCACCAACGTCACCCTCCACGCCCGTACCGACCTACAGGTCACCATCCGCTTCGAGCAACGCCGGCTGTGGGCCGAGGTGAAGGACTGGAACTCCCGCATGCCCCAGACGTGCATGGCGCCCATCGACGCCACCACCGGGCGGGGGCTGGCCCTGGTCGAGGCTCTGGCGTCGCGCTGGGGAGCCGAGCGCGACGACGACGGCAAGCGGGTCTGGTTCCTGCTGGAGGCCGATTGGCGACACTCCAGCAACGGCAGGTAGCCCCGGCCGTCACCTCGTGGGCGCGGTAGCCGAGCCGGCCCGGCGCTGCTCGTGAGGACTACGAACGTTCAGGGCTCCAGCAGCCAGACCTCGGTCTCGCCCAGGGCCTCCTGGAACGAGCGGGCCAGTCGGCCCACGGCTGGATCCCGGCGGTCCCACACCACCACCGCCTCGTCGGCGTGGCGGGCCAGCCAGGCGTCGCGCCGGGCCAGGGCGGCGCCGGCCTGGGCCTTGGTGGCCGGGGCCCTGGCCTGGACCACCACCTGGCCGGCGGCGCCGGCCAACAGCGCCCCGTACCGGGCCCGGCTCGCCTGGGGCCACACCGAGTCCTGACTGGGGAAGGCCAGCACGGCCACATAGGGCACCGCCGCCTCGGTGGCCGCCTCGGCCCCCAGCTGCTCGGCTCCCAGCCCCAGGCCGGTGAGGACCACCAGGTCGGGCCGGATGCTGAGGGTGGCGGCCAGGATCTCCGCCAGCTTGGTCCGCACCCGGTCGGCCACCGGGTTGGGGTCGTAGCCCCCCAACTCGGGTGGCCGGTGCCCGGCCACGGCCACCAGGTGGCCCTGGGGGACGCCGTCGCCCCGGTCGCCCGTCGCCCCATCCGGTGCATCGGCCGGACCGAGCACCTCGGGCCGG